>CAZCZZ010000021.1:0-58216 GCA_964503335.1 uncultured Verrucomicrobiota bacterium
CGTCATCATCCGCAACGAGAAGCGCATGTTGCAGGAAGCCGTCGATGCGCTGTTCGACAACGGACGTCACGGCCGCGCCGTCACTGGCGCCGGCAATCGCCCGCTCAAGTCCCTGAGTGACATGCTGCGCGGCAAGCAAGGTCGTTTCCGCCAGAACCTGCTCGGCAAGCGCGTGGACTACTCAGGTCGTTCGGTCATCGTGATCGGCCCCGACCTTCGCTTGAACCAGTGCGGTCTTCCCAAGAAGATGGCTTTGGTCCTTTTCGAACCGTTCATTATTCGCCGCCTGAAGGAAATGGGCATTGTCCATACCGTGCGCAGCGCGAAAAAGTTGATCGAGCGTGAGGCTGATGAAGTCTGGGATATTCTCGAGGAGGTGACCAAGGGTCACACCGTCATGCTTAACCGCGCTCCGACGCTGCATCGTTTGTCGATCCAGTCGTTCGAGCCGGTCCTCATCGAGGGTGAAGCCATTCGAATCCACCCGCTCGTTTGCACGGCGTATAACGCTGACTTCGACGGTGACCAGATGGCCGTGCACGTCCCGCTTTCCATCGAGGCGCAGTTGGAGTCCCGACTCCTGATGCTTGCTCCCAACAACATCTTCTCGCCGTCGAGTGGCAAGCCGATCACGACGCCGACCCAGGACATTGCTTTGGGTTGCTATTACCTGACGATCGATTCGCAGCGTGAGCGTCTCCGTCGCCGCCAGCCCAAGCCCGCGGTGGAGGAGATCGAGCATCTTCCGATTCTTGCTGACAACGCAGAAGTTCACACTGCCTTCGCCGAAGGCGCATTCAAGGTCCACGACCGCATTCGCTTCAAGAATCCTGACTACCAGCGTGAGACGATCTACGGCGACTCGAAGAAGGCCGTCATTACCACGACGGTGGGCCGCGTGTTCTTTAACGAGATCTGGCCGGACACATTGGGCTTCAACAACCAGGTGATCACAAAGAAGCGGCTCGAAGAGATCATCTTCCGCTGCTACCAGACGACAGGCCACCAGGAAACAGTACGTTGCCTCGACCGCTTGAAGGCGCTGGGATTCGAACATGCCACGCGCGCAGGTGTTTCAATCGGTATGATCGACATGATCATCCCTGAGGACAAGAGCCGTGCGATCTCGGCCGCTCGCCAGCAGATCGCTGATGTAGAGGCCCAGTACCGCAAGGGTATCATCACGGATGGCGAACGTTACAACAAGATCATCGACGTCTGGACGCACGCCACGGAAGAAATTTCCAAGGTCATGTTCAGCGCCCTCGAATTCAACGAAGGCCGCGATGACGTGAACCCGCTGTTCATCATGGTGGACTCGGGCGCGCGCGGTAATCGCCAGCAGATCCGTCAGTTGGCCGGTATGCGTGGCTTGATGGCCAAGCCGTCAGGCGAAATCATCGAGCGTCCGATTCTTTCGAACTTCCGCGAAGGCTTGAGCGTGCTTGAGTACTTCATCTCGACGCACGGCGCCCGCAAGGGTCTCGCCGACACAGCGCTGAAGACAGCCGACTCCGGATACCTTACGCGCAAGCTCGTTGATGTGGCCCAGGACATCATCATCGTCGAGCAGGACTGCAATACGCTCAACGGCATCGAGATCAAAGCCATCTATGAAGGTGACGAAGAACTCGTTCCGCTCAGTTCGCGTATTCTCGGGCGCACGGCGCTGGACGATATCCGCGATCCAGGTACGAAGGAAATTATCGTCGCCGCAGGGCAGGAGATTGACGAGAAAGCGCAGCAGCGCATCGGCAAGTCCGGTCTCGAATCAATCCGTATCCGCAGCGTGCTGACGTGCGAATCGCGCAGTGGCGCATGCGCTCGCTGCTACGGACGCAACCTCGCGACCGGCAAGCCGGTGGCGCTCGGCGAATCCACGGGCATCATCGCAGCCCAGTCGATCGGTGAGCCTGGAACGCAGCTCACAATGCGTACCTTCCATATCGGTGGCGCCGCGAGCTCCGTATTCAAGCAGCCGCAGATTATTGCAAAGCACGATGGTATTGTTCGTTATCAGGATATGCGTACGGTGCAGTCGCAGGACGGCAACTACGTGGTGCTGAACAAGAACGGCGTGGTCGGCATTTACGACAAAGACGGTCGAGAACTCGAGCGGTACACGACGGTTATCGGCGCAGTACTCTCTGTGACCGATGGTGCCACGGTCAAGAAGGGCCAAAGCTTCGTGAAGTGGGATCCGTACAACGTGCCGATTCTTTCCGAAGTGCAGGGTGTCATCGACTTCCATGACTTCATTGAAGGCGTCACCGTGAAGCGCGAGGTGGACGAGTCCACCGGCCTCGAAGGAACCGTCGTTCTGGAGCACAAGGAAGATCTGCATCCGCAGATTGTGCTCAAGGATCCTTCATCCAAGAAGGTTTTGAGCTACTACTCCATTCCTGCCGGCGCACATGTGATTGTTCAGAAGGGTCAGGATGTGACCCCCGGTGCGATGCTTGCCAAGACACCGCGTAAGGTTGTTCGCACGAAGGACATCACGGGCGGTCTGCCGCGTGTGGCGGAGTTGTTCGAAGCCCGGCGTCCGAAGGACGCTGCGGAAATTGCACGTATCGACGGTATTGTTGAGATGGGTGGCACCGCGCGCGGTCGCCGCAAGCTCGTCGTCAAAGATCCCGTGACGGGTGACGAAGAAGAGCATCTGATCCCGATGGGCAAGCACGTCGTCGTGTTCCGCGGCGATCATGTTCGCAAGGGCCAGCAGCTTACGGAAGGACCTGTTGTTCCCCAAG
Source organism: uncultured Verrucomicrobiota bacterium (assembly GCA_964503335.1). Classification (GTDB taxonomy): domain Bacteria; phylum Verrucomicrobiota; class Kiritimatiellia; order CAIVKH01; family CAIVKH01; genus CAZCZZ01. Next base: position 2,754 of record CAZCZZ010000021.1, read on the forward strand.
AAGTCCTTGAAGTTTGCGGTCCGCAGGAGTTGCAGGAGTACCTGGTCAACGAAGTGCAGACCGTGTATCGCCTGCAGGGCGTCGAAATCAACGACAAGCACATTGAGATCATCGTGCGCCAGATGCTCCGCAAGGTCCGCATCACGGATTCCGGAGACACCGAATTCCTGTGGGGCGAGCAGATCGAGAAGCAGGCGTTCCTTGATGTCAACGAGAAGGCCATGGCAGAGGGCAAGCGCCCGGCCGAGGCGTCTCCCGTGCTGCTGGGCATCACGAAATCCTCGCTGGAAACAGAGAGCTTTATCTCCGCGGCGTCATTCCAGGATACAACGCGCGTACTGACCGATGCGGCGACGCTCGGGCGTGTCGACTACCTGCGCGGGTTCAAGGAAAACGTGATCATGGGTCATTTGATCCCCGCCGGTACCGGCTTCGGTATGTACCGCAATATCAAGCTCGTACCGCTAGCCGAGCCGATATCCGCAGAGGAATTGCTGGGCGATAAGCTGCCGGAGCAAAAAAATTCACAGGTGATATGAGGTTGTTGTTGTCAAGGGTCGGCACGCTTTGATAGTGTCCCGCGCTCTTGCTGTCCTGGGTTAGGAAATCGTATGCCGACTATTAATCAACTGGTGCGGAAGGGACGTAATCCCTCGCGAAAGAAAAGCAAATCGCCTGCGCTGCAGGATTGCCCGCAGCGCCGCGGTGTCTGTCTGCTCGTCAAGACGATGACACCGAAGAAGCCGAACTCCGCGCTCCGGAAGATTGCGCGCGTACGCCTCACAAACGGCGTTGAAGTCACGGCTTACATTCCCGGCGTCGGTCACAATCTGCAGGAGCACAGCATGGTTCTTGTCCGCGGCGGCCGCGTGAAGGACTTGCCTGGTGTTCGCTATCATATTGTCCGCGGCAGCCTCGATTGTGCAGGCGTGAATGACCAGCCGAGCTGGGGCATGCGTCGAGTCAGTCGTTCGAAGTACGGAACCAAGCGTCCAAAAGAAGGTGCCGCGGCAGCAGCCACGGCCAAGAAGTAGGGTGATTTAGCATGAGACGGCGCAGAGCAGAAATACGGCCAATGCTTCCCGACTTGAAGTTCGGGGATCCGATCGTCGGCAGGTTGATTGCACGCGTGATGGAGCGCGGCAAGAAGTCCATTGCCGAAAAGGTCGTTTACGGCGCGTTCGATCAAGTCGCAGAGCAGACGAAGCAGGACCCGATTGAAGTGTTCAAGGTCGCGCTTGAGAACGTCAAGCCGCGCCTTGAGGTCAAGTCGCGCCGCGTTGGTGGTGCGACGTACCAGGTGCCGATCGAAGTTCCGTCTGATCGTCAGGCCGCGCTTGCGATGAGCTGGATCATCATGTTTGCAAAGGCGCGCAAGGGCATATCGATGCAGAAGGCGCTCGCGCTCGAGCTGCTGGACGCACACAAGAATCAAGGTAACGCCATCAAGAAGCGGGACGACACGCACAAGATGGCTCAAGCAAATAAGGCATTCGCGCATTACCGCTGGTGAGCGTGATCTGGAATCGACATGGTGGCTGTGGCCGACAAAGCGAAAGAAGAGAAGTGTCCATCTTCCGACTGCCGAGAAGCAGACGGGAGAAGGCGTCCGCTTGCCTTGATTCGCAACATCGGCGTCATGGCCCATATCGACGCCGGTAAGACGACGACCACGGAGCGGATGCTCTTCTACACGGGTCGGGTCCATAAGATCGGGCAGGTCGACGAAGGTACTGCCACGATGGACTGGATGATTCAGGAGCAGGAGCGCGGTATTACGATTACCAGCGCAGCCACCACATGCTCCTGGAATGATCACCAGATCAACATTATTGACACCCCTGGGCATGTGGACTTCACAGCGGAAGTCGAGCGTTCCCTTCGCGTGCTTGATGGTGCGATCGGCGTATTCTGTGGCGTTGCGGGAGTTCAGCCGCAGTCCGAGACTGTCTGGCGCCAGGCCGACAAGTACCATGTCCCGCGCATCGCCTTCATCAACAAGCTTGACCGCACAGGTGCCCGCTTTGAATGGGTAATCGGCAATATCAAGGAGCGTCTCGGAGCTCCTGTTGTTGCCGTGCAGATCCCATGGGGCTCCCAAGCTGAGTTCTGTGGTGTGGTGGATCTTCTCGCCATGCGCGCGGTGAAGTTCGTTGACGAAGACACTGCCGAGACACCTGTCTGGGTCCAGATTCCGGAAGAACTCAGGGCCGCGGCAGAAAAGGCGAGGGCGACACTCGTTGAGACCGTTGCCGAGAAGGACGAGCACATCCTTCAGCAGTATCTGGAGCAAGCGGATATTCAGGCGGATTCCCTCAAGGCCGCGATACGTCGGCTCACCGTTGCTGGCCAAATGGTGCCGGTGCTCTGTGGGTCTGCCCTCCATAACAAGGGCATTCAGCCCCTTTTGGACGCCGTGGTCGACTATCTCCCATCACCTCTCGACATTGCTGACGTCGAAGGACATGACCTGAAGAATGCCGAAGCCATCACGCGCAAGACCAGCGATTTCGAACCTCTGGCGGCCCTTGCCTTCAAGATTGCCAATGATCCATACGTCGGGAAGCTGGTTTACGTTCGCGTCTATTCTGGAATGCTGAAGAAGGGCGCTAACGTATTTAATCCCCGGACGCGCAAGCGTGACCGGCTTTCGCGAATCCTTCGAATTCACGCAAACCAGCGCGAAGACGTGGAGACTCTCTACGCGGGCGAAATTGGCGCCATCGCCGGAATGAAGAGTGTTACCACGGGTGACACTCTTTGCTCCGAAAATCAGCCGATCGTCCTTGAACGAATCACGTTCCCGGAGCCGGTTATCGCCATGGCTATCGAGCCCAAAACGCAGGCTGATCGCGATAAGCTGAATGAGGTGCTTGTTGCACTTACGGATGAGGATCCTACCTTCCGCGTGTCTGCGAATGCCGAGACTGGCCAGACGATCATCAGTGGTATGGGTGAGTTGCATCTGGAGATCCTGAAGGATCGGATGCTTCGGGAGTTCCGAGTGCAGGCAAATGCCGGCAAGCCCATGGTGGCGTATCGCGAATCCATCCTTCAGCCGGGACAGGCCTCCCATGTTTTTGATCGCGAAATCGGCGGAAAGAAGCAGTTTGCGTCCATCGCTTTGAGTGTAGAGCCCTTGGCGCGTGGCGCCGGTGTGGAGATCGCCGCGGAATTGAGTCCGGCGAAACTCCCGGCAGAATTCCGCGACGCCGTGATCGAGGGTCTGAAGGATGCGCTGGTGACGGGCATCCTATGCAACTATCCCCTCATTGATCTTCGCATAACCGTTGCTGATGCGGCTGCGCACCCTGTCGATTCGACCGAGGTCGCATTCCGCACTGCTGCCATCATGGCTTTCCGTGATGCGGTTCGTGCTGCGAAGCCTACTTTGCTGGAGCCCGTGATGCGGGTGGAGATTGTGACGCCTGACGAACATCTTGGTGACGTGCTCGGCGACGTGAACGGTCGCCGCGGGCGGGTCCACGAGATGGTCGCTGGCAACGGAACACAGACCATTAAGGTTGATGTTCCCCTTGCCGAGCTGTTCGGCTATTCCACGTCCCTGCGGTCTGTATCCCGTGGGCGGGCGAGTTACAGCATGGAGCCTCACAGCTTCGAAGTCGTACCCGAGAACCTTCAACAAGCCATACTGAATCGGTAGCCTATGAATGGTCAGAGAATAAGAATCAGACTCAAAGCATACGATCATCGCGTCCTGGATCAGTCCGCGAGTGACATCGTTGAGACGGCAAAGCGCACCGGAGCCCGTGTGGCAGGTCCCATTCCGCTTCCGACAAGGATGTCTCGTTTCACCGTGAACAGAAGTCCGCATTCTGACAAGAAGTCGATGGAGCAGTTCGAGATGCGCACGCACAAGCGCCTTCTCGACATCATCGAGCCCACGATCAAGACCGTGGACGAATTGAAGAAGCTGAACTTACCGGCGGGTGTAGATATCACCATCAAGATCTGAGGATAGCCATGCGTGGATTGATTGGAAAAAAGATAGGAATGACGCAGGTTTACGACGACGCAGGTCGTTTGTTGCCCGTGACGGTCATTGAAGCCGGCCCTTGCGTCGTCGTTCAGCGGAAGACCGCTGAAGCTGACGGTGTGAACTCTGTTCAAGTAGGTTTTCAGGACCAAAAGGCATCCCGGCTGTCAAAGGCGCAGTTGGGGCATTTTAAGAAGGCGGGCGCAGAGCCCAAGTTCATACTTCGCGATTTTCGTCTGGAAGATGGGGAAGACCTCAAGCCCGGAAGCACGATTGATGTCGGCATCTTTAATGATACCAAGTTCGTGGACATCATCGGAGTGACGAAGGGACAGGGATTTCAGGGCGTAGTGAAGCGTCATCGCATGGGTGGCGGTCCCCAGACGCACGGTCATATGTCTCACCGCCGTATCGGCGCAATAGGTCAGCGTACATGGCCCGCGCGTATCAACAAGAACAAGCGCATGCCCGGTCATATGGGCAATGTTCGCGTTACAACCCAGAATCTCAAGGTCGTGCAGGTTCGTCCTGATGACAATGTCATACTTGTCATGGGTGCAGTTCCCGGGCCGACGGGCGGACTGGTGATCGTTCGCAAGGCAATCAAGAAGTCGGCAAAGGCGTAATCATGAAGCTCTCCGTATCAAATATGCAGGGGCAGTCGGTTGGCAGCGTTGAGATTGCCGATGACTTGCTGGTCAAGGGGCGTGGCACACAGGCCCTAAAGGAGACTGTCGTGGCCCTGCGTGCGAATCAGCGCGCAGGCACGGCATCGACAAAGACCAAGGGCGAAGTCGCGGGCAGCGGCAAGAAGCCATGGAAGCAGAAGGGCACAGGCCAGGCTCGAGCTGGCTATCGCCAGTCGCCGATCTGGCGCGGCGGTGGTGTCGTGTTTGGACCCAAACCTCGCGACTACGGCAAGCGAATCGTCAAGGGCGTGGCTCGCATGGCATTGCGCCGTGCGTTCAGCGATCGCGTAGCGGCCGGCGAGGTGCTCGTCGTTGAGGATTTCTCGATTGCACAGCCGAAGACCAAGGATTTTGTGAGCGCCCTCAGGGGGCTCAATGTGGATCGCAAAGCACTGGTCGTGCTCGACAAGGTTTCGCCTGAGATCCGGCGCGCTTCGCGCAACGTGACGACGGCTTCCGTGGTCAACTCGGCCGATGTCAATGTGTACCAGATGTTGAACAGCGGCAAATTGATCATCAGCAAGTCCGCGCTCGCGCATCTCGAGTCACGTATGCGTGGCGATGTGAAGGAGAGCGCCTAATGAAACAGCCGCAGAATATCATCCAGCGCGTCATGTTGACGGAAAAGGGAGCACGCCTTTCTGAGACGGAGAACAAATACTTCATCCAGGTACATCCCGGCGCCAACAAAGTGGAGATCAAATCCGCTGTGGAACAGTTGTTCCGCGTCAAGGTGACCAAAGTGAATACCATCAACCGTGACGGCAAGATGAAGCGCGATCGCCGCGGACGGATTGGCCACGCCCCGAGTTGGAAGCGTGCAGTGGTGACGCTCAAAGAGGGCGACAAGATCGAGCTGACGTAAGGATTTACGACCATGGGCCTGAAATCATTCAAACCATATACTCCGACACGGCGCTTCGCTGTGTTGCCCGATTTTGCGGAAATCACGGCTGACAAGCCGGAGCGTTCCCTCATCGAGCCCTTGAAGAAGAACTCGGGCCGTAATATGTACGGCCGCATTACCGTTCGTCATCAGGGCGGCGGTCATAAGAAGCAGTATCGCCGGATCGACTTCAAGCGCGACAAACACGGCATCGCCGCCAAGGTTGCAACGATCGAATACGATCCGAATCGCTCCGCTCGAATCGCGCTGCTCCACTACACCGACGGCGAGAAGCGTTATATTCTCGCAACGGCGAACCTGAAGGTCGGCGATGTTCTCGTAAGTGGTCCAAAGGTTGAACCGACGGAGGGCAATGCGCTTCCGCTTTCGAGCATTCCCCTCGGTGTCCAGGTTCACAATATTGAGTTCTCACCCGGAGGCGGTGGCAAGATCGTCCGCGGTGCGGGTATGGCCGCGGAGATCATGTCCCGCGAAGGTGAATACGCAAATGTACGCCTTCCTTCGGGAGAAATCCGGCTCATTAATGTCAACTGCTATGCAACGGTGGGTCAGGTCGGCAACATCGACCACCAGAACATCATCATGGGCAAGGCCGGCCGTAAGCGCTGGTTGGGCATCCGACCGACAGTGCGCGGAGTAGCGATGAATCCTATTGACCACGTCATGGGCGGCGGCGAAGGTCGCAGTTCGGGCGGCGGCCATCCTCGGACCCCCTGGGGCCAGCAGACGAAGGGCAAGAAGACCCGCAATCGTCGCAAGGGCTCGAAGAACTTCATTATCCAGCGGAGAAAGTAATCCATGTCCCGTTCCATTAAAAAGGGTCCTTTTGTTGACGCCAAGTTGCTGAAGAAGGTGGATGCACTCAACCGCAGCGGGTCGAAGCGTCCGATCAAGACTTGGTCGCGTCGTTCCATGATCATGCCCGAGTTCATCGGTCACACCTTCTCAGTCCACAACGGAAAGTCATTCCAGTCGGTTTTTGTGACGGAAAACATGGTTGGTCATCGTCTCGGCGAATTCTCGCCTACGCGCATCTTCCGCAAACACGGCAACGCGACAGACAAGACCGTGGCACTGAAGTAGTGGAGAGTGCGCAGGACGAGTAAACCCTGTGGCTGGCCGGTTAGGGTTCTTGTCGCTTGGACCTATTGTGAGGTCTGCGTAGCAGGCGATGAAGGAATGGCGCTTCGTGATCGCGAGGCGGCCTTGGCGGCGGAAGCGCTAGCTGGCAAGAATGTAGCGTTGGAGCAGGAGATTGCCCGGTTGAGGGAACAGGTCGAAGACCTGACCATCCGTCTCGCTGAGGCAGTCGCGGAATCGGATCGGACGCGTGAGCGATCACGGCGGTCAGATTCCAGTGAGCGTGATGGATCGCGACGCAGCGATGTGAGCATCGTGGATGCGGCGGTTCTAGACGTGAATGAAGAGTTGAATTTGGTGGTCCTAAATGCGGGCTCTGACGTGGGTCTGCGAAGCGGTATGCGCTTCGTGATCGTGCGAGACGGCAAGGCGGTGGCGAATGCGGAAGCGCGTGATGTGCGCTCGCGGATTACCGGAGCCGTTGTTCAGGATGTGCGCGCGGGTCAGTACCCCGTGCCCGGAGATCGTGCGTCTATAGCGCGGTAATGTGAAGAGGTTGATATGGAAGTTTTTGCAGTAACAAAATATGTGCGGATGTCGCCGTCGAAGGCGCGTGATCTGGCCAGGGCGATTCAAGGTCGGTCCGTGGCCGACGCACTCAAGATTACGGAATTTAGCGAGCGCAAGGCTGCCCGGGAAATCGGGAAGACGTTGAAGTCTGCCATTGCGAATGCTGAAAACAATGCGAGCCTTTCTGCCGACAATCTCGTCGTCAAGATGGCAGCGATTGAAGAAGGGCCCCACATGAAGCGGTGGTGGCCACGCGCACGCGGGAGTGCCAGTCCGATCCTGCGTCGTACGAGTCATGTCAGGATTGTGTTGACTGACAAGAAACCGGCTGGAAAATAGGCAGTTTGGCTCGAAAGGAGCACGGCGTTGGGACAGAAAGTAAATCCAATTGGGTTCCGGGTTAGCGTCAACAAAGAGTGGCGCTCTCGCTGGTTTTCCGACAAGAAACAATTCGGCGGCTTGCTGCACGAGGACCTTCGCATCCGTGAAACGGTGAAGAAGCGTCTTAAGGATGCAGCGGTGCCCGAGATCATTATCGAGCGCTATGCAAATCGCGCACGCGTAACGATTTTCACTGCTAGGCCCGGCATCGTGATCGGTCGCAAGGGCGCTGACATCGAGAAGCTTCGCGAGGAGATCGCGAAGATGACTGGCAAAGAAATCTACGTCGAGATCAAGGAAGTCAAGGATCCGGACCTCAACGCACAGTTGGTGTCCGAGAACATTGCGCTCCAGTTGGAACGTCGTGTCTTGTTCCGCCGCGCCTTGAAGCGAGCTATCCAGATGGCGATGGAAATGGGTGCACTGGGCATTCGCGTTCAAGCGTCGGGCCGCCTCGGTGGCTCGGAACTCGCCCGCCGTGAGGGCTATCGTGAAGGCAAGGTGCCGCTGCATACGCTCCGCGCGAATGTTCAGTATGGCTTCTCGGAAGCCAATACGGTCGCCGGCAAGATCGGCGTAAAGGTCTGGATCTGCAAGAAGGAAGACGCGCCGGTCGCGAAGGAGGGTACACATGCCTCTTATGCCTAAACGTGTGAAGTACCGGAAGCAGCAGCGTGGATCCCGCAAGGGTAACGCGCGCTCCGGAAACTCCCTGGCTTTCGGTGAGTACGGTTTGCAGTCGCTGGGTCGCGATTGGATTACGAGCATCCAGATCGAAGCTTGCCGTGTGGCGATCAGCCGCGCGATGAAGCGCAAAGGCAAGATGTGGATCCGCGTCTTCCCGGACAAGCCGATCACGAAGAAGCCTCTCGAAGTTCGCCAGGGCAAGGGCAAGGGACCCGTTGAGGGTTGGGTTGCCGTGGTCAAGCCCGGCCGCCTGTTGTTCGAGCTCGAAGGCGTACCGGAAGGCATGGCTCGCGATGCGTTTCGCCTAGCGGCGAGCAAGCTGCCGATACCGACGCGCTTTGTGCAGCGTCATGCGCATATTTAAGGAATATTTCGATGAAGTCAGCGGAAATCAGAGAACTTACGGATGCGGAACTTCGCCAGAAGCTGGCGGACTCCTCGAAGGAACTTTTCAACCTGCGGGTCCAGCAGTCCTATGGTCAGTTGGAGAAGCCGTCCCGGTTGCGTGAGCTGCGCCGCGACATTGCCCGTGTCCAGACCGTCATCAGCTCGAAGAGCAAAGAGGCCAGTAAGAAATCATGAGCACAGTTGCAGAGCGTGGCATTCGCAAAGAGCGCGAAGGCGTTGTCGTCAGCAATAAGATGCAGAAGACGATCGTCGTCCGCGTCTCGCGTCGACTTCGTCATCCCGTCTATGGCAAGGAAGTTTCGGACAGCACGAAGTGCTACGCCCACGACGAGAAGGGTGAAGCGAAGATTGGCGACACTGTCCGGATTGCCGAAACACGGCCTTTGAGCCGGCTCAAGCGTTGGCGCCTGGTTGAGGTTCTCTCCAAGTCACCGACGAGCGTTTAAGGAATCTACAATGATTACGATGAAGACCTTGTTGGACCCGGCCGACAATTCCGGGGCGAAGATGCTGCAATGCATCCACATTCTTGGGCATCGCCGCCGGTTTGCTCACGTGGGTGACCTCATTAAGGTGGCTGTGAAAGATTCGATTCCCACCGCCATGGTGAAGAAGGGTGAAGTTCATACGGCCGTGATCGTCCGTTCGAAGCAGGCGCTTCGCCGTCCTGACGGCTCGCTGCTCCGCTTTGACCGTAACGCGGCGGTAATCGTCGATGACGAGAACAATCCGAAAGGCACTCGTATCTTCGGCCCGGTGGCTCGCGAACTGCGCGACAAGAACTTCATGAAGATCGTTTCCCTTGCACCCGAGGTCATCTAGATGAGAGCGGCCAAATACAAGACGTTTCATGTGAAGAGCGGCGACACGGTCCTTGTTGTCCGGGGCGATGACGCCGGCCGGAAGGGCAAGGTCCTCAAGGTGCTGCGCGAGGAGGGTCGCGCAGTCGTGGAAGGGTTGAACCTGGTCAAACGACATATGCGCAAGACCAAGGAGAAACCTGAAGGCGGAATCGTCGAGAAGGAAGCACCCATTGCGTTGGGGAAGCTCCGTCTCGTTGAAAGCGAAAAGGCAAAGAAGGTCGCGTCGAAGAAGAGCGCCTGATTGCGGTAAGGAACTTATGTCGAGACTTCGTGAGAAATATAAGAAGCAGGTCGTGGGTCAGTTGCGCGAGTCCGGAAAATACTCGAACGTCATGCAGATTCCGCGCCTGAGCAAGATCGTCGTCAACATGGGCATCCCGTCCAGCGTGGACAAGGACACGTTCAAGGCCGTTGCCGAGGACCTCGGGCGTATCACGGGTCAAAAGCCCCTGATCACGAACGCCCGTCTGAGCATCTCGAACTTCAAGGTTCGGGAAGGCATGCCAGTCGGTGCGAAGGTCACGCTGCGCGGCGAGCGTATGTACGAGTTCATGGACCGGTTGATCACCGCTACACTGCCGCGTATTCGCGACTTCCGTGGAATTTCCGGCAAGGCCTTCGATGGCCGTGGCAGCTACACGCTCGGATTGAAAGAGCAGGGAATCTTCCCTGAAATCGAGCCTGACCACATCAAGCGTGTTCAGGGTATGGACATCACGTTTGTGACGACCGCAAAGAATGCTGCAGAGGCCAAGGAGTTCCTTCGGCTCATGGGCATGCCGTTCGAGCAATGATTTAGGAGGACTCACGTTGGCCAAGACTTCATGGATGGTAAAGCAAAGTGGTACGCCCAAGTTCAAGGTGCGTAGCTACAATCGTTGTGGACGCTGTGGGCGTCGCAGAGGCTATATGCGCCGGTTCAAGCTGTGCAGGCTTTGTTTCCGAGAACTCGCATCCGAAGGAAAGATCCCGGGCGTGATCAAGGCCAGCTGGTAAGGAATAAAGACAATGAGCGTCAATGATCCCATTAGCGACATGCTGACCCGCATCCGGAACGGCGCCTCCGCCGGATTGGAGACGGTCCAGATGCCGCACTCGAAGATGCGTGAAAGTATCGCCCAGATTTTGAAGGCTGAGGGCTTCATCCGTGATGCCGTGTCCGAGAAGGACGGCACGCACAAGTCTCTTAAGCTCTATATGAAGTATGGTCAGGACCGTGAACCGGTCATCCGCGGCCTTCGTCGTGTCAGCAAGCCGGGTCTGCGTCGCTATTCCGGCGGAGCCAAGATGCCCCGGGTTGTCGGTGGAGTAGGTATCGCGATCATCAGCACATCGCGTGGACTGCTGACCGACCGCGACGCCAGGAAGTCCAAAGTCGGTGGTGAAGTGCTGTGTTACGTCTGGTAACGAACAGGTAGGCATATGTCGCGAATTGGAAATAAACTCATTGAAGTGCCGAAGGGCGTAACCGTTACAATCAAAGACGGATCCGTCAGCGCAAAGGGACCGGTGGGCGAGCTCACCATTCACGTGCCTGAGCAGCTGGACGTTAAAGTCGCCGACGGCAAAGTTGAAGTGAAGCCCCGGACGGATGACGACAGGCTTCGCGCGCTACAGGGTGCATGGCGCACCCAGATTGCCAACATGATCCAAGGTGTGCAGAAGGCCTATTCCAAGGATCTTGAGATTCAGGGTGTAGGCTTCAAGGCTGCTCAGCAGGGCACGAAGTTGACTCTGGCCCTCGGTTACTCCCATCCGATCGACTTTGAGATTCCCAAGGGAATCACAATCAAGGTCACGGAGGGTACGGCGCTGACGGTGAGCGGGGTCGACAAACAGTTGGTCGGTCAGGTCAGTTCCATCATTCGTGGATATTTCCCTGCCGAGCCTTACAAGGGCAAAGGCGTGCGCTATAAGGGCGAACATGTCCGCCGCAAGGCTGGAAAGGCAGTGGCCTAATATGAAGCTTAATTCGAAACAGGATTTCCGGAAGCGCCGTCACATGCGCCTTCGCAAGAAGGTTATCGGCACGGCTGAGCGCCCGCGCATGAGCGTGTTTCTTTCGAATCGCCAGATGTACGTCCAGTTCATCGACGACCTCGGAGGAAAGACACTCGCGGCGGCAACGACTCTTTCCAAGGGTAACAAAGGCAAGAGCGACGTGGCAGCAGCGAAGGAATTAGGGAAGCGGGCGGCTTCTGCGGCGAAGGAAAAGGGTATTCAGTCTGTTGTTTTCGATCGCGGCGGTTTCTCGTTCCGCGGGCGAGTCAAGGCATTGGCTGAAAGTGCGCGTGAGGAAGGCCTCAAGTTCTAAGTTTGATCAGGAGTCCTATGGCAAATTTTCGTGAGAAAGACAAAGAGGCTTCCAGGAAGCCCGGCGACATCGAAGAGCGGGTGATTCACGTGAATCGCTGCGCAAAAGTCGTCAAGGGCGGCCGCCGCTTTAGCTTTAGTGCGCTTATTGTTGTTGGCGACCGCAGTGGCCGCGTCGGCTTTGCTCTTGGCAAGGCGAATGAAGTTGCGGATGCCATTCGGAAGGGCACTGACGCGGCCAAGCGCAGTCTGGTGCCGATCACCATGAAGGAGAAGACAATCCCTCATGAAATCGAACACAAGTACGGTGGAGCTCATATCCTCATGCGGCCCGCATCGCCCGGCACCGGTGTTATCGCCGGAGGTGGTATGCGAACCGTTCTTGAACTCGCGGGTGTGCGTGATGTGCTTGCGAAATCCATGGGAAGCTCAAACCCGCTCAATGTCGTGCGCGCCACGATTGGTGCTCTCGAGCGGTTGAAGACACGTGAATCTATCGAAGCCGCAAGAAAGACGGCGTAAATCTGGTAACTGAACATGAATCTGCATGATCTTAAGAATCGTCCCGGCGCCGTGCATCGCACCAAGCGGTTGGGATGCGGTGAGGCATCCGGACACGGGAAAACGTGCGGCCGCGGCACAAAGGGTCAGTACGCCCGGTCAGGCCATAAGTACAAGGCCGGCTTCGAAGGCGGACAAATGACGCTGATTCGGCGGATGCCGAAGCGTGGCTTTATTCACTCGTCGAAGACAGTTTATGCGCCGGTCAACGTGGCGAGACTTGAGCAATTTGCGAATGGGACGGAGATCACCGAAGCGGTCCTCCGCGACGCGGGTCTTGTGGGTGGAGTCGTCGATGGCGTCAAGATCCTCGGTGACGGTGCGATCACGAAGAAGCTCACCGTCAAGGCAAATGCCTTCAGTGCTACCGCACGTGCCAAGATTGAATCGGCCGGCGGATCCTGCGTAGTCCTTGAGTAGATCTATCATCGAGCCCATTCATGCTTTCTGCCTTTGCCAACAGCCTTCGCATCCCTGAATTGCGGCAGCGCATATTCTTCACATTCGGCATGATCTTCATCTGCCGCCTTATCGCGGCCGTGCCGATTCCGGGTGTCGACGCTGCATTCCTTCGGGACTATATCGAACAGGCTGGAGCAGCCGCTGGGAATGGGGGATTTCTCGGCTTGTTCAACTTGTTTAGTGGCGGCGCCTTGGGGAATTGCGCCGTGGGTGCGCTTGGCATCATGCCATATATCAGCGCATCGATCATTCTCCAGCTGATGACGGCTGTCGTACCCGCCTTGGAACGTCTGGCTCGCGAGGGCGATACGGGCCGCCAGAGAATCATCCAATATACGCGCTACCTGACGGTGTTTCTTTGCATCATCCAGGGATACTTCCTGGCGCTCTCACTCGAGCGACCCGGCAGCCTGCTCGATGTCTCTGTCGTCATTGAGCCGGGGTGGGGCTACCGCATTCTGGCCACGATGACCATGGTGGCGGCGACGATGCTGCTGATGTGGCTTGGCGAGCAGATCACGGAGCGTGGCATCGGCAATGGTACGTCGCTGATCATTACGGTGGGTATCGTCAGTGCACTGCCCGGCGCTCTGCAAATGACCGCCAGCATGTTCAAGCCGGTCGACGGAGTTTCACAATACGGTATCTTTCACGCCGTTGGGCTTCTCGTGATCCTCTTCCTGATGGTTGCGAGCGTTGTCTCGCTCACTCAGGCGCAGCGGAAGATTCCCGTGCAATACGCGAAGCGGGTCGTCGGACGCAAGGTGTACGGTGGTCAGAACACGTTCATGCCCCTGCGCGTGAATTACTCGGGCGTCATGCCGATCATCTTCGGTTCGGCGATCCTGATGTTCCCCTCAAAGCTATTGAGCTATCTACCGGGAAGCTTCTTCCAACAGATGTCGGCAGCACTTGCGTACGGCACACCGCTGCACATGTTCCTCTACGGACTGCTCATCGTATTCTTCTCCTATTTCTGGGTGGCGACCCAGTTCAATCCGATTCAGATCGCTGATGACTTGAAGAAGTACGGGGGTTATGTGCCGGGAATTCGACCCGGCAAACCGACTGCCGAGTTCCTCGATCGCACGATGACGCGGATCACGCTGGCTGGCTCGATATTCCTGGCGCTGATCGCGATCTTCCCTGAGCTTATTATGCAACAGTTTGGCGTACCCACGATGGTGGCTCGTTTCTTCGGTGGAAGCAGCCTGCTCATTGTCGTCGGTGTCATGCTCGATACCATGAGACAGGTAGAGTCACATCTTGTGACCAGGTACTACGACGGTTTCCTTAGCAAGGGCAAGCTTCGCAGCCGCAAGTAGGGACACGCACGATGGAGGCTGTAATCTTACTTGGAGCCCCGGGCGCCGGCAAAGGAACGGTAGCCGACGATATCAAGGCTCGCGTGGGATTCGTCCATGTGTCCACGGGTGACATGCTTCGCGAAGCGATCCGTTCCGGTCACCCTGTGGGTGTTGAGGCAAAATCCTTCATGGATCGCGGCGAGCTCGTTCCTGATGAATTGATCATCCGCCTTGTGATGGAGTTGATAGAAAAGGGCGGGCTCGACGCGCGATACATGTTTGATGGCTTTCCGCGCACGACTCGTCAGGCCGATATGCTCGGTGCTGCGCTGGGGGAAAAGGGCGGCGACGTAAATCATGTTTTCCTGTTGGAAGTACCCCGCGAACTCCTGATTCGTCGCATCTCGGGACGTCGCATCTGTCGGTCCTGTGGTGCGGTCTATCACGTCATCAACATTCCCCCGAAGAACGCGGGCGTCTGTGATCAGTGTGGGGGTGAACTCTATCAGCGTCCCGACGACAACGAGGTCACCGTTGCGAACCGGCTTGATGTATTTGAGAATCAGACGGCCAGTTTGATCAACTACTACGAAGAGCGAGGGAAGCTTCGCCGAGTGGATTCAACCGATCGGTTTGAGACAGAGCGGGAAATTATCCGGATCCTGACGGAATCGCGGGCATGATCATCCTGAAGACGGAGGGTGAGATTGAACGCATGCGTGTCAGCGGCCGCATCGCTGCCGAGGTGCTTGCCGGCTTGGCGAGCAGCATCTCTCCAGGACACACAACGGCCGACGTAGATCTGCTTGCTCAGGAGCTTATCGCGAAGAAGGGCGCACGTAGCGCCTTCTTCGGCTACAGGGGCTATCCTGGACATATCTGCATCTCGGTCAATGATGAGGTTGTTCACGGCATACCCGGTTCCCGGCGAATCCAAGTCGGCGATATCGTAAGCCTTGATGTTGGAGTAATTTACGACGGATATGTTGGTGATAATGCGACAACGGTAATGGTCGGGGTCACGGATCCAGATGTCGTACGACTTGTAAACACCACGGAGAAGGCTCTTTACGCTGGAATTGCCAAGGCTGTGTCGGGTGGTCGACTATCAGATGTGTCCCATGCCATTGAGAGCATGGCGACGCAATGCGGTTTCTCTGTAGTGCGAGAGTTCGTGGGGCACGGTGTTGGCCGTAGCATGCATGAAGAGCCGCAGATTCCAAATTACGGTCCGCCTGGCAAGGGTCCCAAGCTGAAGGATGGCATGACGCTGGCTATCGAACCCATGGTCAATCTGGGCGTGCCGGATGTTGAGGTTATGGAGGATGGTTGGACTGTCCTTACGCGCGACCGGAAGCCTTCCGCACACTTCGAGCACACGGTGGCCATTTGGAATGGTAAGGCCGAGATCCTGACATGCGTGAAAAAGAGCTGATTCTTCTAGACGTCAAAGTGAGCACTGTGCTACATAATCGCGCTTTTCGTGCGGAACTGGCCAACGGCCACGAAATCGTTGTATTTGCTCGGCCAGAAGCAGAGGAGCGGGTCTCCCAGGTGCATGCAGGCGATCGCCTAAGCGTTCGCATGTCTCCATTTGATATGTCCCGTGGTGAAATCGTCTTTTGAGGTTATGGAACTATGAAAGTTCGTACATCAGTGAAGAGAATTTGTGAGCGCTGCAAAGTGATCCGGCGCAAAGGTACGGTTCGTGTCATCTGCACGAATCCTCGCCATAAGCAGCGTCAGGGTTAAGTTGAAGGAGATACAATGCCCCGCGTTTTCGGTGTAGATATTCCCGGCAAGAAGCGAGTCGAGTACTCGCTGCGATATATTTGCGGCATCGGCCCGGCCCGTGCGCGCCTCATCACAGAGAAGGCCAAGATTCCTCCGCTCAAGAAGGCGGATGAATTGACGGACGAGGAGATTTCGAAGATCACCGCGCTGCTCGGTGAGTACCGTATCGAAGGCGATCTTCGCCGCGAAGTCTCCGGCAATATCCGACGTTTGATCGCCATCAACAGCTATCGTGGTTCACGCCATCGCAAGGGACTTCCCGTGCGCGGTCAGAGAACGTCCACTAATGCAAGAACACGCAAGGGACCGCGTAAAACCGTCGGCGCCATGCGAGGCAAGGAAGCGCGCGCCGCGGCAAAGGCGACGTAATCCGAATTCTGAGGAGTTGAGAAGTCATGGCTGAAGAGAAGTCAAAAGACGCAAAGAAGAAGGAAGACGTGGCGGCAAAGGCTAGCCCCGCGGTTGACGCAACCGTGCCTTCCGATACGTTGAACACCGAAGCAACGCCCGTTAAGAAGGTGAAGATCAAGGGGAGCAAACACATCCCGTTCGGCATCGTTCACATTCGCGCGACGTTCAACAACACGATGGTCTCGATTACGGATATGAAGGGTGCCGTGATTGCTTGGAGCACGGCCGGTCGTGGCGGTTTCAAGGGGTCCCGCAAGAGCACGGCATTCGCGGCCACGATGGCAGCGCAGGATGCGGCTCGTCAGGCTGTCGGTCATGGCCTGCAGGAAGTCGAAGTCCGGGTTCAGGGACCCGGCACAGGGCGCGAGTCGGCTATTCGCGCTCTTCAGTCTGCCGGCCTCAACATCTCGGCGATCAAGGATGTGACGCCGATTCCACATAATGGTTGCCGCGCCCCGAAGCGCCGCCGCGTTTGATCCGTAGAATCAAGGAGTCTTTGGAATGAGTCGTCATACTGGTCCAGTCTGCAAACTTTGCCGCCGCGAAGGAATGAAGCTATTCCTGAAAGGCGATCGCTGCTACATGTCCAAGTGCGCTGTGGATGCGGGTCGTCCTGCCCCTGGTGTGCATGGCCAGCGCCGCACCAAGCTCTCCGATTACGGGACACAGCTTCGCGAGAAGCAGAAACTTCGTCGCATCTACGGTGTGCAGGAAGCCCAGTTCCGCGGGATGTTCCAGCGTGCATTGAGCGCGCGTGGCATTACGGGTGAGAAGCTCCTCCAGATGCTCGAGATGCGGTTGGACAACCTGGTCTATCGCTTCGGCTTTGCTCCGTCCCGCCGCGCAGCCCGTCAGTTCGTGACACACGGCCATATCGAAGTCAATGGTCGCAAGGCGTCGATTTGCTCAATGATTCTTAAGGAAGGCGATGTGGTCTCGGTGCGCAATCGTGACAACAGCCGCGCCTATACCACACAGTATATCGAGACCGCCGAAAGTCGCGGTATTTCACCTTGGCTTTCCTTGGACAAGGCTCAGTTCAAGGGTACGGTCGTCAAGATTCCGACGCGGGACGAACTCGCCCCGATCGTCAAGGAACAGTTGATCGTTGAGTTGTACTCGAAGTAAGCAGGGCCTCAGCAAAAACACCATACGGGCCGGTTAACTGCCGGCTCTGGGAGAATAGACATGCCACGTAGAATAGGTCGTTTCGAAATGCCGAAGCGTATCGTCAAGGACGATGCGTCGGCGAACCCCCAGTACGCGAAGTTCGTCGCGGAGCCCTTTGAAGCCGGCTATGGCCGGACCATCGGCAATTCCCTTCGCCGCGTTCTCCTGTCTTCCCTTGAAGGCGCTGCGATCTCGTCCATCCGCATTGATGGCGCGATGCATGAGTTCTGCGCTCTTCCCGGCGTCGTCGAAGACGTGACGGACATCATCCTGAACTTGAAGAAGGTTCTCCTGAAGATGTACAGCCGCGACACTCGTAAGCTGCGTATCAAGGTTGAGGGACCCGGCGAAGTCACGGCGAAGGACATCCAGACGGATGGTACAATCGAGATCATCAATCCAGACCAGCACATCTGCACATTGGACAAGGACGGGAAGCTCGAGGCTGAACTCGAATGCCGCATCGGTCGTGGCTATTGCCCTGCCGAGTGGAACAAGAAGGACGACCAGGAAATCGGTGTCATTCCGATTGACTGCCTTTTCTCCCCTGTTCGCCGCGTTTCGTATGCCGTGGACAGCACACGCGTTGGACGCCGGACGGATTATGATCGCTTGAGCCTCGAAGTCTGGACGGACGGACGCGTGACACCGGACGATGCGCTGACGATGTCGGCTGCAATTCTCCGCCACCACCTCGATGTGTTCGTAAGCTACGACAAGGATTTGATCGAGTTCGAGGAGAGCGAGAAGCAGGTTGATGCCGATCGTGAGGATCTTCGCAAGAAGCTCAGCATGAGCGTCAATGAGATCGAGCTCAGCGTACGTGCGGCGAACTGCCTGAACAACGCGAACATCACAACGGTGGGCGAGCTTGCCCAGAAGAGCGAAGCCGAGATGTTGAAGTACCGCAACTTCGGCAAGAAGTCGCTCAACGAGATCAAGCAGAAGCTTCAGGAACTGAACCTGTCACTGGGCATGACGTTCGAAGGCGACTTGCTTAAGGCGTCAGCAGAGACGACCGCGAAGTAATTCGCCAGGTCGCAAGAGAGGATTTGTCATGCGTCATCGTAAGAAAACGATCAAACTGGGCCGCACATCTGCACACCGCGATGCGCTGCTTTCCAGCCTTGTCTGTAACCTGATTGATGCGAAGCGTATCGTCACGACGGTTAAGAAGGCGAAGGCCGCGCGCAGCGTGGCCGAGAAGATGGTCACATTGGGCAAGAAGGGTGACTTGGCAGCACGTCGTCGCGCCATTTCCATTCTCCGCCAGCCTGAGCGCGTAGCGACATTGTTCACGGCCGTTGCGCCCGCATTCAAGGATCGCCAAGGCGGATATACGCGCATCATGCGCTTGGGCCGCCGTTCGAGCGACAGTTCGGAGATGGCCATTCTGGAGTGGGTGAACTTCGTCCCGCAGCCTCCGAAGAAGAAGGAAACGGGCGAGAAGAAGTCCACAGAGAAGGCAGCCGACACCGTGGAGGCGGCTGAGGCGGCGCCCGCCAAGAAGGCGCCGAAGACCCGGAAGAAGAAGGAAACCGCAGAAGCGGCCACCTGATTACTTCTTAATCGAGTTGAGAATTGAAGCAAGGCGTCCTGTGAAAGCAGGACGCCTTGTTGCTTTGGAACGATCCCATTCGCTGGGCGTTTTCGGTTGGAGCTGAATGCCGGATGGTGCATAAAGCGGGCACCTTATGGAAACCGCAACGCAACCCATACTGGAGGTTCGCGACCTCGCAGTAGAATTCGGTTCCGCGCAAGGTCGGTTGCGCGCCGTGGATGGCGTCAGTTTCTCGATCGGCGAACGGGAGACCGTTGCACTCGTCGGCGAGAGTGGATGCGGGAAAAGTGTGACTGCGCTTTCGTTGGCTCGACTGCTTCCTCCATCGTCTGTCCGCTATCCGCACGGTACTATTACCCTTCTTGGGCAGGACGTTCTGAAGCATGACGAGACTGCCATGCGCACCTTGAGGGGCAGGGACATCGGATACATCTTTCAGGACCCCGGTTCATCGCTCAACCCTGTCATGCAGGTTGGTGAACAGATTCTCGAAGCATTACAACTTCACGCTCCCGACCGGGCCAAGGAGTCCGAAGTTGTAGACCTCCTGGACATGGTTGGCATAACCCGTGTGCAACGCGTGATGTTGGGCTACCCGTTTCAACTCAGTGGAGGCATGCAACAGCGTGTGGCAATTGCGATGGCCATCGCTTCCAGACCGCGACTTCTGGTCGCGGATGAACCCACGACAGCGCTGGATGTGACCGTCCAGGATCAGGTCATCAAGCTCTTGATCTCGCTGCAGAATCGCCTGGGCATGTCGATTCTCCTGATCACGCACAACCTCGGCCTCGTGGCCGGGATCGCACAACGAGTTTGCGTCATGTACGCAGGACATATCGTGGAGGAGGGACCCACCCAAGACATTCTGCTTAGCCCGAGGCATCCATACACGAGAGCGCTCGTGGATGCGGTTCCCCGGATGGACGGTAGAAGGGCCACACTAAAGGGGATCGACGGATTTGTCCCCACGCTTGCGGATATGCCAGCGGGCTGCCGCTTCCATCCGCGCTGCCCTCGAGCGGGGAGCATTTGCGCGAGTCAGGATCCGGGCTTGACGACAGATGGCGCGCGACGCGTCGCATGTCATTTTCCGTTATGACAGCCGACACGAAACCGCTTCTAGAAGTCGACCACCTCGTTGTCGAATATGGCCGGGGCAAGGCCAGGCTGCGCGCTGTCGATGATGTATCGATCATTGTCCGCAAGGGTCAGGCCGTCGGACTCGTTGGGGAAAGCGGCTGCGGCAAGAGTTCGCTGGGACGTGCGGCCCTTCAGCTTGAAAATGTCTATTCAGGGTCCATAGCTTTTGATGGTGAACGAGTAGACAGTATGTCGGGTCAGCGGCTGCAACGGTTCCGCGGGCGAGCACAAATGGTCTTTCAGGATCCCGTGGGTTCCCTCAATCCTCGTCTTTCGGTTGGCCAGGTCCTGCACGAAGTCTTGTCTGTCCACGACGCCGCGACGCGCGAGAAACGGGAATCCCGCATCGCGGAACTTATGACGAGAGTAGGGCTGGACCCGCAACTGACCTCTCGTTTTCCGCATGAGCTCAGTGGAGGACAGAGGCAACGCGTTGGGATTGCGCGAGCTCTTGCGGTTGGTCCGGAGTTGCTGATTTGTGATGAGCCAGTGTCCGCATTGGATGTCTCGGTTCAGGTTCAGATTCTCAACCTTCTCCGCACGCTCAGATGTGAATTGGGGCTGTCCTATCTGTTCATCGCCCACGATCTCGCGGTGGTTCGGTATCTTTGCGAGACGGTCTATGTTATGTACCGCGGACGAATTGTTGAGTCAGGTGATGCGGAAACGGTCTTCAGCCGCCCCATGCATCCATATACACGACTTCTCGTCCACAGCGTTCCTGACATCGAGAGAGGACTACAGAATCGGGGCCAGGACGTCGAGGACGTGATGAAGGATGATGTCGTTCAGAATCCAGCCCAGGGGTGTGATTTCCGGACCCGGTGTCCGCTTTCTCGTGACCGTTGTCACGCGGAGATTCCGCTGTTGCGTCCGGTTGCTTCTGAGCGTATGAGTGCGTGCCATTTTGCGGAAGAAGTTCCGCGTGGCCTCGACAGGTCTCGCACGAGCACGTGATCATGAACGCACCGGGTACATTTGAAATCCTCGCCAGGGACACGTCATCGAAAGCAAGGCGAGGTCGTCTTTGGACGGCTCACGGTTCTGTTGAAACACCGGTCTTCATGCCGGTCGGTACCCAGGGAACGGTCAAGGCGATGTCACCCGCAGAGCTCTTTGATCTGGACTGCAAGATCCTGCTTGGAAATACGTATCACCTCAATGACCGACCCGGCCTGGAAGTCATCGAAACCTGTGGCGGGCTGCATCGATTCATGGGCTGGGACAGGGCGATCCTGACAGACAGTGGCGGATTCCAAGTCTTCAGTCTCTCGAATCTAAGAAAGATCTCCGACGATGGCGTAGAATTCCGCTCGCACTCGGATGGATCGAAGCACTTCCTTGGACCCCGCGAAGCGATGAACATCCAAAGGATCTTGGGCTCCGATATTGCCATGGCATTCGATGAATGCGCGCCCTACCCATGCAGCCGGGATTCCGCTTGCCAAGCTGTAGAGCGGACCCTATCTTGGGCGGCTCTATGCGTTCGGCAGCCGCGATCCACGGGCCAGTTGGTCTTCGGGATCGTTCAGGGCAGCACGTTCCCGGACCTGCGGGAATCGTGTGCACGAGAGTTGGTCCGGATCGGGTTTGATGGGTATGCCATTGGTGGCGTTAGTGTTGGCGAACCCGACGAACTCATCCTCCCCGGTGTGGAGATGGGTATCGTGGCGTTGCCGGATGAGCGTCCGCGATACCTGATGGGTGTTGGCGGCTTTGGTCAGATGATCGAATCGATCGCACGCGGCGTGGACATGTTTGACTGTGTCATGCCTACACGCGTGGCTCGAAACGGTACAGTCGTCTTGCGAGGCGGCCGGCGATTCTCCGTAAGGGCCGGCGCATACAAGAAAGACCTGGGCCCCATCGAGGAAGGTTGCACGTGTTATGCCTGTGCAAACTTCACGCGGGCCTATGTGCGGCATCTTTTGAATGTAGATGAAATTTTGGGCGCGAGGTTGCTGACGATTCACAATCTGCATCGCTATTTGGAATTCCTGCGGGAGATACGGGAGGCAATTGAAGCCGGAACTTTGGACGAGTTGCGCGCTTTCGTGGCGCGGGAAGAGAAGAGACCTGCGACGTGATGCGTCGGTGAGTATAAGGAGTTGAGTTTTCCATGTTGAATTCGTTGCATCTTTTAGCCATGGCCCCGCCGCCTGCGCAAGGCGGTCAGCCGGCACAGTCGCCGATCTTCTTCTTCGTTTGGATCGGCATCATGATCGCGATCTTTTACGTCATGATCATCCGTCCGCAACGTCGCCGCGAGAGCGAGCGGCAGGCCCTGATGCAGGCCATCAAGACGGGCGATCGCATTCTCTTCAGCGGCGGAATCATCGGCGTCGTCGCGAATGTGAAAGAAAAGACTCTTGTGGTGAAGGTGGGCGACAAGATGAAACTCGAGATCCTCCGGGCAGCAGTGTCCCAGGTTCTGGAGAAGGGTGAACTGCCTGCCGAAGTCGATCAGGAACTGAACACCACCAAGTAGCGCAATCGCGCGAGGACCTCCGCATGGACAAAAACGCAATCTGGAAATGGCTTATTCTTGCCGCACTCATCTCCACATCGCTGTGGATCGTAACCCCTTTTGAGCAAAAGGTCCGCTACGGACTCGACCTCGCCGGCGGCACACGCTATGTGCTGGAAGTCGATACGGCGAATCTCGAAAGCGACGTGGCCCGTGATGCGCAGCCCCGCGCGCTTGAGGTCATCCGCAACCGTATCGACGCTCTGGGCGGCCTCGAGCCGGTCATCTACACGGAACCGAACAACCGGATCATTGTGGAGATTCCGGGCATGGAGCCCGAACAGCGCGCGCGCACACTCAAGACGATTCAGAGCGCCGCCTTCCTCGAGTTCCGCATGGTTCACGCGAAGAACGACGAGCTGGTCGAAGACCTGTTTGCAAAGGGAGAGGCGCCCGAGGGTTATAAAATCGTCACGGTCGACGACATCCGATCGGGTGGTGCATGGCAGTATAAGCAGTATCTGAAGCGCGATCAGGAGAAGGATCCAGAGGGCGTCTCAGAAGAGCAGATTCGGGAACGCTCCCGCGCGTTCCGTTCGCCGTCCGGCCATGAAATGCTCCTCGAGCTTGAAGTGCAGAACAACCAGCGGCTCTACCGTCCCACCTACGTGAGCAAGCGCCGCGAGCTCACAGGTGAAAGCCTGAGCAACGCGGGTATCGACTACGACAACTTGATGCGTCCCTACGTGACGCTTCGTTTCAACGCCAGCGGTGCCAAGCGCTTCGCGAACCTTACGGCTGACTATGCGCCGGGCGGTGCGAAGAATCCCAATCCTCAAAGTCGTCGCCAGTTGGCCATCGTGCTCGACGGAACATTGTACTCTGCGCCTTCGATTCGCGAAGCGATCTATGGCGGCTCCGCCCAAATTACAGGTAGTTTCTCTGTCAAGGATGCCCAGGATCTGGCTATCGTATTGCGAGCGGGAGCCTTGCCGGCGCCTGTGAAACTCCTCGAAGAGCGCACCGTTGCGCCGACGCTTGGCGCGGCTTCGGTCCAGAGTGGACGCATGGCCACGCTGCTCGGTGTGGGCGCGGTCATGGTCTTTATGGTGATTTACTACACGCTGGCCGGCGCTATCGCGAATGTGGCGCTCCTGCTGAACCTTCTGTTGCTTCCCGTCGGCCTGATTATCGTTTCCGGAATCTACAGCGTATTTGCCTCACCTGGAACGGCGGGCCAGTTGTCGCTTCCGACCCTGACGCTGCCGGGTATAGCCGGTATCGCGCTCACGATCGGTATGGCCGTTGACGCCAACGTTCTGATCTATGAACGCATGAGGGAAGAGCAGGCCGCGGGCAAGCGACTCCGATCCGTCGTTGATGCCGGCTACGACAAGGCATTCAGCGCCATCTTTGACTCCAATATCACAACGTTGCTTTCGGCCGCGATTCTTTTCTGGCAGGGCACAGGCCCTGTCCGTGGTTACGCCATCACGCTCAGCGCCGGTATTCTTGTCAGTATGTACACGGCGCTGGTCTGCACCCGCATGCTCTTCGACCTGCTTTCGAGCAAGACGAAGCTCGAAAGCTTGAAGATGATGTCCCTCTTCAAGGCGCCGAGTATCGACTTCCTTGCCAAGAAGACGGTATGCGCGATCCTATCGCTTCTGGTCATCGGAACAACGTGGGTTGGCTTCATCTCGAGAGGGGAGAAGAACTTCGGCGTGGACTTTGTTGGCGGCACGGCCGTGGCGTATGCTTTCGACCAGAAGGTTTCGTTAGAGAAGGTGAGCGAAACGCTCGTTGCAGCCGGACTCCCGGGATCAGCGGCCCAGTACCAGTCTGTGGGTGCAAGCGAGGGTGCAGGTACATCTGGCGAGGAACTCGAACTCAAGGTGCCGTTTGAGAAAGGCCCGGTTGCGACGGAGGCCCTTGCGGCGGCATTCCCAGAGGCCAACTTCAAGGTAATCAAGGAAGACAGTGTTGGACCCCAGATAGGCAAGGAGCTTCAGCGTCGCGCGATCATGGCGACGCTCTTGTCTCTGGTCGGTATCATCATCTACGTCTCGCTCCGGTTTGAATTCCCGTTCGCAGCCGGTGCCGTTGTCGCGTTGTTGCACGACGTGCTCGTCGCTGTCGGCGTGTACTGCATGATGGGCAAGCAGTTGAGCGTGTCCATGGTGGCGGCTCTGCTGACAATCATCGGCTATTCGGTCAACGACACGATCGTGATCTTCGATCGAATTCGCGAGAACATGAAGTTGTATCCAGGTCGCAAACTGGCGGTGGTGGCGAACGAAGCGATCAACCAGACGTTGAGCCGTACCTTGCTCACGTCCTTTGCGACGATGCTGACTGTCGTGGCGTTGCTCGCCTTTGGTGGTGGCTCGATCCAGGACTTCACCCTTTTGCTGTTCATCGGAATGATCTCGGGCGTCTACTCCACGGTTTACGTGGCAACGCCCGTTGTTCTTCTCTGGCACCGCGAGAAACCGAACGACCAGGCCGCTCCTTCGAAAGCGTAACGGCTCCATGTCAAAACCGGAACGATCCGGGGTGGCGGCGGGGAAGGTCTGGCGTACAGCGTCCGTGGATGAATCCCTGGCGCGGCGGTTGGCGTCCGACTTGGGGCTCCCCGGGGCCATCGGATCGGTTCTCGTTGCGCGTGGAATATCAAGTCAGGCGATTGCGGATTCCTATCTTCGTCCTCGCCTGAGTACGCTGTCCGACCCTTTCCTTCTCCCTGCCATGGCTCGGGCCGTCGATCGCATCCTTGATGCTGTCGCGCGGCATGAAACGATCGCAATCTATGGCGACTACGATGTCGATGGCATCACGAGCACAGCCTTGATGTGTCATGTGCTCGGACGCATGGGCGCCAAGGTCGCACCGTTTCTTCCCCTTCGATTGGAAGAAGGCTACGGCCTCACCGTGGATGGATTGGAACGCTGCATGGAGAGCATCAAGCCGAGCCTTATCGTCACGGTGGATTGTGGAACAGGGTCGGTAGCTGCTGTTCAGTACGCGGCAAAGCTGGGCGTCGACATTGTGGTGACGGATCATCACGCGCCACCCGCCGAGGTGGCACCGGCGTATGCAGTCGTTAATCCAAAGCTGGCTGGGGATCAAAGCCTGCACATGCTTGCCGGCGTTGGCGTTGCCTTCAAGCTCTGCCATGCCCTTGCAAAGAGAGGGCGTGACCGCGGTGATGCGATCGCAAGAGACCTCGACCTCAAGCAGTATCTCGATCTCGTCGCGCTGGGCACGATCGCGGACATCGTACCCCTTCAAGGCGAGAACCGCACCATGGCCCGGCATGGCCTCGCGCAGATGAACAAGACTCAGTGCCTTGGTTTGGCCACGCTCGCGCGCGTGGCGGGCGTGGAGGGCAAGATCGATGCCTACGAAGTAGGCTTCCGTCTCGGCCCCCGACTGAATGCAGCCGGTCGCCTCGGGGACGCACTCCACGCCCTTGAACTGCTGACGACGAGTGACGCCGGACGGGCGATCGAGTTGTCGGAAGCCTTGGATGCAGCCAACAGGGAGAGACAGGATATTGAGGCGCAGATGGTTCGGCAGGCGCTGGCCGATGCCACGCAATCCTACGATCCGGTCCGCGATATGGCCCTCGTCATTGCCGGGGAGAATTGGCACCCGGGTGTGATCGGCATCGTGGCCACCCGTGTGGTTCAGCGATTCAACCGACCCGCGATCTGCATCGCCATTCATGATGGCAAGGCGCGCGGTTCCGGCCGAAGCATCGAAGGCGTCGATATCGTGGGCTGCCTGAACCAATGCAGCTCGTTGCTCTTGAAGTTCGGTGGCCACGCCATGGCGGCCGGCCTTGAGATCAATCCGGAGTCAATCGGGGCGTTTCGCGAGAGATTCAATTCGATCGTCAAAGAGGCGGTAGGCAAACGCGACTTGCGACCCGTGCAGAAGGTTGATGCGTGGGTGGCGATCGGGGATGTCGATGAGCGACTCCTGAAAGCCATGGACGAGATGCGTCCGTTCGGTGTAGGCAACGCGACCCCGGTTTGGGCCGCGCGAGGTGTGCATGTGGTTGGGAAGCCACGCATCGTGGGGCAGGGCCACCTGAAGCTTCTGATCGCTTCGGGGGGGCACCAGCGGGAAGCGATCGGTTTTGGACTTGGTGATCGCGCGGTGCCCGATGGTCCTTTGGACGTGGCCTTTCAAGCCAAGCGCGACACCTTTATGGGAAACCAGAAGATCGTCCTGCAGTTGCAGGATTTCAGACCTTCGCAACTAGCCGATTAGGGCGTCCCGCCTGCCTTGTGTTTGTTGATGAGTGACAGGATATGTTCCACATAGGGGTCGGCGCCGCCCGGTCTGTATCCTGTGCGCCCGACAAGGTCGCCTGACGGGCTCAAGAGCAGAATGGTGGGGAAGCCGGATATCCCGTACTTCTCTGCCAGCAGCCCATTCGCCTTTTTCCTCTTCGCTGGCTGGGGTTTGGAACGAGGGAAATCGATTAGCACAGTGACCAGGTTGGACTTGGCAAATGCCAGGAATGCGTCCTGCTTGAAGACTTCCGCGTCGAGTTTCTTGCACCAGCCGCACCAATCGGAGCCGGAGAAGTCCACCAAGACATACCTGCCGGATGCTCCGGCCTCCTGAAGCGCCTGATCCAGGTCTTCCGACCAGTCAGCCCCCGATGCGGCGAATGCCGTGCCGAGCATCGCCAGAACCGCACAAATGAGCGCCTTCATAGTGCCTATCCCCCATGGGGATACGATCATTCGGGGGTTCTGGTACTTCAAGCGTATTTCTCGCGGTAAAATCGGGCGTTTTCCTCTTGCGAACCCTTGGCTCGCCGACTATCTTCCCCACCCATTCGACGGGAGACTAAAGATGGCGAAGGTTTGTGATGTTTGTGGCAAGGGCACTCGTGTTGGCAGCAGTATCATCAGGCACGGTATGGCTAAGAAAGACGGCGGTATCGGTCTCCACACGACCGGTGTGACGCGTCGACGCTTCCTCCCGAACCTTCAGCGCATCCGCGTCAAGACGGCGGCGGGAACGAAGACGCAGAGCGTTTGTACGTCCTGCATCAAAGGTGGCAAGATCGCGAAGGCCTGACGGCCAGAAGCACGACATCCAACCGGATAGCCGGCGCTTCAGCCTTCGCCCAGATGGAGTTCGGGTGATTCATGAACGAAAAGACGAAGGTTGATACGGCGGAACTGGTTGTCGGCGAACAGCGGATTCCCCTCGCGATCTACGAAGGCTCCGAGGGTGAGCGTGCAGTCGATATTACCAAGCTTCGCGCCTCCACGGGCCTGATCACCTATGACCCCGGTTTCGTCAACACGGGCTCCTGCGAGAGTGGCATTACCTTCCTCGACGGCGAAAAGGGTGTCCTCCGTTACCGAGGCTACGAGATCGAGGATCTCGCTGAGAACTGCACGTTTATCGAGGTCGCCTATCTCCTGATCCACGGCAAGCTGCCGACCAAGTCCGAGTTGCAGGTTTACGCAAAGCTGCTCAACCGCAATTCCATGCTGCACGAAGACATGCAGGCCTTTTTCCGGAACTATCCCGAGAATGCGCACCCCATGGCGGTGGCATCGGCGATGGCGGTTTCCCTCTCAAGCTTCTACACCGAGTTGGATGACCGTGAAGAAGAGAAGGCGATCGCTGCCACGCGTCTGATCTCCAAGCTCCGCACGATCGCGGCCTTTGCCTATAAGAAGTCGATCGGCGAGCCCTTTGTCTATCCCAGCAGCAAGATGGTCTACTGCGAGAACCTCCTGAACATGATGTTCTCGTCCCCCGTGGCCGAGTACAAGACTGACCCCGTGCTGGTGAAAGCGATGAACCAGCTCCTCATCCTGCACGCTGACCACGAGCAGAACGCCTCCACCTCCGTCGTGCGCATGGTCGGCAGCACCGGCGCGAACCTCTATGCGTCCGTATCCGCAGGCATCTGCGCTCTCTGGGGACCGCTCCACGGCGGCGCGAACCAGGAAGTCATGGAGATGCTCGAGGAAATCCAAAAGAATGGCGGCGATGTCGACAAAATGATCGATCGCGCGAAAGACCCGAATGATGCCTTCCGCCTGTATGGCTTCGGCCACCGCGTCTACAAGACCTACGACCCGCGCGCGAAGGTGGCGAAGAAGGTCTGCATGGAAGTGCTTTCCAAGCTGGGCGTGAAAGATCCACTTCTCGACATCGCCATGAAGCTCGAGGAACGCGCCCTGGCGGATACCTACTTCAAGGAGCGCAAGCTCTACCCGAACGTCGATTTCTACACCGGCATCACGTACCGGGCCATGGGCTTCCCGACCAACATGTTTACCGTCCTCTTCGCAATCGGGCGTCTGCCCGGTTGGATCTCACAGTGGTACGAGTTGCACAACGATCCGAGCCAGAAGATCGGTCGTCCGCGGCAAGTCTATACGGGTCCGACCGCCCGCGAATTCGTTCCTCTTGAGAAGCGTTCCTGACGCTGGCCGCGCAGAGTCTATTTACAGTCACCGCGCGGTGGCATACATTCGTTGTCAGGAAATGAGAAAACCTTCGGGCAAAAGTCTGCAGCGACGTCATCGTGTTGAGCTGGAGTTTCTCGAAGCGCTCCGTGCCCGTCTCCCCAAGCATGCACCGACGTTGGAAGCGCTCGGCCATCTTTATACAAGGGTTGGAAAGTACGAAGAAGGGCTTGGCGTCGACCTCGATATAACGCAGCTCAAGCCCGACGAACCGGAGGCTTGGTACAATCTTGCGTGCAGTCTCTCCATGGTAGGGCGGAAAGACGACGCCTTTGTCGCGCTGGAGAAGGCGATCGACCTCGGCTATTCGGACTTCGAATGGATGGCCCGCGATCCTGACCTGAAGCCTTTGCAGGGCGATCCCCGCCTCGCTCGCCTCGGCATGCGCATCTCAAACTGAGAGCTACTTCTCGCGCAGGAAGTAGTCGATGTGCGGCGTGAACAACTCCGGATCCAGCAGGAACGAGTCGTGTCCCTTGTCCGAATGCACGGTGATGTGGCGGAAGGGGACGCGAACACGCTCCAGGACGCTGCAGAATTCCTCTTGCTGCCTCGGTGCGAAGCAGTCGTCGCTGCTGATGCTGAAGATCAGATAGTCCTGCTCGCGGCAGGGACGGAACGCTTCATCCAGTGACTTCTTCCCGGTGTCCGCCAAGAGGTCGAATCGCTGCCACGCATCGATGATGCGAAGGTACGTGTTGGCGTCGAACCGCTTCACGAACTTCAAGCCCTGGTTGCGCAGGTATGACTCAACCGGGTGGCTGATCCAGTACCACTTGTCCTTGTCCTCCTCGGCACGCACGACCTCGCGCCGGGCGCGAGTCTCCATCATGGTCAGCGAGACGAAGGTCTTATGACTGATCATGCGCGCAAGAGCCAGGCCGCGGTCGGGACGATGCTTCCCGCCGTAGTAGTGGCCGCCGTTGAAGTACTTGTCCTCCTCGATGGCGCAAATCTGCTCGTAGTTGTAGATGCGCTGGAGGATCGAGACGGAGACGCCGGACGCGATCGGAATGACGCGGCGTACGCGCTCAGGGTAGCGAACGGCGAACGTCGTGGCGCAGAGACCGCCCAGCGAGCCACCAGCCACAGCGTGAAGCTGCGTGATGCCTAGGTGGTCGAGCAGCCGGACCTGCGAATCGACGATGTCGCCAAACATCACGGTGGGGAACTCGCGACCATACGGCTTGCCTGTCGCCGGATTCTTGGTGATCGGTCCGGACGAACCGTAGCAGCCTCCTATGTAGTTGGCGCAGATCACGAAATAGCGGTCGGTGTTGAACGCCTTGCCGGGACCGATGAAGTCATCCCACCAGCCCTCGTGCGTCTCCTCCGTCCAAAGTCCGTCCACGCCCGGCACGCTCTTGTTCACGCCCGCGGCATGCTGGCTTCCGCTCAGGGCATGGAAGACAAGGATTGCATTGTCCTTTTTGGGCGAGAGCGTCCCGTAGGTCTCATAAGCAAGCGTGACCTCGTTGAGCTTCTCGCCTGTTCGGAAAACGAAGGGCTTTTTCGCGCTCCCGAAGGTGAAGAACTCCGTCTTTACCTTGCCGATCGAGCGCGGTCGCTTGAGATTGGTCTTTGTCTGCATGGATCCTACTTGGCAGCCGCGGCGAGGGCCTGGTCGATATCCGCCAGAATGTCGTCGATGTGCTCGATGCCCACGGAGAGCCGCACAAGCTCAGGCGTAATGCCGCCCGCGCGCTGTTGCTGCTCGTTCAACTGGGAGTGCGTCGTCGACGCGGGATGAATTGCAAGACTCTTCGCGTCGCCCACATTCGCAAGGTGTGAATGAAGTTTCAGGCTATCGATGAACTTGCGACCCGCAGCCATGCCGCCTTTGATGCCGAACACGACCATGGATCCGCCCTTGCCGCGCAGGTACTTCACATTCTTCGCGTACTCGGGATCGTCCTTCAGGCCGGGGAAGCGCACCCACTCCACGCGGGCGTGATCCTTGAGATGCTGGGCCACAGCCAGGGCGTTCTGGCAGTGACGCTCCATACGGAGGGGCAGCGTCTCAATGCCCTGCAACAGGAACCACGAATTGTCGGGCGCGATGCACGCGCCGAGATTGCGCAACGGCACGGTCCTCATGCGGAGGATGTAGGCGAGGGGAGCCAGCGGGGCCGGGAGATCGTGTCCCCAGCGGAGGCCGTGATAGGAATTGTCGGGCGTGTCGAAGAGGGGATGTTTGCCAGCGTTCCACTTGAAGCGCCCGGAGTCCACCACCACGCCGCCGATTCCTGCGCCGTGACCGCCGAACCACTTGGTGAGCGAATGCACGACGATTTCGGCGCCGTGCGCGAGCGGTTGGGTCAGGTAGGGTGTGGAGAAGGTGGAGTCCACGATCAGGGGGATTCCATGGGCTTTCGCCACCGCGGCGACGGCATCAAGATCTGTCACCTCAAGGGCCGGGTTTGAAACTGATTCACAGAAGAGCGCGCGAGTCTTGTTGTCGATCGCCTTCGCAAAATTCTGGGGATCCTGTGAGTCCACAAACTTCACCGTGATGCCCAGCGTCGGCAGGATGTCGTTGAACTGCGTGTACGTGCCGCCGTAGAGGTTCCGGGCCGAGACGATGTTGTCGCCGGACTGCGCGAGGTTGATGATGGAATAGAACACACCCGCGGTGCCCGACGCCACGCCGAGACCTGCCATTTCATGCGCGCCTTCGAGCAGGGCCACGCGCTTTTCCAGCACATCCGTCGTGGGATTCATCAGGCGCGTGTAGATGTTGCCGAGCTCCTTCAGGGCAAAGAGATTGGCGGCGTGCTCAGTGTTCTTGAACACGTAGGAAGAGGTCCGGTAGATCGGCACCGCGCGGGCGAAGGTGGTGGGATCAGGCTGTTGGCCGCCGTGCAGGCAGAGTGTTTCGAGCTTCATCGTTCTTTCCCTTTCTGTGTCTCTTTACGTACCGACAAAAAAAGCCCCTCGCGCATGCGAGAGGCTTGCAGCCGCCGATTCCCCGTACGATCCGAGGCTCATCGTTCCCCCCGCGCCCTTCGATTAGCTCAGGGCAGGAGGCAGGCTTTGGCACCTTATCCAAGGTCTATGGACCTCGAGCAGGTTGCCGGGCGGTCAACGGGCCAGTTCCCTCGCGCCCCTCTACATGCTCGCATTCGGCCTGCTACCAAGCCCGAACGCAAAGTCCCGACATAATAAAACAAGGCGTTTGCGGGTCAATAGCAGAGATTCCCTGTTGCACCGCAGCCCCCATCGGGTAGCATGCGCCCCTTTTCACGGAGCGAAGTACGTCATGGAAGCAGGAATCGTAGGTCTACCCAACGTCGGCAAGAGCACGCTGTTTAACGCCCTGACAGCGGCGGGCGCCGAGGCAAGCAATTACCCGTTCTGCACGATCGAGCCCAACGTCGGTATTGTGCCTGTCCCGGATGACCGGTTGGAAGTCATTCACGCCCTGATCGAGACGCAGAAGATTATTCCTTCCGCCCTGAAGCTGGTGGACATCGCCGGATTGGTCCGCGGGGCCAGCACGGGTGAGGGACTCGGCAACAAGTTCCTTTCCCACATCCGCACGGTGGACGCGATCCTTCAAGTCGTCCGCTGCTTCGAAAATGACGACGTCACCCACGTCGATGGTTCAGTAGATCCTGTCCGCGACATTTCCACGATCGAGACCGAACTGCTCCTATCCGATCTCCAGCAGGTGGAGGAATCCATCGGTCGCACCCAGAAGCTCACGCGCGGTGGCGACAAGGAAGCGGTCGCCCGCCTTGAAGTCCTGAATCTCTGCAAGGAAGCCCTCGCGGCGGGTAAGCCCGTGCGGGCGATCAGTCTCGACGAGGAACAGACGCGACTCGTCAAAGGCCTCGGCATGCTTACCGCCAAGCGGATCCTCTATGTCGCTAATGTGGACGAGAGCAATCTCGCGGGCGAGGGACCCATGGTGGAGTCGGTCCGGAAGTTCGCCGCCGAGCATGGCGGCGAAGTCGTGCCCGTCTGCGCCAAGATTGAATCCGAACTGGCCGAGCTCGAACCGAAGGACCGGCAGGAAATGCTCGAGTCACTCGGCATGAAAGAACCGGCGCTCGCCGCAGTGGCCCGCGCTGCCTACCACCTCCTCGGCCTGCAGAGCTTCTTCACTGCCGGTGAAAAGGA
Organism: uncultured Verrucomicrobiota bacterium; assembly: GCA_964503335.1. Taxonomy (GTDB): domain Bacteria; phylum Verrucomicrobiota; class Kiritimatiellia; order CAIVKH01; family CAIVKH01; genus CAZCZZ01. The sequence goes on from CAZCZZ010000021.1 coordinate 36,159, forward strand.
AATCCGTGCATGGCCCGTGCCCGTTGGCGCCACGGCGCCTCAGGCTGCTGGTGTGATTCATTCCGACTTCGAACGCGGATTCATCCGCGCCGAAATCTACAGCGTCGCAGACCTCGTCCAGCACAAGACCGAAGCCGCCATCCGCTCCGCCGGGAAACTGCGCACGGAAGGCAAGACGTACATCATGCAGGACGGCGACGTCTGCCACTTCCTGTTCAACGTCTAAAGCCTTCGATAGCTACCCGATTCTCCCGACGCGCTCCATCTCACGGGCTTACCACAGGGGGGATTTGTAGATTCCGGCGTTGAGGAGAGCTTGGATGCCGGCGCCTACTGCTGGGCGATCATCGGGGTAGGTCATGCCAAGCCAGGAGTTGGGGGAGATGGCTACTTCTACTTTTACGGATTTGTCGACGATCAACTTGTCGATGTGGGTCGGGAGGTAATATTCGGCTTTGGGGTCGGTGCCTCTTGTGGCGAGGAAGGATTCGAAGTCCTGGGCCAGCGTCGGGAACAGCTTCGGGGTGAAGCCCCACATGTTCATGGAGACGATGGTGTCAGCGGTGAGTTCTGCGGTGTGAGCACCTTTGTCGGCGAGAATTTTGCCATCCTTCTTCTCGATCTTCGTATGCTCGACAATGCCGGCGAGGTGGCCGGACGCATCAAGCGAACAGACGCCGCGCGAGACGTGGCCATGTTCCGACAGGGTGTTGCCCAGGCGGAAGCCGACGAGCGTGAAGACGGGGTCGGTGGGCTGGCGGCGACGCAGGGAGTCAGCGAGCGCTTGAAACGAGTCGCGTCCGTAGAAGTCATCCGCATTGATGACGCCAAACGGTTCCCTCACGGTTTCGCTGCAGACGAGGATCGCATGGCCGGTGCCCCATGGTTTGGTGCGTCCGGCGGGGACCTTGTACGGCGCGGGGAGGGCGTCGAGTTCCTGGTAGACGTAGTCCACATCGATGCGGCCTTTGAGGCGCGGCTCAATGACGGCGCGGAAGGTTTCTTCGATGTCCTTGCGGATTACAAACACGACGCGACCGAAGCCTGCGCGTATCGCGTCGAACACCGAGTAATCGAGGACGATCTCGCCGTGCGGGCCGACGCCTTCAATCTGTTTCAATCCACCGTAGCGGCTGCCCATGCCGGCGGCCATGACGACGAGCGCTGGCTTCATCCTCGTTTCTCCTGCGTGAGATGGTTCCAAAGTTCCGTGAGGCCGGCTTCAAGCGTCCATGCGGGCGCGTAGCCGAGCCATTTCCGGGCGAGCTGGATGTCGGACACCGAGTCCCTGATGTCGCCGCTGCGCTCCTCGGCGAAGGCGGGGGTGGGCTGCTTCTTTGCGATACGTCCCAGCACGTCTACGAGTTCGAGCAGTGAGACTCGGTGTCCCGTTCCGACATTCAACGCTTCGCCTTTGCCGACGTTGGGGGAGGTCGCAGCGAGCAGGTTCGCTTGCACCACGTCGCCGATATAGACGAAGTCGCGCGTCTGCTGTCCGTCGCCATAAATCGAGATGTCCTGGTTGTGCCGCAACGCGTCGGTGAAGCGGGAGATCACGCCGGAGTAGGGCGACGACGTGTCCTGTCGCGGTCCATACACATTGAAATAGCGGAGCGAGACGGTTTCGAGTCCGTACAAGCTCGCGTACACGGAAAGGTAATACTCGCCCGTGATCTTCCCGACGGCGTAGGGCGACGCGGGCTGCGGTCGCTGCATTTCCTTCTTTGGCAGCGACGGATCGTTTCCGTACACGGCCGCCGAGCTGGCGAAGACCAGTCGCTTCGCCCCGGCAACATGGGCCGCGTGGAGCACGTTCAGCGTGCCGGTGATATTGATGTTGTGGTTTTCGAGGGGGCGTTCGACCGACGAGAACACGGACACAAGCGCCGCCTCGTGGAACACGACCTTGATGCCCTGCATCGCCTCTTCGAGGACTTCGACATCGCGGATGTCGCCTTCGATAAAGTCCACGCGATCCTTGATCGCCGCGATGTTGCGCGGTTTGCCGGACGACAGGTTGTCGAGGATGCGGACCTGGCAGCCCAGCGAAACGAGCTTCTCGGCGATATGCGAACCGATGAAGCCGCAGCCACCGGTGATCAGGACGGGTCCTTCTGGTGCTTGGGTCATGACGCGGCTCCGAAGAGGATGGAGGGGGATTTGGACGATGGGAGACAAAGTGCCGGGGCGTTCCACGGTGTGAGACGGTAAAGAGTGGCGAAGGTCATGGCTGGGGCCTTCGCGCCTTGGGCGCCGACGACTTCGGCGCCGCGGCGCACGTTGTCCTGCATCCAAGCCGGCAGGCGCAGGTGGTAAGGGTTCCGCTCTACTTCACCTTTGTGCAGAGCGAGCGCGTTGACGAGATCGGCAACATCGCGCGGGCTCGATTCGACCATCAGGTTGGGGCGGGTCATCGGTTGCCAGAACTCGGTTTCGATCACGAGCGTTCGGATGCCTTTGCCGGCCTTGCGCAGGCCTTCCATCACGGTCTTGTGCACGGCGATATGTGTTGGATGAAGATCGTCTGCGTGCGGCACGAAGAGTGCAGCCGGGCGATAGAGTCTCAGTAGCGTAGCGACGTCCACCGGTCCCTCATACAGCTCGAACCCCAGGGCCCGGCAGGCGAGCGTGAGTTCAGTGCGACGGGCTTTGCGGCGTGCGATGCGGCTGCCGAAGGTCATCGGGATGTTCGTGATGCGGAAGCCGCACTGGCGGAGAAGGCGTAGAGGCAAAGCGCCCGTGATACATTCGTCGTCGGGGTGCGGCGAGAAAAGAAGGACGTGCGGCGCATCTGGCGCGCCTTTGGCGGCAACAGCAGCGACGGGCTTTGTCCGCGCACCTTGCCGTTGCGCGGCAAGCAGGTCTTTTATGAAGGTATCGAACGGAACTCGCATCATCTATCCCCGGAAAATGCGACGCTATCACTTCTCCACGGGCACGACAATGCCGCGCATGATGATGCGCTGGCAAAAGAAGAACACGGCGAAGGTTGGTATGGCGGCGATGAGCAGGGATGCATAGACGACAGCCTGTCCGCTCCGGCTCTGCAGTTGGTACAGCCATACCATGAGCGTCCACATCCGCTCGTCCTGGCAGATGAGCAACGCGAACATGAAACTGGAGTAGGCCGCGGTGAAGGCGTGCAGCGCGATGACGGCGAGAATCGGTCGCGAGAGGCTCATCGTGATGTGCCAGAACATCAGCCACTCGCTCGCGCCGTCGATATCCGCGCTTTCGTAGAGCTCGCGCGGCAGGGAGTCGAAGAAGCCCTTGAGCAGGAAGATGGAATACCCGTTCGCCATCACGGGCAGAACGAGCGCGGAAAAGGTGTTGAGCAGGTTCAAGTCGCGCAGCATCAGGAACGCGGGGATCTGCGTGACCATCGGCGGGAACGACATGGTCAGCAGCAGGAAGAGCAGAATCTTGTAGGTGGATGCCATCTTATAGCGGCTCAACGCATAGGCTGCCATGGGGTTCACCAGCAGGGCCGTGGCCATGGACAGGAGGCAGAAGATGACGGTGTTGCGAATGCCGCGGCCGTGGAGCATCAGGTAGTCGATGACGGTGATGAAATTGCGCGCAGCGAATTCACGCCGGAGCGCGGATCGCTCATCAAGGAACGCGGCGTAGTGCCACTCGCGTTGTGGCGGCATGATCGCATCCCGCTCTGCGTCGGGCACCTTCCCTCGGACGAAATCCTGGAATTGGAATTCGACGGAGTTGAGCGAAAGTCGGTCGAGCTTGGCCTGATGCAGCTGCCCTGAATCGGGGTCTTTCCAACCTGTGATGAAAGCTTCCCAGTCGCTGAGGGCGAGTGTGTTGGTGGGGGCGGTTTCCGTAAACGTACGGCCGGCAAGGTCGCTGTAGCGGGCGGCTAGGTAGGCGCGATACGCGTCGGCTTCGGAGGGGTCGATCCGGATCCAGAGCAGGTTCAGCGTGTTGCGGACGAACCACTCCCAGTCCTCGCGCTCCCTGATATTGCCTTGAGGCGCGCGTCGAGTGAGGCGGACATCGTCATAGGATGAGTAGGCGGTGCCGTGCGACTGGTTGTAGAGCGCGATGTCTTTTGAGTACTGCGACTTCAGGAACATCGCTTTGAAGAATCCGTTCGCGGTGAAGTAGTAGCTGTGCGCTTCGGGCTGTCGCTGCTTGAACTCGCGCACCGTGTCGTGCCACGGCGTGGCGAGGGGACGGCTCCGGCGCGACCAGAATTCCTCGTTGCGGACCTGGAACGCATTCCAGCCTTGGAACTCTGTGCCCAATTCGCGATTTACGGCCGTGATATCGTCGTTGCTGCGCTCCATCAACTCGCGTTTCAACGCGCGAAGCGCGGATGGACCGGTGCGCGTGACGGGTGTCTGGATATAGCCGATGGCGAAGTGTTCGGCAGTGAGATGGGGTTGTGCGATGAAGTCCTGCCAGAGCTTCACGAGGTCGGGATTGGATGAGGTCGGGGGCTTTACGGATTCAAACGTCGACACATCAAGGTCGTAGCAGGACTGGAGATCGGACAGGCGTTCGTTGAAGAGTCCCTCGATGTGCTTTCGGTACAGCGCCTCGTCATTGCGCAGGAAGGCGGGGATGAGATCGAAGTCCTTCACATCGACCGAGCTCTTCATGCTGCCGGATATCATGAGAAGGAACGGCAGGAGAATCGCGCAGGACCCCGCGATAAGCAGCGCGGCGATGCTACCGCGCAGGAGTCGCATGTGCAGCGAACGGCGGCCGATCTGGGAGAGAATGGGCATCGCTACAGTTTGTCCCCCGCAGCACGAAACTCGATGCGCGACAGAATCCGGAGCTGATACACCGTGAACCCGATCAACATGAACGCGAGGATCCATGCCATTGCTGTGGCGGGGCCGAATTGGAGATAGATGAACGCGCGGTAGAAGATGTGCAGCCCCGCGACCTCCGTGCCCGACGCGCCGCCGGTCATTGCGAGGATGTTCGCCTCGGCGTGGAACCAGGCGTGGATGAAGGCGCCGACGAAGTTGATCACGAGAAGCGGTTTCAGCATCGGGATGACGATGAAGAGAATCTTGTCGGTGAACGAAGCGCCGTCCATGTCAGCCGCCTCGTAGAGTTCGTCGGAGATGCCTTTGAGCGCCGCGAGATAGATCAGGCTGCCGGGGCCGACACCCGCCCACACGAGCGGAAGCACGCAAGCGAACATCGCCGTCTCGGGGTCGCCGAGCCATCGGATCGGCTCCGGCATCGTCGATCCCAAGCGTTGGAACCAGGGGAGGGCGGAATTTCCAAGCATTGGAAGTGCGAGCTTGATGAAGGTCCAGCCGAGCGCGATGCCGGCCAACGCGGCGAGGCCGGCTTGAAAGCGGAAGCCGTGGCGCAGGAGGCGATCCACGAAGGCCCATGCGATGGCGACGAAGACACCTGCGGCCGCGAGGTATGTCCACGCGGGCACGTGGAGTAGGACTCGGTTCATCAGCCCTGCTTCGCTTCCTTCATAGAATGACTTCCAAAGCAGGATGACGACGAGGCCGGACATCACGGCGGGCAGGTAGAAGAGTGTGCGAAAGAGCAGGGTTCCGAACGGGACTTCCTGCAGAAGAATGGCGAGCAGGAGAGGCGGCAGGAACGTCAGGGCGATGACGAGGATGCTGTAGCGCAGCGCGTTCCACACCGACGTCCACCATTCGGAGCTCCAAAGCACGGCACCAAAGTTGTCGAGGCCGGTCCATACCGATTCACCGAGCAGGCGATAATCCTGGAAGGCCATCAAAGCGCCGCGGAGCAGCGGGAAGTATTGCCACATGAGGATGGAAAGCGCGGCCGGCAGGAGCAGGATGATCGCCCACTTGTAGCGTCGTGCCCTGGAGAGCACCGTCACGGGATCGCTCCCGGTGTCCGGCTGACGAAACGCCGCGAGCGCACGGCGAATGACCATGACGAACAGGGGCACGACGACCAGGAGGAACAGGAGTGCGGTGCGACGCTGGAAGGCCAGCGCTTGCGGCGTTTGCTCGTTGAGCATGATGCGCCGCGCCTTGTTCGCGGCATCGGAGAGTAATCCGTGCAGCACTTCGTCGCTCAGCGGTTCATCATTTAACGCCATCTGCTCGGCCTTGTGGATCGGCTCGGTCATCAGGTCATATGCGACGTTGCTGTTGCGGCCGTAGGGCTCGGGTTTTCCGGATTCGATGACGATGCGAAACGTGTCGGCCCAGCCGGGCGGAGTGAGCCGCATGATTTCGGGATAGCCGAATAGCTCGAGGTACTTCGGATTCATAAAGCGGCCGAAGCCGCCTTCGACCATGACGCGGGTGCGGATTTCCGCGGCCTCCTTGCTGTCGTAGAACTTGATGAACTCCCACGCCGCATCGCGCACGAGCGGGTCTTCGATCTCGGAGAAGATGCCCATCATGCGTCCATTCAACTCCGCGCCGCGTTGGCCTGTCGGTCCCTTCGGCACAGGCGCCATGCCCGTTACATCGGGATTGATCGTCGAGAAGAGCTTCTCGTCCATGTAATCGAGCATCATCGCGATCTGGCCGCGGTCCCATTTTACGCGCGCTTCCCCGGCTTCCTTGTGCGCGTAGCCGCGACGCTTGCGACCGGTGGCGTCAGTCCACGGCTCGGTGCAAAGGCGGGTGTAGAAATCAAGCGCTCGCACACCTTCGGGGGAATCGAACGCGATATGCCACGTGTCCTTTTCCTCGTCGTAGGTCATCGCCTCGCCGCCGGCGGACCACAGGAAGTTGATCCAGAACCACGACTCGTGCTTGGCGCGGGCGAACCGGATGCCGTACACGCCCTTGGCTGGATCAGTCAGCTTGCGGCACGCCGCGAGCATGTCATCCCACGTCCAATTCGCATCCGGATATGCCACGCCCGCGGCGTCAAAGAGGTCCTTGCGGTAGAGCAATACCTTCCCCAGCGCACCGCCGTAGGGCAGGGCCCAGACGTGCGGGGAACCGTCGGGGCCCTTGCGACGGATGACGGGCCAGAACTTCTCGAAGACGCGGAACTCCGCTTCTTCTGGCTGCATCGACGGAAAGTAGCCGTCCTCGGGCCGGTCGAGCGGATAGAGGATGCCCTGCCGGATATAGGTGTCGGAGCGACGGAAGTTGACATAGATCACGTCCGGCGCGACGCGTCCTGCAATGGCGAGCAAATCGGATTCCACGCCCTCGACCGTGATCCCGGAGAACTCGTGCAACCGGACCTCGGCGCGGGAATAGGTGTCGTCCTTCAAGCGCGGCGCGATGAGTTCAGGAAAGCGCTTGGTGAACGCGCGGATGACCGCGGTATCGGCCTGGCTTGCCGCATCGGTTGCCGCCGGATCGGGAAAGATCCAGTCGTGGATCTTTAGATGAATGACAGCCTTGTCGCCGTGCTTTTCCACCCATCCGGCGTTCGTGTGTGCGGCACTCCACAGCAGAGCCGCGACGCACAGGTTGAGCAGCCGGAGTTTCATCGGCATAGGTTTGGCATGAGAGGGCGGAGCGAACCAGACCAAAGTCTCGGGCAGGGCGTGGACGGCTTTACCGGACAACACGCGTCGCGGTAGCTCCGCGCTCCATGGAGAACCGAGCTACTGCGAGGTGGTTCTGCATTTACCAGACAAGGCGGAACGCCCGGAACGCATCGTTGGTGACAAACGGGAAAGGGACCGTGTGGGTGGTGCCGGTGGCGGAGAAGAGGGTGCTGGTGGTCCAGGTGGTGTTCAGGAGGTTGGTGGTAAATTCGAGTTGATAGGAGGTTCCTGCCACGGTGTCGGTCCACGTAATGGCGGCGGTGGTTGGCGAGACTTGGAACGGACGGGTTAAGGCCGTTGCCCAGGGATCGTTGTCGGTTACGACCACGACCGTCGATGTGACGCCGACGGGTGACAGGCCGAGGTTGTTCGCGAAGGTGAACGTGATGTTCTCGTCGTCTTCGGGGTTCCTGTCGTCGATGGAAAACACGTGGACGTAGGCGGAGGTCTGTCCGTCGTCGAAATCGACCACCAGGTTTCCGCCGGATGTGGCGCCGCGATAGAGCCACGCGCTGCCTGATGCGATCGCGGGATCGCTGTCGCTGGGCACGCCGACGAGCAGTCCCACTTCATTCACATCGGCGAGGGCCGCACCGAAATCTTCGTAGCTCGTCGAACTCGTTGGCGCGGGATTGGTGATGGTTGTGAGCAGTGAAGCTGACTGGCCATTCCAGTTGTAAAGATGTACGACGCCATACGGTGTCTCTTGCGTCGCCCCGACGGCAAATCGGCCGGTACTGATGCCGGCCACGGCATCACCGAACAGGTCTCCCGGATTCGGACTTGGATTGGTGACTGTGGCGAGCAGCGTCGCGGCGGATCCATTCCAATCGTAGAGGTAGGCCCGGCCCGAAAAGAGGCCGTTTTCCGAGTCGTATTCCGCGCCGATGATGAAGCGCGAGATGCCCATGCCGGACAAGGAGGATCCGAAGCGGTCACCGGACTGCGGAGCGGGGTTGGTAACTGTCGCCAAGAGGCTGACTGTGCTTCCGTTCCATTGGTACAGGTAAGCGCATCCGCCGGCGATTCCGCCTTCCTGCGCATACTCGGCGCCGACCAGGAAACGGAAAGGCCCCATTCCGGCGAGACAGGACCCGAAGTTCTCGTTCGCAAGCGGCGTCGGATTCGTAACCGTCGCCAGGACGACCGCGTTGGTGCCATTCCATGAGTAGAGGTAGACCGCGCCCGCGTCATCCGCACCGTCGTCTGCGAGTTCCGCGGCGACGACGAACCTGCTGCTTCCGAGACCTGCAACAGAGGAACCGAAATGCGCGTAGTTCGAGGGGCTGGGGTTTACCGCCGTGTCGAGCAGCACGGCGTTTGTGCCGTTCCATTCGTACAAATACGCGCGCCCGTTTCCCGGGCCCTCGGAATCGTCGAACTGCGCGCCGACTATAAATCGGTCGGACCCCATTCCGCCCACTGCGGAGCCGAAGAACGAAGAGTTGTCGTCACTGGGATTCGTCACCGTAGCGAGGAGTTCCGCGGAAGTGCCGGTCCATTGGTAGAGATGCGCGGCACCCGCGTTCTCGCCGCTGCCGTGGTCGAAGTTTGCGCCGATGACAAAGCGGCCGTTGACCAATCCGTCCATCGCAACTCCAAAAGCATCGTTATCGGCGCTTGTGCGATGAATGACCGATGTCACGACGCCGACGCTCCCGTTCCATGAATAGATTGTGACGCTGCCGTCGTTTGCGGTGAGGACATCATCCTCGAAGGCCGCGACCATGAAGCGACCGGCGTCGACACCGAGCACCGCGCTTCCGAATAGATCATTCGCCTCGGGGGTGGGGTTTGTCACCGTGGCGATGAGCGTCGCCGAAGCTCCATTCCAGTCGAAGAGATAGGCCGCTCCGACATTCGTCGCTGTCGCGTCCCTCCGCCACGCGCCGATGACGAAGCGATCCGTGGAAAGGGCCGAAATCGACTGGCCGAAGTGATCTTCCGAGGCTGCCAGGGGATTCGTAACGGTGGCCAGCAAGACAGCGCTGGCGCCGTTCCAGCGATACACGAAAGCCCGGCCTGCATTGGTAATGGTCGGTGACATGTGGTCCCTGTCCGCGCCGATGATGAACTCGTTTGTGCTGAGCATCGCGACGGAGTGGCCGAATTGGTCTGTCGTTCCCGGCGCCGGGTTGGTGATGGTGGTCAACAACGTCGCGGCTTCGCCGTTCCACTGGAAGAGGTGCGCCATGCCTGCGTTGACGACGGCGCCGACTTCCTCGAACTCGCTGCTGATGACAAAGAGGTTCGACTGCAGGACGGCGATGTAGCGTCCGAAGACATCTCCGGACGCTGACGACAGTGGATTGGTGACGGAGGTCAGCAGGGTGGCGGATGTTCCGTTCCAATCGTAAATGTAGGCGCTTCCCGAATCCGTGGCGCCGAGATCACCGTAGTACGCGCCGACGATGAACCGGTTGCTGCTGAGTCGTCCCAGTGCGGCACCAAAGTAATCGCGCGACGGATTCGGGTCGCTCAGGGTCGCCAGAAGCGTCGCATTGGACCCATTCCACGCATACAGATAAACGCCGCCGACATCGTTGGAGACGATGTTGTCGCCCTCGCAGCCGACGGCCAGGAGACTCTCGGAGAGGAAAACGAGGGCGGAGCCGAAGCGTTCGGGCGTGTCCGGGGCAGGAACGTCGGGCGCCGGATTGGTGATGATGCCCAGCGTGATGCCCTCGCTGTTGAAGAGGACCACATCGCCGCCAAACTCGCCGGCTTCCGAACTTGCGGCAAAGAGGTTCGTTCCCCACGCCGCGAGGCGGTAGCCGAGAAAGCCGGAGCCGAGGGACGGATCTCGAATATGCGTGATGGCGTACGCTTCGAAGTCGACACCCAGGTCGGAGCTTCCAGAGATGGCGACCTCCACAACGCCGGTATCGGACGACGTATTTCGCTGGATCTGGACGGTGAACGGATTGCCCTCCGTGGCAACATCCGCATTCGTCGCAAACGATGCGCTCGCAACGAATGGATCTTGCACGGTGAAATGCAGGTTGGTGGAGGATATGGGGACGCTGCTCCGGATCCAATTGAAGGCATTCGTGATCGCCTGGAGCAGCTCGGCCTTGGTTCCATTGGTCAGCGTTCTGTTATACGCACCGTTGGTCGCCGACAGGAGTTCCAGGCTCGCGCCTTCGAGTCCCGGTGGGAGATAGGATGCGGACGGTCCGATCGGCCCGTTGGTGATCCATGCGACATTGTAGTTGAGTCCGTAGATGAACCAGCGGTCAGTCGTGTTCGTTTGAAACACGAGAATCTGGTCGCCGTTCGTGCTCAAGGCCATTTGCTGCGGGCCGATACTGATCGATCCCGTGCTGACCGAGAGCAGGGCATTGTTGAAATTCGTAACGGTAATGAATGTGCCTGCGGGAACGCCCGACGCTGGAAGTGCCCATTCATAGGCGGCGGCCGCATCAAATCCGTTGCTCCAGCTTGCCACGGTGATGTTGACCACGGAACTGCCTGGAAGGTTCGTGAGGGCGACAAGGCCGACCATACCGTTGGATGCCGTGGCGAAATTGACAATGGCAAGGTCGCCATTCGTCAGATTCTGCCCACGCCCGGCCGTCGAAAGCACGAGCAACGCCGTCAAGAAGCACGAGTGAAGCCTACGCATGTGACCGTCCTTGATACTAAGGGTAGCGAAGTTGACCGTTCCGGGCAACACAGCGGAGTCTCCACTTTGTTCTTTCCCGCAATGGGTCTTGTGCGAAGAATCACGTCTTCATTTTCCACGGGAGAATTCATGGTCACAGAAGCAGTTGCGGAAGAGTCGATGTCGTCGTTGCCGAAGTTGGTTGAAGAACTCGGCATCGCGCCGCGGCAAGTCATGGCGGTGGCGAAGTTGCTGGCGGAGGGGAGTACGATTCCGTTCATTGCGCGGTACCGCAAAGAGGTGACGGGCAATCTCGACGAGGTGCAGATCGGGAAGATCCAGGAACGGCTGGCCTACTACCGTGAACTGGAAGACCGGCGCGCGACGATTCTTTCGTCGATCGAAGAGCAGGGGAAGCTGACCGACGCCTTGAAGGCGCGCATTCTCGCCTGCGTGACGAAGACAGCGCTGGAGGATCTTTATCTCCCGTACAAGCCGAAGCGCCGCACTCGCGCGATGATTGCCCGCGAGAAGGGCTTGGAGCCGCTGGCCGAACTGATCCTGAGGCAGGTATCTGACCAGGACCCGTCCACGGCTGCGGAAGCGTTCGTCAATGCCGAGAAGCAGGTGGTGAACACGGTCGAGGCGCTCGCTGGTGCGCGCGATATCGTCGCGGAAATCGTGGCGGAGAATGCGGAAGTGCGGGCGCTGGTCCGACAGACCTATGCGTCAGAAGGCGTCGTCGCTTCGGAACGTGTGCCGGAGAAGACGACAGAGCCGACGAAGTTCGAGCAGTACTACGACTTCAAAGAGAACGTGGCGACGATTCCTTCGCATCGCTTCCTCGCGATCCGTCGTGGCGAGGCCGAAGGAGTCCTGCGCAAGCGCATCTCGGTGGAGACTGAGCCGCTGATCAAGCTGATCGCGACGAAGATGCAGGTCAATCCGCGCTCGCCGTTTGCGGCGGAGTTGAGCATGGCGATCGAGGATGGCTTCAAACGCCTCATCGCGCCGAGCGTTGAGCTGGACGTCGTCATCGACTTGAAGATGAAGGCGGACCGCGACGCTGTGGAAATCTTCGCGAAGAACCTGCGCAACCTCCTGCTGGCCGCGCCGCTGGGCGGGCGCCCCGTCGTGGCCGTCGATCCGGGTTTCCGCACCGGCTGCAAGTGTGTGGCGATCGATGCCACCGGCAAGTATCTGGACAGCACGGTCATTTTCCCTACCGGTGGCGAACGCGCTGAAATCGCTTCGCGCATCGAACTCGCGAAATTCGTCGCAAAGTACAAGCCGTCGGTTATTGCTGTCGGCAATGGCACGGCGGGACGGGAGACGGAAGCATTTGTGAAGGAGACGTTGACCAAGGCGGGCGCAAAGGATGTCTTCGTGGTCTCCGTCAACGAATCAGGCGCCAGCGTATACAGCGCATCAGAGATTGCCCGCGAGGAGTTCCCGGACCTCGATCTGACCTTGCGCGGGGCGATCTCAATTGGGCGACGCTTGCAGGACCCGTTGGCGGAGCTGGTGAAGATTGACCCGAAGGCGATTGGCGTCGGGCAGTACCAGCACGACGTGCATCAGCCGCTGCTGCAGGGGAAGCTCGAAGACGTAGTGGTCAGCTGCGTGAATCATGTTGGCGTAGAGTTGAATACGGCCAGTGCGCCATTGCTTGCCCGTGTGTCGGGTCTCGGCCCGACGCAGGCGAAGCGGATTCTCGCGCATCGCGATGAGCACGGTCCGTTCAAGGGTCGGAACGAATTGCTCAAGGTGTCGGGGATGGGGCCGAAGACGTATGAACAGGCTGCGGGCTTTCTCCGCATCCGTGGCGGGAAGCATCCGCTTGACGCCTCGGCGGTGCATCCGGAGCGCTACGAACTGGTCGAACGCATGGCGAAGGATCTCGGTGTCGGCCTGAATGACCTCATCGGCCATCCCGCCGTCGTGGACAAGATCGATATCAAGAAGTACATCAGCGCCGAGGTGGGTGAGTTGACGCTGAAGGACATCCTCGCCGAATTGAAGAAGCCGGGACGTGATCCTCGTGAGGCCTTTGAAGCTCCCGGATTCCGCGACGATGTCACCAAGCTCGATGATCTGAAGCCGGGCATGGAACTCAAGGGCATCGTGACGAATGTCACGGCGTTTGGCGCGTTCGTCGATATCGGCGTGCATCAGGACGGCCTGGTTCACATATCCGAACTTGCAGACACCTACGTCACCGATCCCTCCACGATTGTGCAGGCGGGGGATCGCATCAAAGTGCGCGTGCTGGAGATCGATATTGCCCGGAAGCGCATCGCGCTCAGTGCGAAGAGTGGTTCAGGGGCGAAGACCGCCCCGCAGGGCGCGCGTCCCCAAGCGTCGAACAAGCCCCGTCCTCCTCAGCGCGGGTTTAATGCGAATCCGTTTGCAGGATTGTGACGCGTCGCGGTAGCTCCGCGCTCCATCTGCGATTCAAGTTACCAAGCGGTCATCACGTGCGGATACTTCTGTATGCGCTCGTCGATGCTCAGGATGGTTGCGTTTTCGGCGCGTGCTGTGGCGACGATGATCTGGTCGGCGGGATCATCGTGAAAGGGCTGGGGGAGTCGGGTCGAAGCGCAAGCAATTGCTGGAGAGAGTGGCACGAGGCGGAGCTTATGCATATCCAACGCCTCAGTAACCCAGTCCTCCACATCGCAGGAGAGTGTAAGACGGCCTTTCTCGACCAACTTGGCGACTTCCCAAGCTGAGATGGCGGAAAGTAGGACTTCGTCGTAGCTGCGCGGCGAGCTCAGGAGTTGACGAACCCGTTTCGAGAGTCGCTGTGGATTCATGTGCCACCAGATCCATGCGTGCGTATCGAGCAGAACGTTCAACGGTTGGACTCCCACTCCTTGGAACCCAGCGGCGATACGATGTCACCCTCGCGGAGCAGGTACTTGCTCATGCTCCCGGGGGTGATGTCCCTGTAGTTCACGTCGTAGGGGACAACTTTCGCCATCGGCTTCCCCCTCTTCGTGAGAACAACCGTCTCACGCGTGCGGGACACGCGATCGATGGTAGAAAGTGCCTTCGCCTTGAACTCGGTGACATTCATGGTCTTCATGAATCCAATATGGTCATGTAAAGTGGTCATGTCAACCGCGAAGACGCGTCGCAGGCGCTCCGCGCTCCATGACGCGGTCGGGTTCGGGTGATGGAGCACCGAGCGCCTACGAGGTGAAAATGGACAATCAGCCGCGGATCTGGCCGTTGCCGTGGATGACGTACTTGTAGGTGGTCAGCTCTTCGAGGCCCATGGGCCCGCGGGCGTGGAGCTTTTCGGTGCTGATGCCGATTTCGGCGCCCATGCCGAATTCGGCGCCGTCGGTGAAGCGGGTTGAGGCGTTGACGTAGACCGTCGCGGAGTCCACTTCCTGTGTGAACTTGTCGGCGGCCTTTTCGTTCTCCGTGATGATGGCGTCGGAGTGATGGGAGCCGTTGGAATTGATGTGAGCGATGGCGGCGTCCACATCGGCTACAACCTTAACCGTGAGGATCAGGTCGAGGTATTCCGTGGTCCAATCTTCCTGCGTGGCGGTCTTCATCGACGAGACGATGGTGCGCGAGGCGTCGTCGCCGCGAAGTTCCACGTTGCGGGTGTCCAGCAGCGCAGACATCTTGGGCAGGAACTCCGCTGCGATCTTCTCGTGGACAAGGACCTTCTCGATGGCGTTGCAGACACCGGGACGCTGGCATTTGGCGTTCTCGATGATCTTGAGCGCATCGTCCTGCTTCGCCGTGTCATCGACATAGACGTGGCAGACGCCCTTGTAGTGCTTGATCACGGGAACGCGTGCGTGTTCGGCCACGGCGTTGATGAGTCCTTCGCCACCGCGGGGGATCGCCAAGTCGACGCGACCGACCATCTGAACCAACTCACGAATCGCATCGCGAACGGTCGTGGGGACGAGCTGGACGGAGTTGTCGGGAAGGCCCTTCTTCTTGCCGCCGGCCTGCAGGGCATCGGCGATGGCCAGGTTGGAATGAATGGATTCCGAACCGCCGCGCAGGATCACGGCGTTCGACGTCTTGATGCAGAGCGCCGCCGCGTCAGCGGTCACATTGGGCCGCGACTCATAGATGATGGCAATGACGCCGAGGGGAACCCGGACCTTGAGGATCTCGAGCCCGTTGGGACGGACCCATTTGCTGATGCGGGCGCCGACGGGGTCTTTCAGCACGACGAGATCCCGGATGCCTTTGACCATGCCGTCGATACGGGCATCGGTCAGGTTGAGGCGATCGAGCAAGGCGGTGGAAAGACCCGACTTGCGGCCAGCCTCCATGTCCTTGGCGTTCTCGGCCTTTATGGAATCCCGGCGGGCTTCGATCTCAGACGCCATCGCTTCCAGGATGTTGTTTTTGCGACGCGACGAAAGCTTCGCCAACGCCCGCGAAGCCGCGACCGCTTTGTCACCCATCACCAACATGTCATCATGCAGACTCATAAGAACTCCGATTCCGGATTTGCCCACGAAAGGCACGAAAAAGCACGAAAGAACTATAGCACGATTCTTTCGTACTCTATCTGTGGATAGTGGCCGAAATTGACGAGAAGGGCCAGTTTGAGGCCGGAGGCATGAAGGTAGTTCAGAACCTGAGCCCGATGTTCGTCGGTCAGTTTCGAGACGGATTTGATTTCGAGAAGAATCCTGTCGAAGCAGACGAAATCGACGCGAAACGTGTGTAAGAGCTTCTCTCCCCGGTAGGTTAAGGGGAGTTCCTTCTGCTCCTCAAACGCGATGCCGAGGTGCAGAAACTCCTTCGCAAGGCATTCCTGATATATGGGCTCGGTGTAGCCGTTCCTCTTGTCCTTATAGACACTGAAGCAGGCGCCCATAATCCTGTAGCTCTCGTCCGGATAAATCAGTCCTTCATTCATAGGCCTATTTCGCGCCCTTTCGTGAATTTCGTGGGCCATCAGCTGTTGTTCAGCAGGACGAGGTTGTCGCGGTGGATGACGACGTCGGTGTCGCAGGGGCCCAGGATTGATGCAACGTCTTCGGAGCGATGGCCTTGGATGCGGCGGAGGTCGCGGCTGGAGAAGTCGGTCTGGCCCCGGGCGATGATGGTTCCGTCGAGAGATCTTACGTTCACGACGGCGCTTTCGTCGAAGTCGCCTTCTACGGCTTTGACGCCGATAGGGAGCAGGCTGCGGCCCTTTTTCACGAGCGCGTCGCGGGCTCCGTCGTCGACGACGATGGTGCCCTGGGTCTTGTGGAAGAAGGCGATCCAGCGTTTGCGGAGGGACTGAAGTGCGGCGGGCGTCTTGGTCCCGGGACGGATGAGCGTGCCTTTGTCGGCGCCGGTCATCACCGCTTCGAGGATGCCGTCGGTGCGTCCGTTCGCGATGACCACGGGAATGCCGCTGGCGACGACCATGCCGGCGGACTGCAGTTTGCTCAGCATGCCGCCGGTGGAGAGTTCGCTGCCTTTGCCCGAGGCGAGGGCGAGGACTTGATCGCTAATTCCGTCGATGACGGCGACGCGTTTCGTGCCGCGACCGGAGGGAGCGCGGACACCATCGACCGTGGTCAGGAGAATGAGCAGGTCGGCTTCGATCAACATCGTGACCAGCGAAGCGAGCAGGTCGTTGTCGCCGAACTTGATCTCGTCCACGGCCACGACGTCGTTCTCGTTGACGACGGGGATGATGCCGTGGGCGAGCAGGTTGGACATCGTGTTGCGCGCGTTGACGTGGCGGGTGCGATGCTTCAAGTCGTCGTGCGTGAGCAGGACCTGGCCGATGCGGCAGCCCTTCGCGGTGAACAACTTGTCGTACGTCGCCATCAGTCGCGACTGGCCGACCGCTGCGGCCATCTGGAGATCGGGCACGAGGGTGGGGCGCTTGGTCAGTCCGAGCGCTTCCATGCCCGCGGCGATGGCGCCGGAGGAGACCAGGACAATTTCGCGCCCGCTCTTCTGCAATGCGGCGAGCTGGCGGACGAGTTCACGGAGTCGGGGCAGGTCGGGGCGACCGGTCCTCTGGACGAGGGCGCGGCTGCCCACCTTCACGACGATCCGTTTCGCGTCGGCGATCTCTGTGCGTAGTGTCTGCATGGTGATTCGTAAAAGCCCACGAGCTTACCTTGGCCGGAGCCGGAGTCCAGCCGCCTGTGATCCCTTGGATCATCCTCGCAAACACCGTTCTTGCCGAGGTTTGAACGTGACAAGGCCCTCGCGGAATCGATACATATGGAACACGTGGCGATTACGGGGTGGGCGTCTACTGCATCCCCGGTGCCCCAACGAGAGGTGCTTTTCATGAAGTCGACGCTGCACGAGGATGCCATCAAGGCCATCGTCTACGGTATGCACGGGGCCCCTTACGACATTCTCGGACCGCACGTCCTCCCGGGTGGCAACGACTTCGTCATACGCACCTTCCAGCCGCACGCCGCCAATGTCGATATCGTCGCCGCGGACGGTGTCTTCCGGATGGGTCGCCTCCACAAGGATGGCCTCTTCGAATACATCTTCTTTGGAAAGAAGAAATTCCCTTACCGCCTCCGCATCACGGGTTTCGACAATCACGTCTGGGAAGTGGAGGACGCCTACCGGTTTCCGCTCCAGATCACGGAGTTCGATCTCTATCTCTTCGGCGAAGGCACACACTACCGCACGTACAACAAGATGGGCGCGCATGCGCTGACGGTGGACGGCGTGGACGGCGTGCATTTTGCCGTATGGGCGCCGAATGCAATCCGCGTCAGCGTGATTGGTCCGTACAACCGCTGGGACGGTCGCCATCAGCCGATGCAGCAGCGCGGTGGCGGACTCTGGGAAATCTTCGTCCCGCACCTGCGCCCCGGTGATCTCTACAAGTTTGAAGTCAAGGGCCACAACGACTTCCTCGCGCAGAAATCGGATCCTTACGCGTTCGCTTCGGAGCTCCGTCCGCGCACGGCATCGGTCGTCTGGGACAACGCGAAGTACAAGTGGTCGGACGACAAATGGATCGAGCACCGCCAGAAGCACAACTGGATGGAGAAGCCGATCGGTGTTTACGAAGTGCATCTCAGCTCCTGGATGCGCAAAGCCGAGGAAGGCAACCGTTGGCTCAGCTATCGCGAGTTGGCCGACACGTTGCTGCCCTACGTGAAGAAGCTGGGCTACACGCACATTGAGATGCTGCCGATTTCCGAGCATCCTTTCGACGGCTCCTGGGGCTACCAGACGATCGGGTACTTCTCGCCGACGTCGCGCTACGGCACGCCGGACGACTTCAAGTTCTTCGTGGATCGCTGCCATGCCGAGGGCATCGGCGTGATTGTCGATTGGGTTCCGGCCCACTTCCCGCGCGACACGCACGGGTTGGCGTACTTCGACGGGTCGCACCTGTATGAGCATGCGGACCCGCGCAAGGGCGAGCACAAGGACTGGGGCACGCTCATCTTCAACTACGGCCGCAACGAGGTGAAGTCGTTCCTGCTGTCCAACGCCGTGTTCTGGGCCGACGTGTTCCATATCGATGGATTCCGCGTCGACGCCGTCGCGAGCATGTTGTACCTCGACTACTCGCGCAAAGAGGGCGAGTGGATTCCGAACCAGTTCGGCGGACGCGAGAACCTCGAAGCCGTGGACTTCATCAAGAAGTTCAATGAGGTCGTGCACGCGGAGTTTCCCGGATTCCTGACCTTTGCCGAGGAGTCCACGGCGTGGCCGATGGTTTCGCGCCCGACGTACGCGGGCGGCCTTGGTTTCGGCCTGAAGTGGAATATGGGCTGGATGCACGACATCCTGGAATACTTCACGAAGGACCCCGTCCACCGGAAGCATCACCACAATCACATCACGTTCTCGCTGCTGTACGCATTCACCGAGAACTTCATCCTCCCGTTCTCGCATGACGAAGTCGTGCACGGGAAGGGGTCGATGCTGAACAAGATGCCCGGTGACATGTGGCAGAAGTTCGCGAACCTGCGCTGCCTCTACGCCTACATGTATGCGCATCCCGGCAAGAAGCTGCTCTTCATGGGCGGCGAGATCGGCCAGTGGAACGAGTGGAACCACAAAGAGAGCATGGACTGGCACCTGATGCAGTATGAGTCGCATCAGAAGCTTCATGACTACGTCGGCGCGCTCAACCGTGTCTATCGCGAGCAACCCGCCCTGCACGAAATCGACTTCTCGTGGGAAGGCTTCACGTGGATTGATTTCCACGACCAGGAAAACAGCATCATTTCGTTCTACCGCAAGGGCAAGGGCGCAAATGACATCATCGTGATCGTCTTCAACTTCACGCCGGTCGTTCGCGCGAACTATCGCGTGGGTGTTCCCGTGCGCGGCGTGTACGAGCAGATCATGAACTCGGACTCCGCGGAGTTCGGCGGAAGCAACGCGGGCATGATGAAGACGGTCGCGTCGGAGGATAAGAACTGGAACGCATTGGACCAGTCGATCCTCGTCACGCTGCCGCCGCTTGCGGGAATCTATTTCCGGTTGAAGAGCGCGTCGCCCAAGCCGGCGACGAAGGAACTGCCGAAGGAAGCCACGAAGGTCGTGCAGGGCGCTGCAGCCGTGAAGCCCGCGCCGGCCATTTCTGCGTTTCAGGCACCGAAGGAAGCGGGCAAGGACAAGCAGGCAAAACCGGAAGTGAAGTAGGGGCGGCCCATGTACGTCGGAAGGATGAGAAACGCTGCGGGTATGCCTCCGGCGCTTCATCTCCTGCCGCCTCCGCTCGTCCACGACCTTCGCGCGCGCTCGTTCCCCCGGCTGTTCCGCATGACGGGAAATCCCGGAAACCGCGGCTTCGGACGCTACCTGCGCCAGCGCATCACCGACATGGTGAAACGCGAGAAGACCGCCGTCGAGCAGGCGATCACAGTCGCTTACATGAGCTCCTATCTCGTGGATCACATCATCTACGCCGAGAAGGCCGCGTGCAGCATCCTGGAGAACCGGGTGCTGTCCGAGGAAGAGGAACACAGCCTCTGGGACAAGAACTACGCCGACGTCATCGTGCAGCTCGCGTACGAACTGCCGAACGGCCAGCAGATCCTGTCCGAAGTGAAGGCGCTGGAGCAATACAGCCGACTCCCCGATTCCATGTTCCGCGCGCGTAACAAGCACTGGCGCATCATGGAACGAATGCTCCGTGGCAATACCCGCAACGTGGAAGGGCTGTCGGAAATGAGCCTGATGCGACGCGCGCAGATCGTGCTTGCCGACGACAGGTCGGTCCGGGCCAAGTCGCGATCCATCACCCTCATCGCCTCGCTCCTCGCTGATCTCGAATGTTGGAACCATCACCTGCCGTGGGCGCACGCCTACCGCCACGTGATGACCGAACTCTACCCCCTGATTGCACAACACCCCGACGTGCTCGGCCACATCGTGCACATGACGTAAACCGGAAAGGTCCCCATGTATATTGTCCACATCGCCTCGGAGATGGCGCAGGTTGCCAAGGTCGGAGGACTTGCCGACGTCGTGCATGGTCTCGGGCGCGAGCTATCGATCCGCGGACACCACGTCGAAATCATCCTGCCGCGCTATGACTGCATGAAGTTTGACCGGGTCTGGGGCTATACGAAGGCCTACAGCGACCTGTGGGTTCCGTTTCACCATTTCTGGGTCCACTGCGACGTGTACTTCGGCTACGTCGACGGCGTGAAGGTCTTCTTCATCGAGTCGCACTTCTTCAAGAATTTCTTCAATCGCGGCATCATCTACGGTCATGCCGATGACACCGAGCGCTTCGCCTTCTTCTCCAAGGCGGCGCTGGAGTTCATGCTGAAGACCGGCAAGCACCCGGACATCATCCACACGCACGACTGGCAGACCGCGCTCGTGCCGGTGATGCTGACGGAGACCTATCGCGGCTTCGGCATGACGCATCCGCGCAGCGTGTTCACCATTCACAACATGCATCACCAGGGCGTGACGGGCGAACAGGTTATCCGCCAGATCGGAATGAACCCGGCGTGGTACATGACGGGCGACCGCCTGCTGGACCATCGCTGGCCTGGCGCGGTCAACATCATGAAGGGTGGCATCGTGTTCTCGAACTTCGTGACCACGGTATCGCCGACCTATATGAACGAGGTGATGTCGAGCGACCTCGGACACGGGCTCCAGGGACTCCTGCAGTATTACCGCGGCAAGTGCGGCGGCGTGCTGAACGGGATCGACTACGCGGAGTGGAACCCCGAAGTGGATCGATTCATCCCCCACCGGTACGGCCCCTCGAATCTCGACGACAAGTACAAGAACAAGGCGGCCTTGCGGAACCGCTTCTGGCTGCGCGACGGCTACAAGCCGATTGTCGCCGTCGTCACGCGCCTCGACCACCAGAAGGGCGTGGGTCTCATCCGCCACGGCATGTTCTACGCGCTCGCGAACGGCTGTCAGTTCGTGCTCCTCGGCACCAGCCCCGACCACCGCGTGAACGAGGACTTCTGGGGCTTGAAGCGTCATCTCAACGACAACCCCGATTGCCATCTGGAGCTCGGCTACGACGAATACCTGTCTCACCTCATCTTCGCCGGCGCCGACATGGTGCTCGTACCCAGCGCCTTTGAGCCGTGCGGCCTGACGCAGATGATCGCGATGAAGTACGGCACGATTCCCGTCGTGCGCGCCACGGGTGGCCTGAACGACACGGTGTTTGATGCGAACTACGCGCACCGTCCGTACCACGAGAGGAACGGTTACACCTTCAATGACTTCAACAATGAGGGATTGGAATCCGCGATGCGCCGCGCGATCGGCATGTGGTCGAATTACCCGCAATACTGGCGCGAGCTGATGCACAACGCGATGCGCTACGACTTCTCGTGGAACTATCCCGGCCAGAACTACGTCAACATCTACGAGCACGTGCGGGAGAAATAGGGCGAAGAATGGTTGATGGTGGATGGTTCATGGTTTCGACCTCATCCAACCATTAACCCTCAACCATTCATCTTCTTCTTCGCTGACAGGTAGAGT
>CAZCZZ010000022.1:0-16418 GCA_964503335.1 uncultured Verrucomicrobiota bacterium
ATCTCAGATCTCGAATTTCAAATCTCTGGCCCATCCGTGCTATCCGTGACCTCCGTGGGCAATATTCGGTTCGGAGTTCCGTGTATTCCGTGTGTTCCGTGGGCAGACATCCGGGCTCCTCGCGTTCCTACATCTTGATTTTTCCGCGTCGGCCATGCATCGTTCGGCGGCTTTTTCCAGGAGAACCATCATGAAAGTTGTACTCGCATATTCCGGCGGCCTCGACACCTCGGTGCTGCTCAAGTGGATCAAGGACACCTACAACGCGGAGATCATCTGCTTCGCCGCCGACATCGGCCAGGCCGAGGAGCTCAGCGGCCTGAAGGAGAAGGCGATCAAGAGCGGCGCGAAGAAGATCTACATCGACGACCTCCGCGAAGAGTTTGCCCGCGACTTCGTATTCCCCATGCTGCGCGCTGGCGGCGTGTACGAGAACGGCTACCTGATGGGAACCTCGATTGCCCGACCGCTCATTGCCAAGCGTCAGGTGGAGATTGCCGTCAAGGAAGGCGCTGACGCCATCGCGCACGGCGCGACCGGAAAAGGCAACGATCAGGTTCGTTTCGAGCTGACCGCTTTCGCCCTGCAGCCGAATACGAAGGTCATTGCACCGTGGCGCGAGGCCCGCTTCCGCGACCAGTTCCCCGGCCGCACCGCGATGCTGGATTACTGCGCGAAGCACAAGATCCCGGTCGAAGCCACGGCGAAGAAGCCGTACTCGATGGATCGCAATCTCCTGCACATCAGCTTCGAAGGCGGCATCCTCGAGGATCCGTGGGCCGAGCCGCCGGCGGACATGTTCAAGCTCTCCGTGTCGCCCGAGAAGGCGCCGAACAAGCCGGAGTATGTCGAAGTCGATTTCGTGAAGGGCAATCCCGTGGCGGTGAATGGCAAGAAGCTGTCCCCCGCCCGCCTGATGGAAACGCTGAACGAGATCGGCGGTCGCAACGGCGTCGGTCGTATCGACATGGTTGAGAACCGTTTCGTCGGCATGAAGAGCCGCGGCGTGTACGAGACGCCCGGCGGCTTCATCGTCCACCGCGCCCGCGAGGCCGTGGAACAGATCACGATGGACCGCGAAGTGTTGCACCTGCGCAACCAGCTCGTCCCCCAGTACGCGAAGCTCGTGTACAACGGCTTCTGGTTCGCACCCGAGCGCGAGATGCTGCAGACCGCGATGGACGAAGCCGCGTCCACCGTGACCGGCACCGCCCGCATCAAGCTCTACAAGGGCAACGCGATCGTCGTCGGCCGCAAATCCAAGCAGTCCCTCTACGACCCCAGCATCGCCTCCTTCGAAGGCGGCTCCGGCTACGACCAGGGCGACGCCACCGGCTTCATCAAACTCAACGCCCTCCGCTTGCGCGTGCGGGCGAATTTGAAGAGGAAGAAGTCTTAACCGCGAATTTGCGCTAATTTACGCGAATGTCGGAAATCCTGGAAAAAGAGCTGGTGTTTAGGATTGTTGGGTGCGCTATGAAGGTGCATTCGGAAGTCGGCTATGGTTTTCGGGAGAAGTCTTATGAGCGAGCGCTATGCGTGGAGTTCGCCCATGAGGGGATCGCCTTCAATCAACAGTCCGTGTTCCCGATGTACTACAGAGGACAGCTCATTGATGAGTATATCCCCGATCTGGACGTCGCGGAACGGGTTCTCGTTGACGCAAAAACCATCGACTCCATTACGGATTCCGAGCGCGGCCAGATGATCAACTACCTCAAAGTAACGGATCGAGAAGTTGGCGTCATCGTCAACTTCAAGCATCCTTCCCTCCAGTGGGAAAGAATCGTTCTCTCAACTCCAACCATTCGCGTAAATTCGCGTAAATTCGCGGTCAAATGAATCCCTTCGCTTACATAAATGGTCGCCTCTTCGCTGAGGGTGTCGCTCTCGAGGAGCTCGCTTCCCGGTACGGCACCCCTCTCTACGTCTACAGCCGCGGTCATCTTCAGTCGCAGTTCCGCGCGCTGAAGAGCGTGATGGCGCCGGTGAGTCCGCTGATCTGCTATGCGGTGAAATCGAATACGAATGCGGCGGTGATTGCGACGTTTGCGGCGGAGGGCGCGGGTGCGGATGTCGTGTCGAGCGGCGAGCTGATTCGTGCGCGTCGGGCCGGTGTTCCGGCCAATCGCATCGTGTTCGCCGGTGTCGGCAAGACCGAAGCGGAAATCGAGCATGCGCTTCGCGAAGATATCCTCTACTTCACGGTGGAGTCGGAACCGGAATTGGAACGCATTTCGGCCTGCGCGAAGAAGCTCGGGACCACGGGTCGCGTCGCGATCCGCGTGAACCCCGACGTCGACCCGAAGACGCACAAGTACACGAGCACGGGGAAGAAAGAGAACAAGTTCGGCGTGGACCTTCAGCGCGCGATCGCGGCCTACGAGCTTGCGGCGAAGCTTCCCAACCTCGCCATCACGTCGCTCCACATGCATCTCGGCTCGCCGATCATGACGGCGACGCCTTACGCCGAGGCGCTCGCCAAGGTGAAGGATCTCTGCCACGAACTGAAGAAGCGCTTCCCGACATTCAAGCATATCGACATCGGAGGCGGCCTCGGCATTCCGTACAAGCCCGAGGACAAGCCGTTCGACCTGAAGGCGTTCGCCGATGCGGTCATTCCGCCGCTGAAAGAGCTCGGCCTGACCGTAAGCATGGAGCCGGGTCGCTTCCTGACCGGCAATGCCGGCGTGCTGCTGACGCGCGTCGAATACATCAAAGAGAACCCGTTCAAAAAGTTCATCGTCATCGACGCGGCGATGAACGACTTGATCCGGCCTGCGCTATACGAGGCGTACCACGGCATCAAGCCGGTGCGCGAAACGACGGATACGGTCTTTGGCGACCTTGTTGGACCCGTTTGCGAGTCTGGGGATTTCCTCGCGGCGAACCGGGATCTACCCGACGTGAAACAGGGCGAACTCCTCGCCGTGATGAGCGCCGGTTCGTACGGCTTCGCCATGTCGTCCACCTACAACAGCCGTCCCCGCGCCGCCGAGGTCATGGTTTCCGGAACGCGTCACGAAGTTGTGCGCGCCCGCGAATCAATCGAAGATCTCACCAAGGGCGAGACGCTGCCGAATTGGTAGAGGCCTGCCGCGTGTTTCATCCATGAGTTCTGATCCCATCATCCTTATCGTCGGCGGCGGCGGCCGCGAACATGCGCTCGCGTGGAAGATCGCGCAGGATAGTTCACGGCCTCGCATCTACTGCGCTCCCGGCAATGCGGGCACGGCGTCAATCGCAACAAATCTCCCGATCACCGCGACTGACATTCCCACCCTTCTCCACTGGGCGAAGGCGTTTAAGCCCGCATTGACCGTCGTCGGCCCCGAAGCGCCACTGTGCGCCGGCATCGCCGATGCATTTGCGGAGGCCGGCTTCCGCGTGTTTGGTCCCTCCGCTGCGGCCGCGCGCCTGGAAGGCAGCAAGATGTTCGCGAAGGAAGTCATGCAGGCCGCGGGTGTGCCCACGGCAGGGGCGTGGACATTCACGAACGCGGACGAGGCCAAGGCATTCGTTCGCCAACATGGTGCTCCCCTGGTGGTTAAGGCCGACGGGCTGGCCGCCGGCAAGGGCGTGACGGTCTGCACGAAGACCGACGAGGCGATCAACGCCATCGACGACGCGCTTGTCCGCAACGTATTCGGCAGCGCGGGAAGCCATGTCCTGATCGAGGAGTTCCTCGAGGGCGAAGAAGCGTCGATCCTCGCCCTCATCGACGGCGAGCATGTGGTGATGCTCGCTTCATCGCAGGATCACAAACGCGTGTTTGATCATGACGAGGGACCGAACACCGGCGGCATGGGCGCGTATTCCCCTGCCCCTGTTGTGAACGCGCAACTCTGGCCGTTGATCCGCGAACAGGTTTTCGACCGCACGCTCGCGGAACTCCGCAAGCGCGGCATCGTGTTCAAAGGCATCCTCTATGCCGGCATCATGCTCACCCGAAACGGACCGAAGGTGCTGGAATTCAACACGCGGTTTGGCGATCCCGAGACGGAGGCGATCCTGCCGCGCTGGGACGGCGACATGCTCCCCGCGCTCCACGCCTGCGTCGATGGCACGCTTTCGGAGTCGCATGTGAAGTGGAAACCCGAAGCCTGCGCTTGCATCGTCATGGCGGCAGGCGGCTATCCGGGCACGTACCAGCAGGGTCTTGTCATCGAAGGCCTGGCCGATGCGGCCAGGCAACCCGGCGTCGTAGTATTCCATTCGGGAACTCGCGTGCAGGGCGCTGACGTGGTGACGGCAGGCGGACGCGTCCTCGCCGTGGCGGGCTCCGGTCCGACCCTGCGCGACGCGGTGGACCGGGCCTATGCGGGCGCCAGGGCCATTCGATTCGATGGCGCCCACTATCGAAAAGACATCGCATGGCGGGCGCTGACTTCGTAAGAGTATCGGTATGCGCAATCTGAACATTGGCGGCGTCACTGCCCTGCTTCTGGCTTCCACCCTTTCTGTCCGGGCCGATGTGGCGGCGCTTGACGCAATCCAGCAGGCGGTAAGCGGCCTCTATTCCGCCGTGTCCTCCTACGGCATCGCCGTGGACGCCGATGCGGCAAAGCGGGTCGCCCTCGATTCCGTCCTCAAGAGCATCGACGCGAAGGGCAGGCTTCTCTCTGCGGATGAATGGAAACACATCGAGGAAGAGCGGCGCGGCCTTGATTACACACCCGGCTTCCAGCTCAACATCTCGAACGGCCTCCCTTACATCATTCATGTCATGCCCGAGTCACCGGCTGCAGCCGCGGGCATCCGCACAAACGATGTGATCATCGACGTGGCGGGAACGTCGGTCTCGCCCGCGCCGCTCGTTCACATGCTCAAGTCGCTGCGCTCACACACCAACGATTCCGTCCGGCTCGTCCTCCAACGCACACCCGCCACCACGAATGCCGTGACCGTCCAACGCGACCTGCTGCAGCTGCCCGCGCTGGAAGTCGCGGAGATCACGCCGGCGAAGATCGGCTATGCGCTGGTCAACGGCCTGTTCGAAGGTTCCGGCGCGCTGATCGAGGCGCAGATCGAAGGCGCATCGAAAGCCGGATGCTACGGCATGGTCATCGATCTTCGCGGAGCCAACGGGAACTCCGTCACAGACGCGGCACGTGTGGCCGGACTTTTCGCCGACAGCGAAGCGACGCTCTGCACGTTCCGCGACTTGAACGGCGCGGAGAAGCGCGAGGAACGGAACGGCAAGCGGAACCCCGTCGCCATGCCGGTGATGATCCTGATTGACCATGACACCTCCGGCGCGGCCGAAGTTCTTGCCGCGATGATGGCGGGTAGCGTTCGCGGGGCGATGCTGATCGGGCAGACGACCGAAGGTGATCCGATGATCCGTGAGGCCGTGGCGCTACCGGGCGGCGAACTGGCCTATCTCACCGTGCAGAAACTCGTGACCGCCGACGGACAGGTCTTCGACGGCAAGACCGGCGTACATCCCGATGTCATCGTCAAAACGTCGAACGTGGTTGAGCAGGAGTTTGAGCCGGACATGACGAGCGACCGGCGTGAGGCTCTCGAACAGGAGATCATCGACAAGGGCATGCGCGAACGCATGCGCGGCGACGCCGTGCTGCGCCGCGCCGTGGATATCCTGCTCGGCCTCAAGGCCCTCAACATCCGCGGTTTCAGCGCCGCAACGCCAGATTCTGCTGATTGACCTCCTGCCCTTCCGAGGCGAGATTCTGTCATGGCCAAGCCGAAACAAATCCTCTTTGTCTGCACCGGCAATATCTGCCGCAGCCCGATGGCGGAAGCGATCTTCCGGCATCGCATGGGCAAGGACAGCGGCTGGCGCGCCTCGTCGGCCGGCACGGGCGCTTTCGGGGGCGAGAAGGCTAGCGTCGAAGCCCGGCGGGCCCTTGCCGAATGGAATATCGATATCAGCGGGCATTCAAGCCGCCCGGTCACGCGTGAGCTGATCCAGTCCGTGGACCTTATCGTGACCATGACCGAGGGTCATCGCCGCGCCTTGCTCAACGTGGTGCCGGAGGCCGAGGGCAAGACCTTCGTCATCACCTCGTTCGGCACGATGCCGAGGCCGGGAGGCATACCCGACCCGATCGGCGGGTCGCTGGACGTGTACCGCACGATACGCGACATGATCGACCGGGCGATGCCCGACGTTATTCTTTACATCAAGGACAAGGGCGGGCTGAATAGCGCGCCTTCGGAAAGGGCAACGACCATGAAGATAGCTTTAGGCGCCGATCACGGCGGATTTTCTCACAAGGAACAGATTAAGACGCTCCTCACCGCAAAGGGTGTGAAGTTTGAGGACGTTGGGACATTCAGCGACGCGTCGGTGGATTACCCTGACTTCGCAGCCGCCGTGGCGCAGAAGGTTTCGGACGGCGAAGCGGACCAGGGCCTTCTGATCTGCAAGACCGGCATCGGCATGAGCATGGCGGCGAACAAGTTCCCCCATGTTCGCGCTGCGCTTGTCTCGTCGCCGGAGCTCGCCCGACTCGCCCGCACGCACAATGACGCAAACGTCCTCGTGCTGGGTTCCTACACGACGGCGACCAAGGATGTGCCCGCGATCCTCGACGCCTGGCTGGGCAGCACGTTCGAGGGCGGACGCCACGAGCAGCGCGTGAACAAGATTGAAAGCGTGGCGAGCGGTTCGTCAGGACTCGACGCCGTGGAAGCCACGGACCCGGAAATCTTCAAAGCCATCGAGGAAGAGGCCGTCCGGCAGCGTCTGAACATCGAACTGATCGCGTCGGAGAACTATGCCAGCCGCGCCGTGCGCCAGGCCGCGGGCTGCATCATGACCAACAAGTACGCCGAGGGATATCCGGGGAAGCGTTGGTATGGCGGCTGCGAATGTGTCGACGTGGCCGAGCAACTCGCGATCGACCGCGCGAAGCAGCTCTTCGGCGCCGAGCACGCCAATGTGCAGCCGCACAGCGGCAGCCAGGCGAACATGGCCGTCTATTTCTCCGTGCTGAACCCGGGCGACACCATCCTTGCGATGAATCTCGCCCACGGCGGACACCTGACGCACGGGCACAAGATGAATTTCTCCGGGCGCATGTACAACATCGTCCCGTACGGCGTTGATCCGGCCACGGAGCACATCGACTATAACGAGATCGCGAAGCTCGCAGAATCCAGCAAGCCCAAGCTGATCTGCGCCGGAGCCAGCGCATACTCGCGCATCATCGACTTCAAGAAGCTGCGCGAGATCGCCGACAGCGTCGGGGCCCTGCTCATGGTCGACATGGCCCACATCGCAGGCCTTGTGGCCGGCGGCGTGCATCCCAGCCCCGTACCCCATGCCGACTTTGTCACGAGCACGACACACAAGACGCTGCGCGGGCCGCGTGGCGGCATCGTCCTGTGCCGCGAAAAGTTCGCGCAGGATCTCGACCGGCAGGCCTTCCCCGGCATCCAGGGTGGCCCGCTCATGCACATCATCGCCGCGAAGGCGATCTGCCTGCACGAGGCGCTGCAGCCTTCCTTCAAGACCTATGCGGCACAGGTCGTGAAGAATGCGGGAGTCCTCGCCGACGCGCTGACGAAAGCAGGACTTCGCATCGTCTCGGGCGGCACCGACAACCACCTGATGCTCGTCGACCTGTCGTCGATCAATGTGACGGGCAAAGACGCTTCCACGGCCCTCGACAAGGCCAGCATCACGGTGAACAAGAACGCGATTCCGTTCGACACAAAGAGCCCCTTCGTGACGTCCGGCATACGCGTCGGTACCCCCGCCATCACGACACGCGGCATGAAGGAAGCCGAGATGCTCAAGATCGCCGACTTCATCACGCGCATCCTGAAGGACCGCGAAAACCCCTCCGTCATTTCCGCCGTTCGCGACGAAGTCATGCAACTCACAAGCCGCTTCCCGGTTCCTTGACCTGCCGGCGCAACTTGCGCCGACATCAAACTCAAAGGCCTTGTGACCGTTCCCCGCACCCGCGGGAACGGTCTGCAAGACTCCCACGCTGTTCCCCGGACCACGGGGAACACGCTGCAGCGCTTCCACGCCGTTCCCCACACCCGCGGGAACGGTCTCCAAGACTCCCACGCTGTTCCCCGGACCACGGGGAACACGCTGCAACATTTCCACGCCGTTCCCCACACCCGCGGGAACAGTCTGCAGGACTCCCACGCTGTTCCCCGGACCAAGGGGAACCCGCTGCAGCGCTTCCATGCCGTTCCCCACACCCGCGGGAACGGTCTGCAAGACTCCCACGCTGTTCCCCGGACCACGGGGAACACGCTGCAACGTTTCCACGCCGTTCCCCGCACCCGCGGGAACAGTCTGCAGGGCTTCCACGCTGTTCCCCGGACCACGGGGAACACGCTGCAACGCTTCCACGCTGTTCCCCCTAGTCGCGAGAACGGTCTGCGGAGTTTCCTTTTTGTTCCGCGTACTTGGGTGAATGCCCTTAGGCGCTCGCAGAGCGCCTCGCATGGCAGGGACGGACGCCGCGTGGGGTCACGGGCCTACAACCCACCGGGACAACGCAGCCTTGATGGGTTACGGGTAAGGACGTGCTGGAGCGCGGAGCGCCTGCGACGCGTTCAGAAGACGTCAGCGATCCAATTGGAAACGCACGGGGGCTGTCTGCAATCCGCCGTAGCCCGAACCGGGCAGCATCTGATGGCGGTTTGAGGTGATGAACACGACAGGAAGGTTCGGATTCACGAGGTAATCGAGTGATGGATTCGTCGATGCAAGCATCACCGACGGCTTCTCGACCACCGTGGCAACCACGGGAACGACGGCGGGCTGGACAGCAGAGGTCGGAGCGGCTGCCGCGGGAATGGGCGCTGACTGCTGCTGCATGCCTGAGATCATACCGAAACCCACGAGGACCATGACACCGGCGGCGGCGGCGACGCGGAGGAGCGGAACGGGTTCCGACTGGAGCCAGTTGCCGAAGGCGACGAGAATACCGCGCGGCGCTTCCTTGGATTCGCGGATACCGGCGCGGATCGCAGCCAGATTGCGAGATTCAAAATCCGCGTCAGGCCGCTCGTATTTCTTGAGTCCCACGACGAGGCAGAGCTTCGTTACCTGATCAAAAACAACGCGGCAGGGAGGGCAGGCCTTGATGTGCGCCTCGGCTTCAGGCGAAACCCGACCGTTTTCCATCTCCCAGCATTCCTTCTGTGCATCCTTACATTTCATGAGACAAACTCTTTCAATGCTTTCTGTAGCTTCTGCCGTGCGTAGAACAATCGCGATCGAATCGTTCCCGGTGAGCACTCCAGCATTCGGGCAAGCTCTTCGTACTCGATACCCTGAATGTCATGGAGGACCACGACCGTTCTATGTCTCTCTGACAACTTCATGAGCGCTTTGTTCAAACGAATTTGAAATTCTTTTTCATCGGCATCCTTTACAGGTGACTCCTTGGACACCAATTCGACGTAAGTCTTGTCCCGCTCGGCACCTGCGTCGATATCATCCAGGCTCACGGTCTGGCGGCGCCCCCTGCTCCGCAGAAGATTGATGGCGCGGTTTATGGCGCTGCGGTAGATCCAGGTGTAGAACGTCGAGCCGCCGCGGAAGTCCTTCAGGGCTGTGTAAGCTTTGATAAACACGTTCTGGACAACGTCTTCCGCGTCGTGCCGGTTGGAAGTCATGTTGTAGACCGCGGCGTAAAGCTTGCCCTGGTATCGCTTCACGAGCTCTTCGAATGCCAGGTCATCGCCACGTTGAGTGCGCAGAACAAGCTCGCCGTCAGGGAGTTCCGCAAGCGGTGTATTGCCGGGCTTTGGTTCCGGATCCGTCATCGGCGCCGTATGATAGGGCGCACGCCGCGGATCGTCACCCCTTTTCCGGACAAGCTCTACTTCTGCGTCGCTTCCACAGGCTGTCCAGCTGCGGCCATCACGCGTTCAATGGCGTCGCGGAAGACATCAAGGCCGGTCGAGGGAACGATGATCGTATCGCGGCGACCACCCACATCCTCGGTGATTTTGAGGAATCGTCCACGCGGATTCTCTTTAAGATCGAAGAAGAATTGCTTCCGCTCAATTTGAATTTTGTCACTGACGAGAGACGAGTCCACGGGCAAATCCTCCGAGCGCAAGAGTACGAGAAGAACCGGCGTGCGCTACCGTCGTGCAACGGAGATTAGTGAGGGTCGCCACAACCGCGCAAGGCGAAAACATCAGAAAATAACGATTTATCAAAACGGATCAAATAAATCGTTGTTAGGACCGCCGAACCATCCAATCTGGTGCCTCTTGAACCCCGCCGTGGTACTGAAGTCCATCGATTCGAGCGAGGTGTGACCATCCACCCAGGCGACCACCGTTTTGTCATCGTGCCGGAAATGGATGGATGGATTTGCCGGTCCGCCCTGTTCCCGGACCGGTTCGCGGTTCGACAGGTTTCGGTAAG
This sequence comes from uncultured Verrucomicrobiota bacterium, assembly GCA_964503335.1. Taxonomy (GTDB): domain Bacteria; phylum Verrucomicrobiota; class Kiritimatiellia; order CAIVKH01; family CAIVKH01; genus CAZCZZ01. The sequence continues at coordinate 10,379 of CAZCZZ010000022.1, forward strand.
CTTCCGCGAAGGAATACTCTATCAGGTATGAACTTCCCTTGCTGCTTTGCGGATAGGCCGTATCGGCGAACATAACGGTCGAGCCCGGTTGCTGGATGGCTCCAGGGGGCATTCCGGCCTCGACGCCTTCGTCCCTGAACCCAACCAGATACGACCGCGACCCCACACCTTTCGCGTTATACCCATAAGCTCCGCAGCCCGCTTCAAAGCCATCCCGTGCCGCGCCCACGAACGATGGACAGGACCGGATGGCGCCACCTGCGCCGAGATATGGAGCCAGGGGACCTTTGCCTGAATCAAATGCTTCGTCGCCATCTCCCCGCTGTCCGTACCAGCGCATCGAGTTGGCGCCGAAGAAGTCTGCGGCGGCGGCGACGTAGGAGCCGGCGTCCGAAGCGAAAAGCGAGTTCGCGGTTTGAAGCTGTCGCTGGTTCGCACGGCATTTCGCTGCTGCAGCCGACTCCTTCGAGCGGCCAATCGTGGGCAGCGCAAGCGCGACGACAGTGCCCATGATCGCAATTACGGTCAGAAGTTCGATCACCGTGAAGGCGCTCTTCCGTCGGCTGGTCACGGTGCCCTCCAGCGTGTGATGCGATAGCTTCGGGCTGATTCCGGCGCGGCGTCCGTGATGGAGGCGATTGCTTGTACTCCGGTGACGATGCCGCCAAGTGGCGACCAGGCACCGCCGGCGCTGTCGGCGATTTCCACCTGATACAACGTCTTATCCGCGGCGAACCAGCGGATCTCCAATCCGGTGCTTTGGGGAACGATCTCCGCCTCGGCCGTATTCAAGACGGCCACGGCCCGCAGATCGAACCCGTCGGTCCATGTGATCGCGGCCTGCTGCGGATAACCGGTGTTCGCGTCGTAGAACGGATCAAGGATCGGCCTGCCGGAATCGTCCAACGTGCTCCCGTTGCCCACGACGTCCACAAGTCGCACGTGGCGGATGTTGCTGAGATCCACCGCGCCGGCGAGAACCTGCGGATGATTTGTCAGTGCGGACAAATCAAACGGCGTCCCGAACCCGATGATGTGTTTTCCAGCCAGGCCGTCGATCAACGTCGAATCCTGGCTGAAGAAATTCTCCTGGTCTCCCCCGCCCGCTCCTTCCGGCGCGAAGACCGCGTTCGTTCCGAGATAGGTGACCGGAAAGCGTGCCCACGCGGAGGTGGTCGTGCCGACATCCACGAAGGCCAGCTCCACGAACGCATACGAATTCGTAAGTCCCTCGCGGGATGTCCCGGTGAAGTCGGTGTAATCGGTGAAACCGTTCTCGAAGACGGCGAAATCGGGTCCCGGCCCGTTGTGAATGGCAACGGGAAAGGAGAGGAGCATGGCGCCGCCGTTTCCAAGCGACGCCACATGGCGTGTCGTGTCGTTCAAACCAAACCCCGCTGGCGCACCGATGACTGCCGCCGTGCTGCTCGTCGCGAAGCCGCCCTGGTTTCGCGCATAGCCTCCGCTGCCATCCGCAGGCGGGAAATATTCGCAGGCTGAAATCCACGCCTTCACGACGACAGCCGTGGGCGAAAGACCCGTCACCTCATCAGGGAACGGTCCAGCCCATGCCACCGTCGCGCAAAGCTGCGCGCACACCACCAGTTGTTTAAGTCCGTACACGTCGATTTCGCCATCCCGCCACAAAGGCGCCCAACGCCACCAGCAAGCCCGCGGCCGGCTCGGGCACAACGAGGTTGTTGGCCAGGTCGTAGCCGTAATTCATCGCCGTGGAGCCTGCGAAAGGATTCTCCTGGTTGATGTAGGCGACATACGAACTACCATCGCGCGTGAAGGTATGGACAGAGTAGCTGGAATTATCAAAGCCCGGGATGAAGGACGCCTCAGCGGCGAGGTTGGGATCGTACACGCGAAGTCCGTTGTGAAGGTAGCCGGCGGCCCATAGGCGTCCGAGCCCGTCGACGGCGATCGTCCCGATGTTGCCCCCTTCACCGAAGTCGTACACGAGTTGCCCGTCGGCGAGCGAAAGTGGCGTGCCGGAGATCGCGGCGCTGAGCTGGGCATCGGTGAACAGGTACACGGTGCCATCGTCGGTATCACCCACGTACAGGTTGCCGAAGCCGTCGATCGTGAAGCCGGCGCTGAATGTGGACACGTTCGTGAGGATGACCTTGTTGATGGACCCATCGAGGGCCACATACGAAACGCCGTGCGTGAAGCCTTCGTACAGGCCCGCGATGTACATGCTCGAACTGTCCTTGAGGACACCCTGGTAGTTCTGGATCGTGAAGCTCGTCGCAGCGAATGCGGGTGTGAGCAGGTCGGATGGATTGAAGGTCTGCAGCGCGCTCTCGCCGAAGCCTCCGCCGCCCGCGACGGCGGACGTGTCGCTTCGCACGGCGATGAAAGACGGGTCCACGCCACCAGGCACGCCGGCAAATGTGGAATACGCTGCGGAGCCCCAGGCATCCTGGGCGTAGAAGCTATTGCCCTCGCCGTACACGTAGCGGCCATCCGGGAGATGCCCCATCGCGAACGGTGAGAACGCCCCGGAGAGCGGCTGCAGTCCGAACTGTGTCCAACTCGCGTGGACCGGGAATGCAACGAGGGTGAGGACTGCAGACCATGTGCCGACGGGCACAAACCAACGGGACCTGACCATTTCCTGCCTTTCTGCTTCTTTCGCGGAAGCAACCGCGTGATCCGGCTTCAAGCCATCGCACAGCGGAACGGACGTTGATCAGCTTCTTGCGGGAAAGGTTCACTCGCGGACTGGAGAAGCCCGCGGGTACACCCTTTCTTCGCGAAAAGCTGAGTACTACGGGAGCAGCTCGTCTTCTGGCTTTCCATCCCTCGTCGGCGACCTTCCCGCGCGTGCTAGAACTGCACCTCGCAGTGGCTCACAAGGCCGACTTGGTCCCCGGTTTCCCGGGTGCTGGATTACAGCGGCGCGACCGCGCCCGATTTTCACGGGACTTCCGTTCGCTGCTTCCGCGGCTCTTCACATGAAGAACCGGAGCGAGAGTAGGTTGTCACAGGCGGATGAGTCAAGGTGCGCTTGACAGCGCCACATCGAACCTTGAGCATGCGCGCCCATGTTGCGACCCCATCATATTCGCGATGTCGTTATTACTGCTGCCCAGATTGAGCAGCGGGTCGATGAACTCGTGCAGGAGATGCGCGAACACTGTCGGGGAAGCAACCTCGTCATGATCGGAATCCTGCGCGGCAGCTTCATGTTCCTCGCCGACCTGGTACGCGACCTCTACCACCATGACGTGCACCCGCGGATCGACTTCCTGACGCTCGAGAGCTACGGGGCCGGCACGGAATCATCCGGCGTAGTCAAGGTGACGAAGGACATCACGGTCGATGTGACCGGCGCGGAGGTCGTCATCATCGACGACATCCTGGATTCCGGAAGAACGCTCAGTTTTGCCAAGCGGATGTTGCTCGAAAAGGGCGCGAAGTCCGTGAAGACCTGCGCCCTGCTGGACAAACCCAGCCGCCGGATCGTGTCCTTCGAAGCCGACTTCGTCGGGTTCGCCATCGAGAACGAGTTCGTGGTCGGCTATGGCCTCGACTACGACAACCACTATCGCGAACTGCCCTACATCGCGAAAGTGACGTTCACTGGCGGATGAAGAGGTACGTGATCCGTAATCCGACGCGGATAACGGACCACCGATTACGGATTACCTTCTTCTTACTCCACGAGATCGATCAGATTCTTGACCGAAGGCTCGCTTCCGGAATTCGTCTGGTCCGACTGCGAGGACTCGTCACGCCGGGGGCGTTGGTCCTGCTGTTGCTGCGAGGGAGGTCCATCGCGACGATCCCGACGATCGCGTCCACCGCGATCACGGCCACCACGACGACCACCGTGGTCGCGACGTCCCATCGATCCGCCTTCGCCACCACCGAGGTTGGATGGATCCATCGCCTTGCGAAGCGTTGATGTGCGCATGACCTGTGCGCCACGGCCCACCAAACGATCCTCGAGTTCCTTGTCGGAGGTCACGACGACGCTCTGGCGTCCCGCACCGGAACGGGCAAGGCTCTCGACCTGCTCCGAAATACCTGACGCCTGCTCGGCGAAATAGACCTTCAAGGGACCAAAATCGCCGCCATGCGCGACTTCACGAAGCGGACGACCTGCGAATACGACCTGGCACTTCACCTGTTCACGCTCCGAAAACTGCGCCAAACGCTGCAGGACCTGAACGCGCTCCACCGGGCCGCCACCGCGGCCATCCATCAAGCGCTCGCCATCAATCACGCAGGACTTTGCCGTGCTTCCGCCCGCGGACTTTCCGCCGACGATTCCCATTATGCTTTCCCACAAACTCATGAACCATTCTCCTTCACCATCTTCGCCATAAGTCCCTCAACGGGGAGACTTTGCCATTCGATACCTCGGGGAGTTAATCGGGTCCCGCCCACGCGGGTTGACCGGCGCTGAGCGCGCCCGGATAGCTCGTACAGGCCTCTTTTGGCGATAGATAAGCCGACAAGAGTACCTATCCGGGCCCATTTGATCAAGCCCTAGTCTGGAGACCGCGGCGGGTGTTGACGGTACATGGGTCATGGGCTACCGTCCGCGCTTCCAAAAAATGTCTGAAAAACGATCCTATAACATCGTATGCCCCCGCTGCCATCACCCGATGGATGTGGAGCTGTACGAGTCGATCAACGTGAAGCAGGAGCCCGACCTCAAGCAGCAGCTCCTGGTGAACCAGATCAATTCCGTGAAGTGCACGGAATGCGAGCTGCAGTTCCGCGTCGACAAGCCGCTGGTGTACAGCGATCCCGATCATCAGCTGCTGATCTATTGGTTCCCGCACCGCGAGGACAACTTTGAAGTCGGCGAGGAAAGGTTCGGGGCGTGGCTGGAGGAGATCGGTGCGGTCATGCCGGACGGGGTCCGCGCGCCGGATGTCCACCTTGTGTTCACACGCACGGAGCTCGTCGAGCGCATCTTCCTGAAGGAAGCCGGTCTGGACGAGCGCGTGGTCGAGTACATCAAGTACGTCATCTACACCAAGAACGCCCAGCGGCTTGACCCGTTGGCGAAGATCCTGCTCTTCAATGCGCAGGACTCAACGGACGATGAGCTTTGCTTCGTCGTGCAGGATGCGGCAACGCGCCAGCTCGAAGCGGTGTTGAAGTACAGCCAAGAGGCATACAAGGCGCTCTGCGAAACGTTCGGGCAGGAAGAGAAGACGGCCGATCTGCTGGAGCTCTTTCCGGGCCCCTACATCAGCGCCCGCGCACTCATGCGCCGCGATTCGCTGGATGAGATCCTCGAAGAGCCGGAAGATCCGTCGGATCAACGCTGAACGGTCTGCGCGGCGCGGCGCGCCTTCTCGACATAGAGGATTGCGGCCTCGGCGCGGTCGGTCCAAGGCGACTTGGGATTCCCGGCAACGAAATCTTCGTACACGGCTTTCGCTTCGTCGAAGCGTCCAAGCTGCTCCAACGCGCGGGCTTTACCGAAGAGCGCGAGCGGCTGCGTGTAGTGTCCTTCGTGCTTCGCGATGACCGCTTCAAAGGCCGCGACGGCTTCCTCGAATCGGCCCGACGCCTCCTTGCACTGCGCAATACCCAGCTCGGCCGTCGGCAAGAGCGCGTGCTTCGGGTACAGGCTGATGAACTGGCTGAAAAGGTTTTCGGAGAGCTCGTACTGACCCATATCGAAGTTGCGGCTCGCGAGCGCGACATAGGCCAGCGGTGCCGCAGGCGTCGAGGGATACTGGTCGATGACGGCCTGAATCTGCTCGGGGGACTGCGACTGGAAAAGCTGGGCTTCGGCTTTGACGGCGGAGGTTTCCTTGTAGTTCTTCCAGGCAGAGAAACCGAGGAATACGGCCACGGCCAGACCGACACCGAGAAGCACGGAGACGCCGTTCTCGCGCAGGAAATCAACCACCTCGGGGACCTCGTGATCCTTGAGCTCTCTCTCAAGGATTGCAGCGGTCGTGGGCTTGATTGGTTCGTTCTCAGCAGGCTTGGCCGGTTCAGTCGTCATAAGGGCGCCGTATGTACGATGCAACGGCCACCCAAGGCAAGCCTTCTTGCG
>CAZCZZ010000022.1:16518-57867 GCA_964503335.1 uncultured Verrucomicrobiota bacterium
GCCACGTCTTCCGGCGTGAGGCCGTCGGTGTCGACCTGGCGCTTGACTGCGTCATAGAGCGGTTTCCGCTTCGCGAGGAGGTCGGTGATCTTCTGGAGCTTGTCGCCGCCTTGGAGGAGAGGACGACCCGTGTCGTGTCCCACGCGGGAAAGGATCATTTCGGGCGTGGCGCGCAGGCAGAAGACGAAGCCGGTCTTCTCGAAATCGGCAATATTGGCAGGATTCAGGACGATTCCGCCGCCAGGGGCAATGACGAGATTCGTTTTCGCGGCCAACTCCTGCACGAGGTCCCGTTCCAGCTTGCGGAAGTGAGCTTCGCCGTCCGTCGCAAAGATTTCGGCGATGGATCGTCCCTGCCGCCGGACCAGCTCCTCGTCCATGTCGATGAAGTCACGCCGGAGGGCCTGGGCGATGGCGCGGCCGGTTGAGGTCTTTCCGGTGCCCATGAATCCGACGAGAACGATATTGGCATTCGATTCCATGCGCTGATTCCTGTTGGCCTGTAGGGAGCGGGTTGTTTACCGTACGCCCCTTCTTTATGGAAGCTGGAATCAGTATCGGTTCAAATTTGGGCGATCGACTCGCCAACCTGAGGGCATCGCGCGAGGGCATTGCGTCGATTCCTGCCGTTCAAGTCGTGGCCTCCTCGCCGGTCTATGAGACGGAACCGGTCGGTGTGAAGCCGGAATACCGCGACCTGAAGTTCCTCAATACCGTCCTGATCGTGGAAACCACGCTAAGTGCCGATGAACTGCAAGAAGCGCTGGCGGCCGTGGAGGAGAAGCTGGGGCGGCTGCGGGGAGACGATCGTTTTGCGCCCAGGATCATCGACATCGACATCCTGTATGCCGGCCCGCTCGTAACCGAGACGGAGCGGCTTACCCTGCCCCACCCGCGCTGGGCACGGCGGCGCTTTGTGGTGCAACCCCTTGCGGATGTGAGGGCAAGCCTGATTCTCCCGGGCGTCAGCCAGACGGTGCAGGATATTCTCGACGCTTTACCCCCGGGTGAAGACGTGGCACTGTTTGCCCGCGAATGGTGATTCTTCCATGACCAACGCGCCGAAGTGGACCGCTCCGCGGATCCGGGCCTTGAAAGGCCGCTCCAAGATTACCGTCCTGACGGCGTACGACTACGCCCTGGCACGCGTCATGGACGAGGTCGGCGTCCACATCGCCCTCGTCGGTGATTCCCTCGGCATGACCGTCCTCGGCTACGAGACGACCCTTCCGGTGACAATGGACGAGATGATTCACCACACGGCGGCCGTAAGCCGCGGCGTGAAGTCCGCGATGGTCATCACGGACCTGCCCTTTCTCTCGTACCAGGTTTCCATCTCGCAGGCCCTCGAGAATGCCGGCCGCTGCCTCAAGGAAGGCGGGGCGGATGGCGTGAAGATCGAAGGCGGCGCAGGCCGCGCTGACCTCGTCCGCGAGCTTATCGAGAATGGAATCCCCGTTCTCGGTCACATCGGTCTGCTGCCGCAAAGCGTCAAAGCCACGGGCGGCTATAAGGTTAAGGGACGCACCGAAGCCGAGGCCGAGCGCCTCGTCCAGGACGCCCGCGCGCTCGAAGATGCTGGCGCATTCGCGCTCGTGCTGGAAGGGATGCCCGCCGACGTGGGAAGCCAGGTCACGAAATCCATCACCATCCCCACCATCGGCATCGGAGCCGGACCGGGATGCGACGGCCAGGTCCTCGTCGTAAACGATCTGCTTGGTATTACCCCACCACCCAGCCCGAAGTTCGTGAAACGATATGCGGAGATCGGCGACACGATCCGGAAGGCGTTCGAGCAGTACAAGGCCGACGTGGAATCGGGCACCTTCCCGGGCCCTGACCAGCAGTACTAGCTGTCGACCCAGCCCTTTTCGTCGATCATGCGATGGGCTTCCATCAGGATCGACATGGTGTCGCCCTGGATCATGCGGACACGCGATGAGTTGTCTTCGCGCGTAAAGCGGAAGGAGCCGTTGCGGCGGCGGAGAATGAGGTCCGCTGCATCCTGTCCACAGCGCGTCCCGGACTGCGCATCGATCACCTGGCCGCGATCAAAGATCAGCTTCTCGACTTGATTGTCGGGCAGCGTCACGAGCAGGGAGCCGGATTCCCCGGACGAGTGCAGGAACTGCACGACATGGCCCATGGCGAACTTGTCGAGCGTGCCCTGCAGGTCGCCGCCTTCACCCGAGGGCATGAAGCTGGGCGCCCCGTTGTCGATGATCGATTCGCCTACCGTCGAATAGGAGAACACTTCGTTCGATGGCGACGATCCGTTCGAGTTCGTCCCGCCGTGAGCAGCGAACTTGCGTGGCGGCATCAGGCGCAGGATCAATGCGCCCTCCAGCAGCACCGTGATGAGCAGGATCTTGTACGTCCACGAATTCAGCGTGAGAAACTCGGAGAGCTTCGTCTCGATCTCGGGAGGAACAACGGGTTGAGCTATGGCAGCAGGCGCCGACGCGGGCTCAGCAGCCATGCCTTCGGATCCGGGGACTGCGTCTTCAGCAACGGCAGAGGGTTGTGGTGCAGGCTCAGGGGGTAGAACCTGCACCACATGAGCCGCCGGAGCTTGGGCACTCGCAGCGACAGTATCTTCAACTTGGGCCTGAACGGAGACCTCCGCGACGGGGTCAACCTCGACGGGTTCAGGCGCCGGGGCGGGTTCAGGCGTGGGTGTAAAAAACGTAATGGAGGGATCGACCACAGGGGCGCGCGTAGGGATCTTCTTCGTCGCGAGCTTTGTCCCCGCGGCACGCGGTGGCGCTTCCGGTTTGGGGGCCGGCGCAACACTGTTCTTTTCGTTGGAATTGGTTGCCACAGGCTGCACAGGAGCCACCGTGGTTTCTGCAAAAAGATCCGGCGCATCTTCCTTAACGTAGGCGACGTCGCGCCTGGGAAGTTCCAGCTCCACGCTCCGACCGAATCGCTCGAGGACGACCGTAAGCTGGCTATCGCCCTCTTCGCCGACCAGATGCAGGCGTTCGTTTCTTCGCAACAACATGAAGCCGTCCACCGAGCGCGTGCGGGAGCCGAAGATGAGTTCCTTCTCGTTCGTCACCCAGGCCGTTCCCTGTCCGCTGCTCGTGAGACGTGGTACCGCAACGAGCCTCGACTCAATGCCATCCGAAACCTTTGCCACGTAGTAACGATGGTTGATGTCGATGAGTTCGAGCGTACGACCCACATCAAAGGTCTCGCCGGCATCTTCGACCGGCACCGAAATCTCGCTGGTCAGCTTCAGGAGATACTCGGCATGGAATCCATCCGACGGCTCCGAAACCACGGACACAGGACGAATCGCCCCTTGCGACGGCAGGGCGGACCCCAGAAGCATGGCGAAGACGCCAGCAATCGACAGGCTTCTCAAATGTGCAAAAACGCGCTTGGCGGGATTCCTTCGCCCGCTGGTGGACCTGAAGCCAGACACCGCGGGGAGACGCTGTTCACCCGGTTTTATTGAATCCATCCCCATGACGCAGGAGTACTTATGCATGGATCATGCCAGCACTCGCCCGGGCGTGGCGGAAATCGTGATTTCAGGCTGGAATGTGGGCGTAATGGGCTAGGCGGCGCTCAAGTACCCTGGTGCTATCACCCAACCCGCCGGGTCGGTTTCGGGCAAGCCAGTTCCGGCGGTAGTCATTCAGGATTTCACCCATGTCACTGGCCAGGGGACCATTCCCCTGCTCCTGACCCTTGCGCAACAGAATCCCGCGAGCACAGGCATGAATGAGCATTTGGGACACCGTCGCCATCTCATTCATGATGAGTTCCGCATCATCCCGTTTCATCCGCGCCTTCTCGACCGAGCGTATGACATCGAGAATATACCGGCTCGTGGCCACGAGCGCTTCATCGGGCACCGACGCAAGGATCCTGGCAGGTTGATCCAGATTCAGAATCCGGAAGAGTGCAGAGGCATTCGCGATCAGGTGACCCGTCTTCAGGTACGCATTCCCGAGCCCGAGGACCAGTTGTCCCATGACTGCCGCTTCGTCCTTGAACACGTGGACATCCAACATGGATTCGAGCGACGCCGACTCATTCGCGCCAAAACACCAGCTCAACGCCGCGCCCCATGCATAGCCGGGATAGCTGACCGGCAGCGGCTGCCAGTGCCCGTTGTCGCCCCAATCCGTATTGAGAAATCCGGATGCGCCGTGAGCGAGCCCGTTCCGGACCGCACTCCGGATGTTCTCCATCATATTCTGCGTTCGCCCTGCAATCGTGCACCAGGCCGATGTGCCGGGACAGACGTGGAACGCGATGCCGGATTTCGCGAAGGCCTCGCATTGCGTCGCGAAGGGGTGCTCCGCTTCGTAGCCCCAGACGAGCGCGACGAGGTCACGGGGCAGTTCCGGTATAAGCTCGGGATGGTGAAGGATGATATCGCCCCAGAAATGCATCGTATGGCCTGAGCGCTGGGTCAGGGCGTGGACTTTCAGCAGGTAGTCGAGGTACACGCGGCCTTTGCCAAGACGTTCACACTCCGCCCGACTCTTGCCCTGTCCGAGATCAAACGTCTCATCGCAGCCGACATTCACGTTGTTGCTCGTAAAGCAGGGAAGCAGTTCTGAAAGCAGTTCATCGACAAGAGCGAGGCTGCGGGGATCAAGCGGGTTGAGGCTGAAGGGATCCGACCGCTTCTCGCTCCACGGCGTCGTGTATCCGTCCGGGCACTCCGCGAGTTCGCGGTAGCGCGGGTGCTTCAGCCAACGATGCATGTGACCGAACGTGTTCTGGTTCGGCACCAGTTCGATAAAACGCTCACGGCAGTAGCGATCGAGTTCACGCACCTGCTCGTGCGTCATCGGACTCGCGAATTCCCACACCTCGCGATGATTGGCATAGGCGAATGTGTGCTCGGTATAGAGCTCCACGTGATTGATCTTCCACGCGGAGAGTTCATCGACGATCCGGAACAGCGTTGCCATGGACGGCACCTTGTCCCGGCTGATGTCCACCATCACGCCGCGTACAGGAAGATCGGGCGAGTCGACAATCGTCCCGCAGGGCAGTCCAGCAGGGCACTGCCGGATAATCTGTGAAAGCGTCGAGCCCGCGCGAAACACGCCCTCCGCCGAGCTCGCTTCCACCGTGACACCATCCGGCTCAAGGGCCAGCGTGTAAGCCTCGTGATTCCGGTCGATGCGGGATAAGACCGTCACGGGCACGCCAGCGGCGGAAAAACCCTCAATCCGTGCCGCAACAACCCGCCACGCCGCGGCGTAGCCGGACCAGGACCACGACCAGCCTGACACCGGCAAGACACCATCGCCCGCGCTAATACGGCGTGGACGCGGCAGATACACAAGTTTCTCAAGCGAAAGTGGCTCAGAAGGCATGCTCTTTTCGTAACACAAAAAAATGACCTAAACCACTGCAAGACGAACGTTGACATGCCCGGAGGCGCTGCGTACTCTCCACCCCCTTTGTTAAGGGTTGAAGGAATTATGGAATCTTACGCAGTGATTGAAACGGGCGGCAAGCAGTACCGCGTCCAAAAGGGCGATGTACTCGATGTCGAGCTTCTTGCAGGTAACCCGGGCGACAAAGTGACGATTTCGCGCGTCCTGGCCGTCTCCAACGGCACCGATCTCTCGGTCGGAACGCCCGAAGTCAAGGGCGCCTCGGTCTCCGCCGAAGTCGTCAAACACCTTCGCGCCGACAAGGTGATTGCGTTCCGCAAGAAGCGCCGCAAGGGTTATAAGAAGAAGCAGGGTCATCGCCAGAACATGACCCAGATCAAGGTCGAAGCAATTTCGGTCTAAGCAGAAGGAAGAGGCACCAGCCATGGCACATAAAAAGGGTCAGGGTTCTACACGAAACGGTCGGGACAGCAATAGCCGACGCCACGGCGTGAAACGCTTTGGTGGCCAGGAAGTCACCGCCGGCAGCATTCTCGTTCGCCAGCTCGGCACGAAGTTCACCGCCGGACTCAACGTCGGCCAGGGTCGCGACTATACGCTCTTCGCCTTGAAGGCAGGCGTCGTCGATTTCGATCGTGGCGGCAAGCGCATCAACATCCGCGAGTTGAAGCCCGCGTAAACGGAATCGGATCTTGGGATTGCCAAAAGCAGTCAAAAGCGCGCCTCCGGGCGCGCTTTTTGTTTCTAGAAGCAGGGTATGAAAGGTATTGCCTTTAAAGATCGCGTGTTCGTCCAGGTTCACGCGGGCGACGGAGGAAACGGCTGCAGGTCGTTCCGCCGCGAGAAGTATATCGACAAGGGCGGTCCTGACGGCGGCGACGGAGGGAACGGCGGAAGCGTCTACCTGCGCGCGAGCAAGGACGTCGATTCACTCGTCTCCCTCTACTACCAGCCCGTCCAGCGCGCTGAACACGGCGAGCACGGCAAAGGTGCCCAGCGTTCAGGCGGCAATGGGTCGGATCTCTACATCCTCGTGCCGTGCGGCACGGAAGCCTGGGAAGTCTCGGCGCCTTCTGAACCCATCGCAGCCGATGTTGAATACGATACCAGCGAGCCGATCGACTTCTCGAAGGAAGCCGAAGACCCCGGCACGTCCGTATTTGACAAGCCGCGCGATCACCTCGGCGAAGTGGTCCACGACGGCGACACCATGCTGATCGCGCAGGGTGGACGAGGCGGCCTGGGTAACCAGCACTTCGCCACACCCACGCATCAAGCACCCCGCGAATTCACCGAAGGTACGCCCGGCGAATCCCTCATGGTGATCCTCGAATTGAAGACCGTCGCGGACGTGGGCTTGGTGGGCTACCCGAACGCCGGCAAATCCACGTTGCTCAGCGTGCTCACCAATGCACATCCAAAGATCGCGCCCTACCCTTTCACGACCGTGAACCCGCTGATCGGAACGATGATGTTCGACGACTACTCATCAATCCGCATCGCCGATATTCCGGGCCTCATTGACGGAGCGCACAAAGGCATCGGCCTCGGCTACGACTTCCTTCGTCACGTCGAACGGTCCAGCTTCCTGATCTTCGTCATCGACATGGCGGGGTCGGAAGGTCGCGACCCCGTGACAGATTTCAAGAACCTGCGCAAGGAGCTGAAGCTCTATCGCGAGGAGCTGATGCACCGACCGTTTGTAGTCGTCGCCAACAAGATGGACCTTCCCGAAGCCGCGGAGAACCTTCCCCGCTTCAAGAAGGAAACGAAGACGACACCGTTCCTCATCGCCGCCGCAACGGGCCAGGGCATCCCCGAACTCCGCACCGCCATCCACGAATGGCGCCGCGGCCTCAGGGTTTTCGGCTCCGATTCCCCCTCTTACTCATAATCGTAATCATAATCTTCCGAACTTCTGATTCGGATGAGCCGAAGAGTACGATTACGATTATGATTATGAACGAGGACACCCCCCTGTAAGGTTTCACCCCGATGCGCGACACACTTTCCATGAATCGAGTATATTCAGTGCTGTTGGCCGCTTTGTTCTCTGCAGTCGTTGCGCAGACCACATCAGGTGAAGATATGAACGCCCCCATGGAACCAAAGGAATCGAAACTCGAAACCGCCACGCTCGCTGGTGGTTGCTTCTGGTGTATTGAGGCCGTCTTCGAGCAGACGCCCGGCGTGAAGAGCGTCGTTTCAGGTTACATTGGCGGCATCGAGCCAAACCCCAGCTACGATCAAGTCTGCTCCGGTCGCACGGGCCACGCCGAGGCCTGTCAGATCACCTTCGATCCGTCGATCATCAGCTTCAAACAACTCCTCGACGTCTTCTGGGGCGCCCACGATCCCACGCAACTGAACCGCCAGGGCAACGACATCGGAACCCAATATCGCTCCGCCGTGTTCTATCACTCGGACGAGCAGAAGAAGACCACCGAGGAATCGATCGCTGCCTTGAACGCATCGGGTCACTACAAGGACAAAGTCGTCACCACGCTGGAGCCCGCAGGCGTCTTCTACGCAGCCGAGGCGTATCATCAGGAATACTACCGCAACAATCGCGCGCAGCCCTACTGCCAGTACGTGATCAAACCCAAGCTGAAGAAGCTCGGCCTCAATCCTTGAAGCTCGGCAGTCGCACGGTCAGCACTTTGGCAGGAATGCGGTGAGAAATGCGGGTTAATCCTTGCGGCGTTGCAGCATCTTGAAGCAAGCATCCGGTTTCCCGCAAAGACGATTCACGGGCACCGAGAGTATCTTCGACAGTGCCACCAACTCGAAATCAGCAACCCATCGAGTCTGGCCCTCGATCTTCGCAATCACGTCCCTGCCGATGTCCCATCCAAACTTTTGCCCGCGCGCCGCTAGTTCTGGCTGGGAAAGACCCAATTGATAGCGACACCTTCTAACCATCGGCCCTATGGCGTTGCGCGGCTTTTTCATCTCGTGCCAAATTCAGCACTTGACGTTACAACGCATGAGCGTATGACTCGTACCGAGCTCGGCACGATTACATGGTTCAAGAGTTCAAACGGCTATGGGGGAGATCGGACAAGAAAACGCTGCCATTACTCGCGCTTGGCGTGCTCTCGGCAACGCTGATCTTCTCGACCGCCCAAGAGAAGAACGATCTGCCGTTCAGCCAAGATGACTTTGACTCGATCACTTCTCACCAACTCAACAACATCTACGACCTCGAGCGGTGGTTTGCGGAGCAGCAAAACGTATTCCTGCCCATCCTTCCGCCGCCCGCTGATTTCATCCTGAGCAATCAGCCCGGCGAGCCGGATCTGCTGCCCTTCAACGCTAAGAAGTTTCCCAAGGATTTCACGGCGGGACTATTCGGCATCAAGCAATACAGCGTGTCGGTATACCCGATCACGATCATCGAGGATGCGAAGACACGCGCGTTGAAGTTCTATAACTTCGACGGGAAAGATTTCTTCACGCTGGATGCCGCCGCGGAGTACGACCCCTTCGCCTACCTCAAGGAACGCAGACCCGGCCTCTATTCGGCCAATGCCAATCCGGCCAATCGTAATTACTGGCAGGGCATCTTTGACCCGGCTCGTGTCCAAATCACGGTCAGCCTCATTGCTCCAGATGACGTGGCGCACTGGCTCTACGCTAAAGCCAAGGTTGAGGCGGAGCAGGAATCGGAAGTGGAAGGCGGCGGCGAGATGTTGCGGGTCATGCTGGAGAACTCGACGACCAATATCTATTTCACGCAGGTCAAGAAGGTGACCAACGGTGTGAGTATGACCATCGCGTACCCAAGCGGATTTACGAATGGATTGGATGTGTTCACGTGCAATGAGTTGGCCCCTGAAATCTGGAACATCGCGACGCTGGCCCTTCCGACCACCGGCACCAATCTGACGTGGGTGGATACGAATTCTTGGATCTCCACCGGAATTCCTGTGCGGATGTATGCGGCTTCCGATGCGACGACCGACGCGGACGGCGACGGTTACCCGGACGGACGCGAGATCATGGTGTACGACACGGACCCGAACGCCGCGACATCGCGGCCCGTGCAGGTTTCGGGCACGATCAGCTACAGCGGCGCGGAGACGGGCACGATTTACGTTCTGTTCAATCTCGAATCCGACAGTTGGTCACTGGCGAAGTCCCTTTCGATGTCCAATCCCGGTGCGTACACAAATATCCACATCGGTAACTATCAGAGCTACTGGTTCAGCGCGTTCCGTGATGTGAACGGCAACTTTACGCGCGACACATGGGAGCCGTGGGGCATCTACAACCAGAACTCGACGCTGATCACAGGCAACACCAGCGGGATCAACATCACCTTGCAGGATGTGCCGTCCGTGTGGGGCCAGGTATCGTACACGGGCAGCGCAACCGGCGACGTGTACGTGGTAGCGGTGAGCAGTTCAAACAGTTGGGACATGACGCACCAGACCGTTCTCTCTTGGGTGCAGAGCGTCGGCGAAACGGGCGACCAGCATTACGTCACATTCCCCGCGAGCTACCAGATTGCCGGGTTCCCATCTTCAAACTACTGGATTCGCGCCTTCATGGACGAGGACGCCAACGCCGCGTTCACAGCCGGTGAACCGGTGGGCGAATACTCGACAACCGCGATCCCTGTCAGCAACCGACTCACCGGCATCAACATCACGCTGAATCTGGATTCGGACGGAGATGGGTTCTCTGACTTTGAAGAGCTCTATTTGACGGGTACGAACCCTACGAATTCCGAAGATGGGATTACTATGCTTGCTGAAGCGCGATCAAGAATCACAGCGCATTGGGGAGCCATCTTCACCAATGAGCCGACTTTCAACAATGCTCCAGGATCACCGTCGGATCTCAGTGACCTCCAATCGGTTCTTCAAGTCTTAGCGACCAACTACTTTGTTGGAGGACCCGCTACGCCATGAGGCTCACGTTCAAAACCGCCCTGTTCCTATGCGTTGTGGCGCACGGCACTGTCTCGGCGCAGACGACGAATCTTTATCACACCAACCGCGTCTTCAAGACCATTGCCCTGACAAACTTTCCGAGAATCACAGCATTTCGCGTCGCTACGATGGCACAACAGCTCACTCAGGTGGTGGGACCGACGAACATAGTCATCAACACCAATGCGACCAAGGCCGTGGAGTACGAGGGCTTTGCTTGGGGTTACGAGAGCGCGAATGCGGCGTGGACATCGGCCGTTTCGATCTATCAATCATACTATACCAATCACCCGGGTATGATTTACGACAATGTCGGGTGGGTGAAAGGAACAAAAGAGGCGTACGGCACTTGGGGCGCGTATCTGTGGTACTTGCAGAATCAAATATCGTTCACTTCATCGGTCACAAACGTTTGGATCAGTTCCTACAGCGTAACGAGTCCCATACTCCAAGTCCTTGTCGGTTCGCTGGGCGACTATCCTCCGAGAACCAACGTGATGAGTGTCGGACCGACGAACTGGGCGCTAATCACGAATTTCTTGGGTTCGGGCGTTTCTACAGACGCGGTTTTCAAGGCCAATCTCGACACGTACTATGAGATTCTGATTCCTGATCTGCTCGTAAAGCAGCGCACAAATTCCTTACTGACGACCAACATATTTACAGCGAAGTCCTATCCCACGCGGATGACGCCCACCAATTACCACTTCCAGATTCGGCGCGCTTCATCCACCAACTGGTACACGCTTACGAATGGCACCGCGTCGGCCTGCACGTCCATCGTGGCCGTGGCTGGACACTTCAAGCTGAGAGTCACAGTGTCAGTGACCAACGCGGTGGCGCAGTCTCGGGAGAAGAATTTTACGGTAGAGTTTCCCCACTACTCAGCGATTACCTCCAGTGTTGATGTCATTAATAGGGCCAATCAGGCGTGGTCCAACACGCTTGCCGCAACAACCGTAGCCGGTCGCCGAGAAGAAGGCTTTTGGATTCAGATCAATACTCAAACACAGCAGTATCAGTTTGCTGCTACAGACTACGGCCCGACAGTGACAGCCTATGAGGTTGCCTACGTTGTAGCACGCCCCCGTCCCCCGGATGACCCAGCCACGCCATCTCCCCTTGATCGACCAACATACACCGTTGCCTATTTCCACACTCACACCCCAACACGATATCGCGTTGATGGTCGCAACGTTGGTCCATCTCGACCACCTCACTTGCCAAATGACGAGAACTTCTGTTTCAAAAACGATGTGGTGGGAATCGTATACGATTATGCGTCCGGTTGGTCCGGCTTCGTGGCGGGAGGCCATCCCATCTATTCTGACTCGCAACTTTACCACGCTGGACCGCAACGAAGATCAACGCCACCCTGATCTAGGAGATAGACACGATGAAATCACTCATGCACTACATATTCCAGTTCACGGCAGGCATCTGTCTTCTGTTTGGTCCAATCGTTCTCATTGGATTGTCTCAAACAGTCTCCATAACGCCCTTTGCCTTTGTTGCTACAAACACAGCCGCCGGTGTTGAGGTGATAACTTCACCGCCGTCTCAGCTGACGGTAACGCTAGCGCTTCGGAACCTTTACGGCTCGGGTGCTGCGACATTCGCAACAAATGGCGGCACATCTTTGACAATCACGCAGTCATGTGTGGTGGACATCACCGGGACTCAATCGAGCTCCAGTGCAAGCAACATGGTGATGGAGGCTTATATAGAGTCCGCCCAAGTGTGCTCGAACATTTTCTCTGTAATTACTAACAATATTATCTCGATACAGGCAGCTCTTGATACGGCATGGTTGGCCGTTTCCAATTACTCGATCGCCACAAATGCGGCGAGATCGGCTTCATTAAAGGGTACAAATGTCTTCGTCACCTTCGGAAGCGATCTACCGCCTGACGCGCTAGGGCCAGGATTCGTAGCTGGCGTTGAACTCAATGCTTTCACTGGCCAGGTTGTCAACATTCTCAGCGGCCCGTAGATTCGGCTGAGAAGGAAGTGATTTCATGGTCTGCGGAACGCGAGATTCGTCAGACAAGCTTCATCAAGGACCCCGGAAAGACCGCAAATGATGCCCAAGTGCAAAATATCGATTGTTTCACGAATGAATAGTTTCCGCAGAGTCGCATTGCTCTTTGGTGTGGGTACATTCATCTTGGCACCGATCTTCCCCACGCAAGCTGCTGTGACGGGCATTCTCTCGCGTGCGACAGTCAGCAACAGTGACCTGACCGTCGTGCAAGGCACATGGATCAAGAACGCAGTGACCGAGAGAAAGATCGCGCGTCCTAACGGCCCCGCCGCACTCGGTCCCCATCGTGCGAATAGGGCGACCTTCTTCGGTATGCTTCAGACCGAAGCTGAGGCACTTCCTTCTTACTTTGTTAATGACAACATCGCCATCGTCGGCCAAACCAACGCAACAATGTTCGACCTAGCGTCCTGGAGGGCGGACGCAGGATTGAACTCGAACGGTTTTCGACGGGTCCTGCACTGGGATGGTGTTGGATCTCCGACTTACTCCTATGGTTTCGCGCAATCAGGGGACGTCATCGGTTCGTGGATTTTCGACGATTTGCGCGAATGCATGGCGTCACTGAAGTGGACAACGGTCAAGTTCTATCCTGGTTCATACCCAGATGTCGGTGAACAAAAGTACACAGTTGTTGGGCTAAACGGTGCCGATTGTGCAGCGCGTCGCGACTACGCCATCTCCCAATATCCGAACAATTGGACTCAATTCAACCAACATGCCCTTTCGGGAGACGGGGCTTATGCAGGTCCAGAGGGTACACCACCGGCGTCCTGGCCTTTTCAACGCGTTCGAGGTCGGCCCTACGGAGACACGGGAAGTTCATACTCCATTACAAACCATGTAACACGTGGCGCGACCATTTACCTGACGGCGCAGACACCTCCGATTGGCGGCGCAACGTACCGCGATCTCGACGGCTTTTTTGGTGATCCCGCTGTACTCGTGCTGTATACGAATTGGACTGCTCAGCAATTCAAACCGCTGCAAGGTAGTCAGTTTGACCCCGACAATCGCGTATATCCTGCGTTGTTCTTGAACATGCCAGATGTGTGTCCCATCGACAGTGCCAATCCCGTCATTTGCTCCGATTCCGCGACGCCGTTTTGGTATCGGGGATATCAAATTGTGGGTGTCGTGGTTGTAAAGTGGGACTTTGTGTACACACAGTAATTCTTTGCCCTTTCCGACGGTATCCCGCCCCGCCCTCACCTCGCGCTGAATTGATTCCATCCGACCATCCAGACCCCTTCATACGCGGAATTGTGCGCACAGCCTAAACGGGCTTCTCGTTCCACGCCTTCACGCATTCGTCGATCGTGAGTTCGTACTTCGTGTTGCAGAAGCGACACGACACAACCACGTTCTCAGCCTTCTTCACCATGTCCATGCGTTCGCTGTATGGCAATGAACGCAAGACGGCGCCCATTTTTTCACGACTGCAGTTGCATTTGAACGCGGGTGTCGGACAGGCGTCGAAGATGAGTCGCGGCGCGACGCCTTCCGGTTTTACCAAGTCGTTCAGGATATTCTCGAAGAGATTGTCGGACTCGTCGTCCCTTGCCAGCAGGGCGCGGACGTGATTGTCGCGCAGGCGATCGCGCACCCGCGAGAACTGTTCCAGCGAGCTGTTGGGCAAGGCCTGAATCAGGACGCCGCGGCACAGCTTAACCGGATTCTCAGGATCCGGATTCATCGCGATCATCGCCAGGGCGCCGGTCTCGATCTGGTCGCTGATGCACATGCTGTAGGCGAGATCCTCGACCACATCCTGCAGCTCCGCTTTCGTGGTGCCGGATGAAGTGACCACGCCGTCTCGCGAACGGATGACCTGCACGCTCCCGTCGCCCCCAAGTAACGCGTTGATGTCTTCGGCGTCTGCCAGTGTGCTCGGGGTGATGAACGCACGCGTCGCACCGTCGGGTCCCGTATCAACCACGATCGTTCGAAGCTTCCCCGTGTAGGCCCAGCGGATGTTGAGTCGTTCGCCCCTGCTGATTGTGGCCGACGACATCAAGCCCGCGGTCATTGCGCGTCCGAGGAGGTGCGCGGCGACCGGATCGCAGTCGTGCCGCCGCACGGCCTCGCCCACCATGTCGGTCGTCACAGCATAGGAAAACGCAATGTGCAGTCCTTCCAGTCTTCCTTTGTAAAGCACGTCGGGCATGTGGTGAGCTGGAATATCTCGCGTCGCGTGGGAAATTCAAGTCAGGCGAGGCAGCAGAGCTCGCTGATCCGGTCGGGATACGTCGGGCTCACCTTGATATGCGAATGGCCCGCCTGGTCCAGCTTCCTCCGCATCGTCGCCACGGCGATGGCCTCCGTATTGCACTGCTCGCTGAGATGCGCGAGGAAGACATGCGAAAGGTCAGGCGTCGCGATCTCGGCCAGCAAGTTCGCCGCGCGTTCATTCGAGAGGTGACCCTGCCGGCCCATGATGCGCTGCTTGAGATACCAGGGACGCTCCGCATCCTTGAGCATATCCTCGTCGTGATTCGACTCCACCACGACGGCATGGCAGCGACGAAGCCGCTCGCGAACCAGCGAAGTCGGTACGCCAATATCGGTGACGACGCCCACGCGGGAGGATCCGTTCGACACGACAAATCCAACCGGATCATAGGCATCATGCGGCACGGAAAACGGTTCGATGTGAAGGTCGCCGATCGTGAACGGCATGCCCGTCGAAAAGACCTGCCACTGGAGATCCTTCGTGTTGTCGTTGCCGTTCAGCGCCTCGATCGTGCCCGCATTCCCGAACAGCCGCACACCGTGCCTCTGGTGCAGGACACGAAGCCCCGCGGTGTGATCGGAATGTTCATGGCTGACACAAATTCCAGCGAGCGAGGCCGCAGACAACTGGAGTTCTCCGAGACGCCGATCCAACTCACGGGCGCTCAAACCGGCGTCGATGAGGATGTGCGTAGTCGCAGAGCCTACGAGCGTGGCGTTGCCGGAACTGCCGCTACCTAGAATGCATACGCGCATAGCCATGTGGTTTGAATTGTGATGATTGTCCCCCGACCCTGATCAGTCAACGCGTATCGTGATGCGGTCACTTTCACCACCGGCGCGCACGCAGGCGATTTCATGGCGTCCCTTCTGCAACGGAAGCGTCCATCGCGCCCCGGCTGGCTTCACCCCCACAAGTCGTTGATTTACAAACCAATGAAGCTCGCCCGTGGGTTCAGCTTCCGCCTGAACCAACAGATTCTGGTCATCGCCCTCCCTGGCCGGGTCGAACCGAAAGATATCACCATCCCGCGGCGACAGAATTCGCAGCGGCGCTCTTTGACCTGGCTCATCCGTCGCGCCGTTCCGCTGCGCAAGAAAGGAAGAGACGGCCTCAGGCCACGTCTCACCCGAACCGCGGTGAACCGCACAGGGGCTCGAGCCCGATACGCCTTGCACATACCAGGCCTCCGCGTGGTCCGCGCAAAACGGACCGGGCACGCTCCCGGATAGCGAACAGACATCGCGCGCTTCAAGGCCGGGTGGCTGGACGTACCAAGGCGCTACCCCGTCCGGGTAGAGACTCCGGATGAAATCCCACGCGACCGGTGTCGCGACAACGCGGCCCACGAGCCCCGGATCGGAACCACCGTCCGGCATGCCAGCCCAAACGCCGATGACAAAGTCCGGATTCCACGCGATGGTCCATGCATCACGGAACCCGGAAGAGGTGCCGGTCTTCCACGCAGCCTTCGGCATGCGCACGTCGGCGTTGTGTCCCGCTGCATCGTCAGCCCGCTCATCTCCCGCCAGCATGTCAGCCACAAGCCACGACGCTTCTTCAGAGAAGACTCGCGACGTGCGATCATTTGCATTCACGTCGCACCACTGCACGGCCCTGAAGATTCCCCCCCGGGCCAGGCAGGCATACGCATTCGCGAGGTCGAGCAACCTTACCTCGGCGTTACCGAGAACGAGACCTGACCCGTAGTAGGTCGCGGGCTTCCGGATCGTCGAGAAGCCAAGGGTCTTCAGGAGGCCATGAAAGGCTTCCGTCCCGAGACGTTCGGCGAGCCCTACGGCAGGCATATTGAGGGACTGAATCAAGGCGTCGCGAGCGGGCACGACGCCCTGGAACGCGCCGTCAAAATTCTCCACGTCGCGCCCGCTTCCCGGATCGGGAACATCCGCCAGGGCCGTCGCCGGCGTAATCCAGCCCCGGTCGAGCGCCGCGGCATAGACAAAGGGCTTCAGCGTGGACCCCGCCGAACGAGGCGCGAGGACACCGTTCACCTGCGCGTGTGGCGAAGGAGAATTGTAGTCAGGCGCGCCAACCAAGGCGCGGATCGCGGACGCCTTCACGTCAATGACCACGGCAGCCATGGTCCGTTCGTTTCCACTTTCTACGTGACGACGGATGCAGGCTTCCAAAAGCGATTGCAGACGCGGGTCAAGAGTCGTTCGAATCTCGGCACGGCCGGCCTCTGCGACATCCGCCGCAATCATGTCGCAGAAATGCGGCGCGTTGTTGGGACGGGGCGATTCCTTATACGCGAGCCTTGAAGTCAGCGCATCGCGACGCTCGTCGTCCGAGATGAACCCGCACGCTTGCATCCGATCGAGCACATAGGATTGTCGCATGCGCGCGCGATGAGGATGTCGATCTGGACGCAGACGCGCGGGCGACTGGGGAAGTCCGGCCAGCAGCGACGCCTCGGCAAGCGAAAGGTCGTGCGGCGACTTGTTGAAGTAGCGCCAGCTCGCCGATTCGATGCCGACAAGATTGCCACCGAACGGCGCGCGGTTGAGATACTGGGCAAGGATGTCCTGCTTGCTGCACGCGAATTCCATCTTCACGGCCGCGCTGGCTTCACGAAGCTTCGTCCAGAGGTTGCGCGGACGCGGCTCGACGAGCCGGATCACTTGCGTCGACAGTGTGGAAGCGCCGGAGACGACTTTTCGCGACCAGACGTTCTGCACCAACGCTCGACCGATGGACCGCACATCCACGCCGCAGTGGTCCTGGAAGCGCGAGTCCTCGGCCGCGATGATCGCCTTCACGATCCAATCTTCGGCCCGAGGACGATAGACGGGAATGCAGTCGAAACCTTCCGGGCTGAGGAACTCCCGAAGCACACGCCCGTCCGCATCCAGCACCCTCACACCAGCCGGGAACATTTTAAGTCGCGCGACGTCGAACGGTATCGCGGCCCACACCGCGAGACCCATCGCTCCGATCGCCAGCAGCGAGCGCTTCACTCCTGCACCTCCAGCACAGCATGGCCCTGCTCGCTCTTCCTGCCGGGGTCGTACATGCATTCAGCTCGCACGGCGGGCCATACGAACCGGCCGGGCGTGACGACGCGCGCGGCATAGAAGTACTGCGATGGCGACGACACGGTGCCGGTGAACAGGATCAAGCGATCATCCCGGATGTCCCGATGCAGACACCAGTCCTGCTTCGCCGTGATCCAGGGAACGAGCTGTGATGTGGACAGAGCCGGATTCTCGATCTCCAAACCCGCCGGCAGGAGGTCCACTATAACGACGTTGTCCGCAACATACTCCATCGGATCGACATCGAGCCTGATAACAACCAAGTCACCCTGCTGGAGAATCGATGCTTCGAGTTCCTCACCCGCCACGTTGTACACCGTCCGATACACGGACAGGCCTTGAGCCAGATCGTCCGTCGCGGGCTCAGCGGGTGTTCCGTGGCTCGTCATGGAGTAGTACACGACCGATGTGCCCTTGTTCTCGACGAATGGCACAGCTTCGCTGGCCGACCAGGACGATGCGAATGCATTTGTCCCGGCGCCGGCTTCGGATCCGTTCCACAACACATCAAGCGTTGGTGACCCCGGCGGCACACGCCGCGCATACGAACCGAGCGCCATCAAGGCCATGGCGTCGTCCTGGGTGGTGCCCCACCGGCCCTGTTCCGCGCGGCTGTTCAACGCGTCGACGAGATGTGGAATCTCGGGACGCTGCGGATCGGTATCGAGCCACGCCTTCAGCAGGAGCGCGATGTCGCGCACGGGACTGCCCAACGTCCCGCCCGAATCCCGCTCGGTGCGGATCATCGGCAGGTCAAGCTGCTTGAGGATGTCCACCGCGAAGCGAGGTTCACCACTGAGCGCCAGCGCATTCGCGGTGTGCACGCGCGCTGCGAAGGTGAGTCGTGGCACCTCCTCGCGCAAACGGGTGCTCCAAGCCGTGGCAGGCTTCCCGGAGCGCGCCAGCACTTCACACGCATAGGCGCGTTCTTCGCGGTCAACGAGCCATGCCGACGAATCGGGATCGGCATCTCGCGCCGTGGGCCGATCGACCACGCCACGCACAAAGGCCAGCGCGTCGGCGAGTCGGTCTTCGGGAATGCGCAACCCCGCAGCGCGAGCCTCAATCAGGAAGTGCGTGGCGTACAGCGTGGGCCAGGTGGCTGCCCTGTCTCCGCGCGGCCACAGGCTGAATCCACCACCGCTCACCTGCATCGAGAGAATACGCAGCACGGCCGCTTCCGCAAAATGCATGCACTCTTCCCTGCCGAGCGATCCAGGTTTCACGCGCGCCGCGAGGTCGGGCAGGACGAGCAGCGGGAACGCTGCCGAAGCCGTTTGCTCGAGGCATCCGTATGGATACGTCAGCAGGGCGTCGAAGGCCCCCGAGAGCTGAACATCAGGCTGCACTGCGATGCGCACCTCGGCTTCACCACCGGCGGTGAGCAGGTCGCTCGACCACTCGAAGCGCTGTGTTTGTCCCGGCGGAATGGCACCTGTCACGACGCGGGTCACGGGTGGCGCGGCAGGGCGCACAGCGATCTCGATCGATTCATGGAATCCTTCCGACTCCACACTCACGTCGCAAACCGCCTTGCCCGGTGCGGACCCTGCCACGAGGTCAAAGATCTGCTCAACCGTGCCGCCCGCAGGAAGCGCAATCTCGCGAACCGGGTCTTCCAGCGTGAGCGGTCCGCCGGTCGTCATACGCAACACGATTTGCTTTGCGGAGTCCGTCGTGTTGTACAGACGCACCTTCGACCGAACTTGGTCACCGGGTGCAAGGAATCGCGGCAGCGACGTTTCAACGACGACATCGCGGCGCACCTTGACAGCGGCATCCGCTGAGCCCGCATCACTTGCATTCCACGCCACGGCCATGAGCCGGATTTCCCCTGTGAACTCGGGCAGCGCAACATTGGTCGCGATGACGCCGGCAGAATCAGTTTCAAGCTTCGAGTACCAGAGTGCGAGGGGTTGGAAACGCCGGGCGCGGATGGGATTCAAGCGACGGCGCAGGGCGCTGGACGCATCGCCTGCGATGTGCGAGGCGGCGCCACCGATCTCATCTTCAACGATCGGCATGAGATCGCTGAAGAGGTCATGGGCTACGATCGATGTATCACGCGGCGCAAGGAACCACGCGAGCGGGTCGGGCGTTTCGTGATCGGTCAACATGCAGATGGCTTCATCGACGGCCATGAGAACCACCGCCGCGCCGGCGACGGGCTGACCACCTTCATTCCGCACGGTGATTCGAACCGGGAAACTCGTCTGCGGTTTCACGACTTCGGGCTGAGCAAGTTCCAGCGATAGCCGACGACCATTGGGCGCTACGCGGAGCACGGTCGAGCCGATTGCGCGATGAGCGGACCACGTACCCTCCGCAACGGCAGGTCGAATCAGAGCAATCGAACAAAGCGCGCTGGGGACGGCATCCGCGCTTAGCGGAACGTCGACCGTCGTCGACTTGCCCGACAATCGAATCAGTCGTCGCTCGAGAATCGAATCGGTCTCGACCGTAAGCAGACCGATTCCTTCAAACGGAGAGCGTATGGTGACTTTCGCCACGTCACCGGGCGCGTACGTGTCGCGATCCGATTGCACGTCCAGCCGATCCGGCCTTGAACGGTCCCATGTCTCCCACGTGTCATCGACGGCGTGGGCATGGAACTCGATGCTCGATGACGCCTCGCTTTCGGGATCGCTGACGACAACAACGTAGTCACCCGCCGCATCCACGCTGTTCGTCCACGACGCCTTGCCTGCATTAGGCGCCACGACACTATCGGCTACCGGCGTGAGCGTTCTCTCCGAGACGTAGGCGAACTGGCCGTCCGGTCGGCGACGCAGCACGGTGCTCCATGTCACGCGGCTGGTCTCAATCCGCAAGCCCGGCGCGTTCGAGGCGACATTCCCATCGGGCTCCACGGCGACAATGTCCAGAACCTGCACCGAGCCGACCGGGACGGAACGTCGGCCGCCAGCGTAACGCACCCCGATGTAGAAGGGATAAGGATCCAGCAGGGAACTTGCATACGCACTGACGCCGCGACCGCTTGATTCTGTCACGGTGGCGCTGACCGTCGCCTTGATCCGCGCAGAAGGACGCCACGCGGCGACGCCTTGAATGCTGTATGACGAACGCCCTTCCTCATCGAGCGCCGTCTTCCCGAGATCGCGCACAGAGGACTCGAACGCCTTTTCACTGTCGCCGAAAACGTAGTCCTTCCAGACGACGGCCAGGAACGGCGCCTCTTCGAATCCAACCACTGCGCTGACTGGCAACCCCGCTGCCGCACGACCGAAGAGGTGCTCTGCGGAAACGGAGACCTCCTGATCGAGATCCACGGGTGCATGCGACGCGAAGCCACTCACGTTCACGCGGATCTGCGGCGGCACGAAGTCCTCAACCGAGAAACTTGCCGAGCCAATGGCCGGTCCATCGCCCGGCATGGCGACTTCGACCCGGTAAGAACCGGTGGGCAGATAGTCGGGCAGTACCTGCGCATGCTCCGCGGAGCCTTTCGCGTCGAGCATCGCGGAGACCTCGCGATAGACACGACCGTCAGGCTGGCGGACGCGGAAGAGGACGGGAAACTGTTCGGGAGCGTTGATCGCTTCATCCCGAACAAGGGCCTGAACGTGCACGGTCTCACCAGGTCGGTAAACACCTCGATCCGTGAAGAGGTACGCTTCGTAGCCATCGCCGACGTGGGATCTTCCCGAATAGGCCTCGGCAATCTGGAGCGGTGCCGTAGCGAGCGACAGGTACGTCACGTCGCCGTTCAAAGAGGCCGTTACGATGATCGGGTCGGCGTCGATCGCGGGTATGAAGACGAAGCCATCTTCGTCGCTCGTACCGCGGCCCGCTTCATCGCCATTCTGCGTCACGAGCGTGACCTCGGCTCCGGCGACGGGTTCGGCTTTGCTCAAGGATGTGACCCAGACCAGCGCACCTTCGTCGGTCTGGCGCACGGAGAGTCCGAGATCCGTGACAACAATCAAGCGGACCACGGGAGCCACGGCGCTGGCCTCGACGCTCACCAGGTAGGCGCCACGCGGCGCTTCCTGCGCGGCCACCTTCTTGAGGTCGACGAGAACGGACTGTTCTTCGTTCGGTCGCTCCGGAAGCTCATTGGTCAGGACGGTCGCGGCTCGCGCGAGGTTCTCCGCGTGATGCTGGGGACTCCAGCCATAGTACCGGGAGAAGCGTCCGGCCTCGCGAAGCGCATACTGCGCGAGGTTGTGGGGAGGCAGCGGTGCGGCGCCGATCGTAAACGACCTGAGATTCATGGCGGCGACCGGAATCTGGAGCTTGCCTGACGGCGCGAGGTAGCGGCCGTCGGTGCGGAAGGCGAGGGATGCGGGACGGTCCGGGAACTCGATGCTGCGCACGAGGTCATGAGTCAACTCCGTACCCTGCGTGGATCGAAGGCCCGCGCGGAAGGTCAGGCGGTAGATGCCACCCGGCTGGAAATCACCGCGAAGAATGCATCCCCCGCCCCACCACGAAGACATGGGTTCGATGTCGAATTCCACCGCGGGTTCCACGTCGATGAATCCGCGGGCGCTCTCGACATCGATCGCTGCGGTGAACGCGGCTTCGACCTGACAACTTTCGAAGGCCGGCGATGACGGTGTGACCCGCTGGAGCGTGAGCGAGTCGGTGATCTTGATTTCGAACCTGCCGTCTGACGCGAGGCCCAGTGTTCCCGACGCGGGCAGAAGCCCTTCGTCAATCTCGATCTGAAGCTCGTCGTGCGTCAGGGCTTCCGTGCGGAGGAGAACCTGGGCGCCATCGCTTTCGCCGATCTCGGTCCACGTCAACGGGTCCTTCTTCGGCGTAGAAAGCGTCATCATGCGCTGGAGTGACTTGCGATCAGGCGGCGCGTTGAAGAATATCCGGACCACCGCCTCGCGCTGCGCATTCACCCCGACCTGCTCCGCGGCCGTCACCTGCAACGGGGCCGTGCGGAAGCGAAACGTCGTTGGCGGGCAAGGCGTGCCGTCCGCTTTGCGCACGCCACCGGTAATCGTCGCCTCGAACTCGGTGCACAAGGGCCAGTTCGCCTGCGGTTCAAACCTCAGCTCCGTGGGTGATTCCCAGTAGATGCGGCCCGGGGCACGCGGACTCAGCTTCATATCCACGCTCCCCGTGTCTACGTCCTTTGGGAATGACCAACTGAGCGGCTCGCGTCCCTTGATCGTGAAACGGTCGCCCGCCGCGAACTGTACAGCCGATGAAAATCCAGCGAGCAGATTCCCGCCCCCGGTCCATCGCCAGACGCCCCACGCATTGACCAGAAGGAACGCCAGCGCGAGCATGAACCAGGACCAGCGTGTCGGGCCTGGATGAAAAGCCACGGTCGAAGGTTCGTCGCCGCTGACCTTGGCAAACGCGGACGGATCGTCCATTTCGCCAAGCACGTACAGCACGTCGTCC
Source organism: uncultured Verrucomicrobiota bacterium (assembly GCA_964503335.1). Taxonomy (GTDB): domain Bacteria; phylum Verrucomicrobiota; class Kiritimatiellia; order CAIVKH01; family CAIVKH01; genus CAZCZZ01. Next base: position 39,546 of record CAZCZZ010000022.1, read on the forward strand.
AGCGTGGGATCCGTCCCGCCCCGTTGGTGCAGGGCGTAGCTGATATGTCGCTGGAGTTCCTGAATGAGATCGTCCCTCTCGCGTGTCGAGAGGTGAGCTGCGGCTTTCGCGACGTCGCGCAGATACGCGTCGACCCGATCACGAAGTTCCGGACGGAGGTTCATGGTTTGATTTCCTGGTTGGAGGACGTTCGAAGTTGATTCATCGCGGAGACGAGGAGTTGCCAATAACTGTCCATCTGCACGAGACGCACACGACCGAGCGCGGTTAGGGAGAAGTAGCGGCGCGGGGGCCCGGAGGGCGAAGGGACATCGCGCACTTTGAGAAATCCCTCTTCGCGCAAGCGTGTCAGGATCGGATACACCGTGCTCTCGGATACCGCGAGCGCTTCAATCGCCCGGAGCGCCTGCACAATCTCGTACCCGTAGTTGTCCCCCCGACGAAGCACGCAAAGAATGCAGTACTCCATCAACCCCTTCCGCCATTGTGTAACCCATGTATCCACAGCCGTACTATGCGATGCGTACTACGTACCGCATAGTACATGGGCGGTCAATGAGCAGTTGGTGTGCTTTTTTTGAATAGCCAATGCGCTTTTTATGATCATCACATCAGACTGATCCGACCGATCGGACCGATCCGTCCGATTTTACATCTTGCACACCAAGCACTTGCGATTCTGCCCCAAACCGCTGGCACATCACCTGCAATAGGAGCTTCTGCAACCCGACAACCGGGCTGCGATCCAGGGAGAACAACAATGAAGACCAAAACAGGTGTTGGATGGAGCCGGGGGGTGATGGGTGTCGCCGCAGCCGCGCTGATCTTGGCTGGCGTGGAAAGTCGCGCAGCCGGACTACTAATCGCCGATGGCGGCCTCGGCGGACAGCTCGACATCAAGGAGCACGATGTCGAAGTCACGATCAACAACGGGATCGCGGTGACACGTGTCACGCAGGTGTTCGTGAACCTCGAAGACAGGCAGGTCGAGGCGCTCTACACGTTCCCTGTTCCACGCGGTGCGTCGGTCGCCAACTTCAGCATGTGGATCAACGGGAAGGAGATGATCGGCGAGGTGGTTGAAAAGCAGCGCGCCCGCGAAATCTACAATAGCTACAAGCAGGTGAAACGCGATCCCGGCCTTCTCGAACAGAAGGACTACAAGACCTTCGAGATGCGCATATTCCCGATCCAACCCCGCGCGGAGCAGAAGGTCGAGATCAGCTACTACCAGGAACTCGACTACGACCACGACATGATGACGTATGTCTATCCGCTGGCCACGGTCACGCGCACGGACATCAAGTCCAAGACCACGGGCCGCTTCTCGATCAACGTGGACGCCAAGTCTACTATCCCGATCCGCGAGATCGAGAGTCCCAGCCACGCGTCGGAGTTCGTCCTCGCCAAGCATGCGGAACACTACGCGCAGGCCAGCCTTGAGGCGGCGGGTGGCGACTTGAATCGCGACGTCGTGATCCAGGTCACGGCGACACGGCCCAGGACCGGCATCGATATCATCACCGCGAAGGAGCAGAACGAGGACGGATACTTTGCGCTGACGCTGACTTCCGGTGAAGACCTTGCCGGACTGAACGACGGCGCGGACTACGTCTTTGTCCTCGACGTATCCGGCAGCATGGCAAACGACGGCAAGCTGCCGCTGTCGCGCAACTCCATTGCCGCGTTCATTCGCGAACTCGGCCCGGATGACCGATTCGAAGTGCTGACGTTTAACGTCGAACTGCGCACGCTCTTCAACCAGCTTCAAGAGGTCAACGAGAAGAACCTTGAAACGGCCGAGCGCTTCCTGAACCTGCAGCACGCGCGCGGCGGTACCATCCTGAACCCTGCCATGTCCACGGCGTATCGCTACGGCAACCCGGATCGCACGCTGAATGTCGTCATCTTCAGCGACGGCATGACGGAGCAGGCCGAGCGTCAGGTCCTTCTCAGCCAGATTCAACAGCGTCCGTCCCACGCCCGCGTGTTTTGCATCGGTGTCGGTAACGAAGTGAATCGCCCTCTCCTGGAAGAACTCGCCGAGGAATCCGGCGGACTCGCAGCTTTCCTGTCGCAGGAGGATAATTTCGAACGCCAGGCCAAGGCCTTCCGTCGCAAGCTGATGAACCCCGTGGCCTCGAACCTGAAGATCAACTTCGCCGGCGTAGAGGTTTACGACATCGAACCGCAGAAGCTTCCGAATCTATTCAAAGGCTCCCCGGTCCGTGTGTATGGCCGTTACAAGGGAGGTGGCGAGCTGAAAGCCGACATCAGCGGCGACATCCGCGGCCAGACGTTCTCGCAGGTCGCCAGCCTGGAAATGCCGGCCGTCGATGAACGCAACCCGGAGATCGAACGCATGTGGGCATGGCACAAGATTGATCGTCTGCTCAAGATCGCGGACCGCACCGGCTCGCGCCAGGACGTCACCGCGGAAGTCATCCGCCTCGGCGAGGCCTATTCCATTGCGACCGAGTACACATCGTTCCTCGTGCTGGAAAACGACGGCGAGTACCAGCGCTGGAAGATCAATCAGCAGAATGCACTTCGCATCGAACGCGATCGTCGCGCGCAGACCGAAGTGCGTCAGGGTCTCGAACAGCTTCGCAGCAAAGCCGCGGCGGGGCTGGGCCCGCAGGAAGCCACGTCAGCCGCAGCGCCGCAGGTGCAGCAGCCGGGATCGCCCGCGCCGACACAATCTGCGCAAGCGCCTCGTCCCCGCCAGAGCTGGGATATCAACACCGGCGGCAGCGGTCCCGTCGGGCCCCTGTTCGTCATGTGGTCAGCCTATGTGGCGATGCGCCGCCGCAAAGCAGCAAGTGACTGAAGTGTGTCAAAGGTAGGGCGAACCGTCCCGGTGAGCCGCTCTTCCCGCCAAGCGGCTCAGCCGGAGGCTTCGCCCTACCTGACTGCCGAAGGACTGAACCATGAAACCACGGCACCACCTCGACCTGATCCTGATCACCCTCGCACTGCTTGTTCTAAATGCCCCGCTCCTCCTCGGCGGTTCCACCGCACATCTCGCCTACTCTGCGACACGCGTCGCCGACGGGGAATGGTGGCGCCTGGTGACTCATCCGTTCGTCCACGTGAGCACGTATCATTTCGCCCTCGATGCAATAGGCTTCCTCTGCCTCTACGCCGCATTGCCGATGCGCAGCGCTACGTCGCGCATGGCCTGCGTCACGACATGCGCCGCATCGAGCCTCTTGATCGCCATCCTCTTCTCCCCGGATATCGCAACCGCAGGCCTGCGCGGCCTTTCAGGCCCCGCGCACGGACTCATGGCGTTGACAGGATTGATGATGTGGCAGGATGCGCGCGGCTCGAAAGCCGACCATATCGCAGGCGCCGCCGCCTTCGTCGTCGTGGCCGGCAAGGCCATGCTGGAGTGTGCCACGGGACAGGTATTCCTCTCCTCCTGGCACATGGGCTCCGTCGGCCTCCCGATCGTCCAGACGCACGCGGGGGGAGTGCTGGGTGGCCTTTTGGTGTTCGCCACCCGTGACATCACGGCTGAACATGCTCCACATCACAGGCACTGTGATACTGTGACAGCTTGACAGGAACACAGCAGGGTCTACGCTGTGAGCATGAAGAACATCACGGTGACAGTTCCTGACGATGTATACAGACGGGCTCGAGTAGCTGCGGCCGAGCGTGATTCGTCTGTTTCAGCGCTCGTGGCCGAGTTTCTTCGAACTGTAGCTGCAGGCGAGACGGAAGCTGAAGCAAAGCGTCGTCGCATGCTCGAGGTGCGGGAAGCGATGGGACACTATGCGGTGGGAAAACGGCCATCCCGGGACGAACTCCATGCCCGCTAGTGTGTTCCTTGACACCAACATCCTGCTCTACTTCCTGAGCAAGTCCCCCGCAGAACAGAAGAAGAGCCACATTGCGCGAAACATCCTGCTTAGGGATGACTGTGGTCTGTCGTTCCAGGTGCTGAGCGAATGCTACGTGAACGCCACGTCCAAGGGATCATTCATGCTGCCACACGCCCAGGTTCTGGCGTTTCTCGATACGCTGGACCGCTTTCCGATACTTCCTTCGTCCGGCGAACATTTTCGACGGGCTACCGAGCTTGCCCATCATCGTCAACTGAAGTTCTGGGATGCGGCGATGGTCGCCTCGGCCCAGATGCTGGGATGCTCCACGCTGTTCTCCGAGGACTTTCAACACGGTCAACGATTTGGTTCCGTGCGCGTCGTAAACCCGTTTCTATGAACTTACGGGCCCGGCTTTGACTCGCCGGCCTTCCGCGCTTCCTTGGCGTACCATTGGACCTGGCGGGCGATGCCCATCATGATGTTACAGTCGGCTTCGGTGAGTTTGCCACGGGAGAAGATGCGGCGGACGCCCATCATCATGTGGTCTTCGTTGTCACGGTTGAAGAAGCCGACGTCCTTCAGCATCTCCTGCCAGATTTCCATCATGCGCTCCCGCATGATCGAGTGGGCTTCGCCGGTCGGTTCCTGCTTCGGTTCGAAGACGCCGCTCTCCACGAAGAGTTCGTAGCAGCAGATCATCACGGCCTGCGCGAGGTTCAGGGATTCGTATTTGAACGACGATGGAATGCGAATGACCTGGGTGCACACCTCGAGATCTTCGTTGCTGAGGCCGTCATCCTCCGGGCCGAAGAGCAGCGCAACTTTGTTGGCGCGAGCCGAATCCAGAAGTGTCGGCGCCCATTCGCGGGGCGACTTGGAGTGGACGCGGTAGAGCCCTGACCGGGCCGTTGTGCCGGCAATGAGGGCACAGTCAGCGACCGCTTCACGGACCGAATTGAAGACCTTCCGGTTCTCCAGGATATCGATCGCGTGAAGCGCCATCATCTGGGCTTCGGCGAAGTTCATATCGGGACGCGGCTGGACGATGGCGAGGTCGGAAATGCCCATGTTCTTCATGGAACGGCAGACCGATCCCATGTTGCCGCCGTAGCAGGGACGAACGAGGACGACGCGGATATTGTTCAGGGGGTGGGACATAAACTTGATTTTTTCGCTGAAAGTCGTGAAATGGCGCGCTTTATCCGATCCAGCACATGGTCTTCAGCTCCACCATATTCCTGTTCCTGTTCCTGCCGGTTGTGCTGGCTGTTTACTTTGCCCTACCTTGGCGCTTCCGCAACCTCTTCCTGTTGATCGCCAGCCTGTTCTTCTACGCCTGGGGCGAGACCTTCTACGTCGTCGTGATGCTCACGTCCATCACGATCAACTATGTGTTCGGCCGCTGGATCGCCGCGACCGCCGAACCACGAACACGCTTTCTGCTCGTATCGACCGGTGTCGCCCTGAACATGGCGCTGCTCATCTACTTCAAGTACGCCAATTTCCTCGTCGACAACCTCAACGTCGCGCTCAAGGCTGTCGGTATCCCGGCCATTGACCTGGCTCCCATCCATCTGCCGCTCGGCATTTCGTTCTTCACCTTCCAGGCCTTGTCCTATGTCGTCGATGTGTATCGCCGCCATGTTCCCGCAGCGCGCAAGTTCACCGACGTGGCCCTGTATGTCGCGTTGTTCCCCCAGCTCATTGCAGGCCCGATCGTACGCTACAGCGATGTCGCGGCGGAGATCATCAAGCGGACGGTTACGCGGCCCGATTTCGCGTCGGGCGTGCGCCTGTTCATCATCGGTCTCGGCAAGAAGATGCTCCTGGCCAACGTCCTGGGCGAGGCCACAGACAAGATCTTCGCGATACCAGCAAACGAGCTGACCTGGCAACTGGGCTGGCTCGGCCCCACGCTCGCGCTCCTCCAGCTTTATCTCGATTTCTCGGCGTATTCCGACATGGCGATCGGTCTCGGCCGCATGTTCGGCTTCCACTTCCTGCCGAACTTCCGCTATCCGCTCGTGGCGCAGACCATGACCGAGTTCTGGCAGCGCTGGCACATCTCGCTCTCCACCTGGTTCCGCGACTATCTCTTCACACCGCTCGGCGGCTATCGCTGCTCCCGGGCGCGCGCCTACTTCAACCTGCTCAGCGTGTTCTTCCTCTGCGGCCTCTGGCACGGCGCGAGCTGGAACTTCATCATGTTCGGCATGTACCAGGGCATGTATCTGATCCTGGAACGAATCTTCAAAGCCAACCGGCGTCCATTCTTTAAGTCACGTCTGGCCCACCTCTATCTCTGGTTTGTGACCGTCACGACAATGGTCTGGTTCCGCGCGGTGGACACGGAACAAGCGGGCGCGTTCTACATCGCCATGTTTACAGGCGGCAGCGGGATGCAGCTCCTGCATCCGATTGGACTCTACCTCGACAACCAGTCGTGGGCTGCGCTCTTCGCCGCGATGTTCGCCATCACACCGTTCACGCCGTGGCTGAAAGCGAAGTTGCTCGGCGCTTCCCCTTCGGCGGGACGCGCCGCGGCCGTGCAGATCCTCGGCACATTGACGCTTGGCATACTCTTCGTCCTGAGCGCCATGAAGTTGGCGGCAGGAACTCACAATCCCTTCATCTATTTCCGCTTCTAACCCATGGCCACCGCACGAACAGAAAGACACGGACTGCTGGATGCGCTGGAGATCGGCATCTTCCTGCTCGCCATTGCCCTGCCGGGAGCCCTGCTCCTGCTCGGGAAGATTCAGCCCGCGAAGGCCGTCGACACCGAACAACGTGTTCTGGCGCCCGCGCCGGAGTGGAAGTGGACGGCGGACTCGGTGAAGAACTTCCCCGCAGCCTTTGAAGCATACTTCTCCGACCGGTTCGGCCTGCGCGATGCATTGATCCGCGGACACAGCGTCCTGACCTATTTCGGACTTCACGCGTCGCCGTCGCCCAAAGTGGTACTCGGCGAGGGACGCTGGCTCTTCCTGAAGGGCATTCCCGCCGAGGACGGCGAACCGCTGGAAGACCATCGCGGAACGAAACCGCTGAATCCTTACCAGCTCGAACGCTGGCGCTGGCAGCTTGAGGACGAGCGCGACTGGGTGGTCAAGCGCAACAAGACCTACCTCTTCGGCCTCGTCGCGAGCAAGGAGACCCTCTACCCCGAGAAGCTGCCGTCGGCGTGGCGCAACATCGGACTTCCCACGGCACGCCAGCAATTCATGGAGCACATGCGCCGCTGCCTGTCGTTTGAATTCCTGGATCTCGCCCCGCCCTCGCTCGCCGCAAAATCACGCGCGCTCGTCTATCGCCTGACCGATACGCACTGGAACGACGAAGGGTGCCTGGTTGCTCTGGACGAAGTGATCAAGCACCTGAAGCCTGCGTATCCGCAACTGCCCGAGGTCGATCGCGACCGCTATAATGCCCGTGACTACCGGTGCCTTGACGGTGACCTCGTGCGCGTCATCGGGCTGACACATATCGCGTACGAACATTTCCCGGAGTACCGGATGCGCGATTCCAAGGTGACCGCCACACGGCTTGGCGAATCCGAACTGAGCGATATCGAAACGACGCAACCGGCGACCAATCTTCCGTCGCTGCTCTTCTTCCACGACTCCTACGGACACTTCCTGAAACCGTTCTTCCCGGACTACTTCAGCCGCACACGCTTCCGCTGGACCAACGAAGGCATCGAGGAGGATACCCTCGATCGCGTGAATCCTGACATCGTGCTGCACATCATGGCGGAGAGACGCCTCCGCCTCGGACAGCGATATCCCGTTGTCGTGCAGCAGGAGGGCTGGTCCTCACGCTATGCGGGTGCTGATGAGAAGCTCACGCTCGACGCGTCCGCGCTGGGACAACAGCTCAAGCCCAATCACCTGACGAAAGTGACCGACGTAACAACCGGTGTCGTGGCGAATTCACGGTCCCAGGTCGTGTTCGATCTCGACCTGCCCCTCAACGCCTATCTCGAAGTGCCGATTCTCTGCATCGAGGTCACAACGCTCGTGAAGACGGAATTCACGATGACCTGGGCTACCCGGCATGAGGAGACATGGCCGGAACTGACGAGCAGGACGCAAAAGGCATTCCTCGAACCGGGCACGAGCAAAGTCTACTTCCCGATCATCGACCCGGAGTATGCCGGTCATATCCAGCTCTACACGGATTCCATGTCGCGCGACCTGACGATCCACAATCTCACGGCGCGAAGCATTCCGCGTTACCCCCCGCGCGGCGCATCATCGCGCTGATTCACACGCCAGGCCGTGACGGCCAGCCACAACGCGAGCAAAGTCCAGGTCGCCAGGAAGAGCGGCGACAGCCCCGCGGCACCGGTCAACGCGTCCATGCGCTGCCAGGCCAATGACGGATCGCGAGTCTGCGTCCAGTAAGGGACTGCAACTGCAATCCACGAGTGTGCCTCAATGACAACGAACGCGGCGGCGCTTGCCGCCATGAGCACCTCGCCGGCGCGGGATGGCAGTCCGCGCAAGCCGAAACCCGCAAACACAATCAGCAGGGGAAACGCCTGCATTACGTAGTGTGAAGGCGTGAGCACGGCATCCCACTGAAGTCGGGAATGCAGGGCGTGCATGTAGCCGGCGGCGAAGACAGCGCCGACGCAGAGAAGGATCAGCACACTGCCATGCACGAGGGACCGCGTGAGCGTCCTGCGCGAAGTGGCGAACCACGCGAACCAACCCACGAGGCACGCGGCAAAGAAACCACCGGTGAGCCAGTATGCGAACGCGCCTTGCTTCATAAACGTCATTCCACTTGTCCACGCGGTCAGGAGCAAACGCTGGCCGAATATCGTCCACGGATCGGACCACTTCATCATGCCGAGCAGCTCCGAACTACTGTGCATTGCGCTCGCGTTCAGCATGGTTTCCTGCTGCGGAAAATACGTGCCGAAGGCCTCGTGGCTCGCCAGATGGAACGATCCAGCCACGACGAGATATCCAGCCGTCAGCGCAACGACTGCGAGAAGCCAGCGCAGGCGTGCGCCCCTTTCCGTCGCAGCCAACCAGATGAAGTACGCGACAAATGCCGGGAGGAAGAGGAACGCCACGAGCTTGGTCATCGCGCCGAGACCGAGAAGAAGGCCGGCGATCGCGGCATACAGCAGGATGCGGGGGTTCTCACCACGCAGTCCCATTACAAGGAAGAAGGCCGCGGCCGCAAAGAGAATGGCCAGCGCGTCGTTGGCTACGCGAATGGAATTCACAAGGAACATCGGCCATGACACGGCGGCGAGGATCGAGAACCGGACAACCCTGTTGTCGCCAAATACCGCGGAGAGTGGTGCGAGCAGGAGAAGAAGGGCGAAGGCGGCGAATAGTGCGTTGATTGCGCGCAACACACCCAAGGTCGTGGCCATGCCGTAGCGTGAGTGTAGAACCTGATACAACGGATCCGTGATCCGGTAGTACAGCGGCGGGTGCTGGCCCTGATAGAGCGCAATGTCAGGCGAGCTGAGCAGTTCCGGAGTGTGGCCATAGAAATTGCGGAAACTACGCGCACCCGTGTCCTTGATCACCCGCCACGAGACCTCCGCATGCGGGTAGCGAATCATGTCGGGATAGAGTGACTTCGGTGTGATGGACTTCCCATAGACCGGGGGCTCGCCCTCTTCATGCAGGTATTGCAGGTAGGCGACGTGCATGAATTCATCGAAGCCGTCGTACGGCGGATACCAGCAGATGAAGAACAGCGAGCGCACCCAGAATGCGAATGCCGCGAGCGCAACAAACTTGCGCCACGTCATGTGAAAGAAGTTCCTGCCAAGCATCTTGAATCCTTACCACTTCGCTTCCCGCAGTGCCGAGACTGTATTCGCAAGGATTATGTCGTATCTTCCCCCCTTGTGAAATCGACGCACTTCATTGCGGGACTTATTTTCATCGTGCTATCCACGGGATGTGGATCCGGAGGTCAGGAGGCGGACCATGCTTTGCAGGCCCTGACCGGCGCACGCGCGAAGGTGGTGTGGGTCGAAGCCTCGGGCGATCCGGATGACATGTTCCTGACCGGGACGGGACACCTCCTGATGGGGCTCGACACCGCGGATGGTGCGGCGAGGAAACTGGCGGGGCCGTTGGAGCAGATCGGCAGCCCACTAATATCTCCGGACGGCTCCTACGTCGTCTTCAGCCGCAAGAAGGACCTGCGCATCTTCCGGGTGAACTGGGGCAGCGAAGACGTCACACCCTTGGGCGATGGGTACGCCCTGCTGATTCGCGATGATCCGTCGGATGGCAAGGACTGGATCTACGCAGCCGTGGAGCCGACCGGCGGCAGGGACGGTGAATGCAGAAAGATCGTGAAATTTCCCGTGGATGGAAGCAAAGCGCCCGAAGTCGTTGTCGAACCGGGCGGCGTTGCGCTCGATGGAATCTATCTCTCCCGTGATGGCCGTCGCCTCTTCGGTACGTTTCCCTGGCCACATGCAGCATTCTTGGATCTCGTGACCGGACAGCCGTCGCTGGTTGGCCGCGGCTGCTGGACGGGGCTTGCGCCGGACAACAGCATGCTCAATTGGATATTCAACAGCAGCCATCGCGACATCACCATGCGCACGGCGTCTGGGGAATCATGGGTCGTAACCCTCGACGGGGCACCCGGCGTCAACGGGCTGAAAGTCTATCACCCGCGCTGGAGCAACCATCCCCGATTTTTCGTCATGACCGGACCCTATCGCGGCGAGAGCATGAGGCGGCGTGAAAAGGGCTCGGGCCGCGAGGTTGAGATTCTTGTCGGTCGCTTCGGAGAAGACTTCCGCCGCGTCGATGCGTGGCACCGCGTCACGACAAACCAGAAGGGCGACTACTACCCCGACCTTTGGGTTGAAACTGCCTCCAAAGCTGCACCATGATACAGGGCGTCAGGGATGTCGCGGGCGGTGCTGGCGCAAGACGTCGAACACACGATCGACCGCGGAGGCCTTCGACTCCACGAGCTGCGGGTTGATCCTGTGCTCCATCGCGAACTTCTGCCCGTGCTGCCCGACGGTGGCCCGCAAAGCTGCGTCACCAGCAAGGCTCACCATGACAGCGGCCAGGCTCTTCGGATCGGACGCTGCATGCACAGCGACATCCGCCGGAATGAGCCCGTTCTTGCACACGACAACGGGTTTCCCCGTGGAAAGAAGCGTGTGCAGCGCGGCCTCGGTGGGATCCTGCATCACCAGCACATCGACGGACCTGGCAAATTCCACCAGGCGTTCCTCCGAAGCCCCGGACTCGAAGCGCACGTAATTCGAGAGACCATACTTTCCGGCCACCGCGGCCATCACACCGAGCATCCTCGCGTCTCCCCCGGCCATAGTCAGCAGATCCAAGGGACGAGAACGGTGGTGGATGGCAAACGCTCGCAACATCGCGTCGGCGGAATCGCCGTCGTCCCGGTGATAAAAGCTCAAGAAGCGTATCGGCTGTCGGCTCATTTGCGGGCGATAAGAACGGGTGGTATCTATGACGAAAGTATCTCGATACCGTTCACGCTACAACGCCGCTACGTATCATGTTCAGCACACGTTGCTTATGATTCTACTTTCTACGTAGTAAAATATACCGTGCGACTTGTCACTTGTTGCCAGAGACTTGCAGCCGCGTTAGCTTTTGCTATTTCTATTGGCCTTTTTTGCGATTTTCGAGTTGGCGTCGAGCGAGACAGCGGGCTGGAGAATTTGAACACACGAAAATGTTTCTATTTTGATACTGGTGCAAGATAGTGACTGCGTTGTGAATGGGAAGACATGAGCGAAGATACACCTGGTTGGTTTTCCTTCCTGGAGAGAACAGTATTCCGTTGGATCGGGCTTCTGTGGACGCTGGTCGACGGGTGGGTGGCGCGGGCACTTGCTGCGGCGTTTCTCGCGGGCTTTGCGTTGTTCGTTCTCCTTGTTGTCCTGATGGTCCTGCGGGGTGATGTCTGGGCATTCATCATCTATGCGGAGAATCCCTACGCGCACCTTGCCGGAGCCGTGGCCTTCTTCACCGCATGGTGGATCCTGGTGCACGGCTTCAAAGCGGGTTTCGACGCATGGCAGCGGTATGCGGGTCGGCTGGTCCTCCTTTCGATGAGTCTCGCCCTGTCCTTCTTGGTCTGCGAAATCGCCCTGCGGCGCGTGCTCATCCGTCAGTCCGAAGGCAATTCCCTCGAAGGCCTGAAAGCCCTGAAGATCAACCACAACCGGCAGAAGATCCGGAGCGATCATCCCCTCGGCCTGATTATCCAGCCGAGCGATGTCATCAAGCTGGTGTATGAGTTGCAGCCAGGACTCGACCTCGAATTCGGCCACACGCGCGTTCGCACGAATCTGCGCGGGATGCGGGACAGTCGGGACTACGCCGACGAGAAGCCTGCGAACGCCCTGCGCATTCTTGGTATGGGCGACTCCGGGATGTTCGGCTGGAACATCGAGCAGGACGGTGAATACATGAGCCTCCTGGAGAAAAGCCTCAACGCGCGATCCAACGGGATCGTGTACGAAGTGCTGAACATGGCCGTGCCGGGTTACAACACGCAGCTGGAGGTGGAGTGTCTGCGCGCGAAAGGACTTCCCCTGAAGCCGGACATCGTGGTCGTGGGCTGGTGCGAGAACGACGGGCAACTGCCGTTCTTCCTCTTGGAGAAGGAGGATTTTCGCCGGCGGGATGTGTCGTTCCTGCACATGTTCCTCTTCCGTCGCGAGGCCTTCCGGCGCGTCGCGTCCGGCACCTATATTGAGGATCTGCGCAATGTGGACGACGAGCGGGTTGTCGACGAAATCAAGGCCGGCACCGAAGAGGCGGGTCTCGTAAAGGCATTCACGGAGCTGAAGCAGCTAGCAGACCAGGCCGACGTCCGCGTCCTTGTCTTCGGGCCGATGGGAAAAGGCGTTCGCATGCTGGTCGAGCTTGTCGGGCTGCCCTACTACAACACCTATGAGAAGATCGACAAGAGCAAGTACCCCGATGAATGGGAAGTCCACTACATGCACCCTGCTCCGCAAGGACACGCCCTGCTCGCCGAGCATCTCGAACAGGAGCTGGACCGGCTCGGCTGGTTGACGCCGTCAAACGCGGCCCCGGCGACGCCATGAGTTTGAATGGCTACACGGGTCCGGGGACTGATACACTGGCGGGCATGAATCGCGCAGACTTCGAGGGTGTCCGTGTTCTTGTCACCGGCGCCACCGGGTTCACCGGAAAGGCGTTGACCAGGCGGCTGGCGGAACTCGGGGCCATCGTCCACGCCGTGGCGCGCCCGGAGTCCGATCGGTCCGCGCTGAAGCATCTGCCGATCCAGTGGAGCATCGGGCAGATCTTCGATCCCGATGTCGTCAAGCAGGCGACGGAAGGCGTGGCGTACATCTTCCACATGGCGACGACCTACAGGCACGCCGCAGCCTCCGACGAGTTGAATCACCAGGTGCATGTCACCAGCACCGAGTTGCTGGCCAAGGCGGTCACGGGTCGCCCGGAGTTCCGTCGCTTCGTCCATGTCTCAACGATCGGCGTGCACGGCCACATCGAGCATCCGCCCGGCAACGAGGATTCGCCCTTCGGGGCAGACGACATCTACCAGCGCACGAAGGCGGAGGCGGAACTGTGGATCCGCGACTACGCGAAACAATCGGGTCTACCCCTCACCGTGCTCCGCCCCTGCGGCTTGTATGGCCCGGAAGAGGAACGCTTCCTTAAATTCTTCAAGATGGCCACCCATCGCGTGATGTTCGCTTTGGGCAAGAAGGGTTGCGGACTTCATCTGGTCCACGTCGACGACTTTGTCGGAATGGCGCTGCGGGCGGCGGTCCATCCGGCCGCGCTGAATGAAGTATTCATCTGCGGAAGCCCCACCAGCATTTCGCTCGAAGACTTCGCCGCGCTGATCGCGAAGGAGCTTGGCCACAAGCTCACGTTCATCCGGCTTCCCGCCCTGCCGGTCTACGCCCTCGGCTACCTGTGCGAATTGGTCTTCAAGCCGTTCGGCATTGACCCGCCCCTGCACCGGCGGCGCGTGTCTTTCTATATGAAGCACCGGAGCTTCGACACGAGCAAGATCAGGAACCGGCTTGGCTACGTCTGCGCGTTTCCGGACGAGGTCGGCATACCGTTGACCACACGCTGGTATGTGGACCATGGCTGGTTGAAGACCGGACGCAACCGATGAACCTGCGGCGTACGGTGAAATCGCTGGGCATGGAGCTGCAGTGTTTCCTGCGCTCGGCCTACCCGCCCTTTGTCACATCCATGCGACCATCGCCCCACGGCATGGACAATGTCCCGGTGTTCATGTTTCACACCGTCCAGCAGGATGTCTTTGAGGCGCAGCTTCGCTTCCTCGCCGAGAACGGTTACAACACCATCACATGCGACGAATACCACGCGTTTCTCGCCGGCGCTTCCGCGCTGCGAGGACCAAGCGTCATGCTGACCTTCGACGACGGGGAGCGGAGCCTTTATCGCGTCGCACATCCCCTGCTCCTCAAGTACGGCATGAAAGCCGTGAACTTCATCGTCACGGGCCGCGTGTTCGAGGATGAAGCAAAGCGACCCCGCGAAGGCAAACAATGGCTGACCTGGGCCGAGGTCCTTGAAATGCACGGGGCCGGCACGATCGATTTCCAATCCCACACGCTGCTCCACGAGACGATGTTCGTCAGCGAGCAGCTTGTCGACTTCCTGCGACCCGGACTCTTCACCGACGGGTTGCTGGTAGACCGGCCTCTCGCGCGGGTCGCGGGTCGCAACACGCTGCTGCTCGAATGGGGTACGCCGATCTATGATATGTCGCCGCGCATGGCGGGCCGACACAAATTCCACGACGATGAAGCCCTTCGCGACGCCTGCATTCACCATGTAAAGAACCATGGGGGCGAGGCCTTCTTCAGCCGGCAGAACTGGCTCGACGAACTCAAGTCGGTTTGGAAACAGGCCAAGGCCAACAAGGCCGCGGGCGTGCTGGAGGACGACGCAGCGCGACGAAAGGCTATTCTCGAAAGCCTTGTCCTGTCGCGAGAGCTCCTCGAAAAGCAGCTGCAGCTTCCCGTTCGTCATCTGGCCTATCCATGGGCAAGCGGAAGCGCACTCGCGGTGGAACTCAGCAGGGAAGCCGGCTACCTGACAAACTTCTGGGGCCCGCTTCCCGGACGACCGGTCAACAAGGCCGGGGATGATCCCTTCTACTCGGTCCGGCTGAAGGATGACTACGTGTCCAGGCTTCCGGGCAAAGGTCGCAAGGGGCTTGCAGAAGTCCTGCTGATGAAGGCGGGAAGACGGCGCAAGTCGGACGACATCTATTGAGCGCCCGCATCAGCGCTTCAAGAGCGGGCGGATGATAAGCCAGTAGAGACGGAAGAGTCCCGAGACCGCACCGGCGATAATCCGTCCCGGCAGCGTCTCCACGACACCGGAGAATACCGTCAGGCGATCTCCACACAGGAGATCACGGTCCGGGACGCGTCGCAGCTTCTGCACTTCGAGGTGTTTGCGACGGATATCGCGGTTGAGCAACCCTTCAAGGTTGCCGCGCAGAGCGGCTCCGCCCTGCCCCTTGAACAGGAACAGCATCGCGGCGCAAAGCTGCAGGAACATGATCGCGGGAAGACAGAGCACGAAGGTTCTCTTGTGAAAGTTCTTTCGTGCAAACCACCAGCGGTTGCGCACCTGGTAGAAGACCCAGCGCGAGCTCCGTTTTCCGCCCTGATGGTACGCCAGCGCTTCCGAGTCCACAAGGCTGCAGTGCCCCGCAAGCGACAAACGGAACGCGAGGTCGCCGTCCTCCCAGCCAAACACGAAATCTTCATCAAACCAGCCGACCTTCTCAACAAGCGACTTTTTGAACATGGCCGCGCCGGCGGGCACGGTGACCGCCTTTGCCCGACCCGTGGCCCACGGCGAGCGCAGGCGCACCTCGCCGGCGAAGTGAATGTCGGCGCCGTTGTACTGGACGACATACGGCTCGTCGTAGAGCACTACCTTGCCGCCCGCACTTCCCGCCGCCGCGTCTTCCGTGAGCATGTCGGCCATGCGCCTGGCGTAGTCCGGTGCCAGGGCCACGTCGTTGTCCATGACCAGGACGAGTTCCGCCGCAGCGTGGCGGATACCGAGATTCCGCGCCACATTCGGTCCGCGGTTGTCGCCCGTCTGGAGAGTCCGGACCGTGGGGAAGTTCTCCTTCACCATCGCGACGGAATCATCGGTGGACTGATTATCGACCAGCGTGACATCCGCGAGCGTCACGCCCTGTTGACCAAGGACGGTCGGGATGGTCCGTCGCAGCGCGGCGGATCCATTGTGATTCGCGATCACGACGGAGACCACGGGGACTTGTGCGTCGTCGCTCATACCCGACGCCATCCCTTCATGGCGTAGAGCACACCGCCCACGAGACAAACCCAGAGCGTGAGGCTGAAGGAGAGGAGGGAGACGGATACCGCGACTTCCTGCGGCACGCCCACGGTCGCGAAGAGCCCTGCAAAGGTCAGCTCACGCACGCCGAGTCCCGCGATCGATATCGGCAGGAGCGTCGCGAGCGATACGACGGTGGAGAATACGAGGAACGAGGGGAACGAAAGATCGACGCCGAGACTGCGCGCAACAAGGCAATCCATCGCACCCCTTCCAAGGGCCATCAACAGGAAGAACGGGGCCACGCGCAACAAACCGTGTCCCGAAGCACTCAAGGCCGTGAAGGCTTCCAGCAACCGATCAACGAACGATGTCACCCGATTGCCCGATAGCATGCCGAACAGCTTCTTCCGGACAGCATCGATCACGCCCGTGCGGATGAGCAGGACGACGGACAATACGGCCACGAGGATCAGGCCGGTCACACCTCTCACGCCGGGAACGGGACACCAGGGGGTGAGACTGACGACGAATGCCAGGAAGATCATGGCGATCAAACCCGCCACGCGCGCAAAAGCCACCGCTCCCAGGACCCCGGCTTTGTCGGTCTCGGTCCTGCACAAGCCGATCACCATCACGACGTCTGCGCCTGCACCACCCGGCAGGAACACGCCGAAGAAGCTGCTGATGAAGTTGTATCGCGCCATGTTCAAGAAGCCGACGGGAATGCCTCTCATGCCCAACAAGGCATGAAGCGTGTAGCTCTGTGCGAAAACGTATGCCGTCATGGTGAGAAGCGCCAGCACGTACACCGGGGGACGAAAGCGCTGCAGAACCTCTGCGAGGGGCGCATAGTCAATTTGCATCAGCAGGTAGCCGAGCAGCGCGGCACTGCAGAGCGCGCGCAGGAGAGCACCGGTGTACTTCATAAAATTCGGGTGTGATACTGCTAGACACGCATTGACCTCGCAAGTGCGATTCCAGATTATACGCCGTGAATCACACGGTTTCTGTGCGAAAACATCTCCTTCTATCGCTGGTTGTCACGCTGGTGTGCTGGTCCGTCTTGAGCTGGCCCCTGCCCCTGTACACCCACTCTGCAATTCCCTTCTCGTCCCAGTATCATGGCGATCACCGCGTCCAGGCAATGGTCCCCGGCGACCACCTGCAATACTTCTACTACCTCGCCCTCGTGGAAGACATGCTGACGGGCAGGACCCCGTTCTTCTATAACCCGTATGAGTTCAATACGGGCGACGATGAGGCCCGCTACGAGCCGGATCCCTATTACTTTCCGTTCTGCGGTCTCTTCACGCTGATCTCGCTCATCGGGAACCGGGTGCTCGCCTGGAACCTGACGGGCTTCATCTCGCTCTGGCTTTCCTACTGGGTCACGTGGCGACTTGCCCGACGCTACACGGAGAGCGAGTGGTTCGCGGGCACGGCGGCGCTGATGACTTTTGCGCTGTCGTTCCGCTGGGACAATCTCCTCGGTGGAAGTCCCATGGGTCTCGCCCTCTTGTGGCCACCCCTGATCATGTACGGCATCGACCGGGCCGTGCGCGAAGACCGGGTGGGCGACGGTATCCTCGCGGGCGCTTCGATTCTCTTTGCGCTCTGGACGGATATGCACACGTTCTTTTTTGGAACGATGTTTGTGCCCGTGTGGTGTGTCATCGCGTTCCTCAAACGCCAGCCGTTCGATTTCCGGAACATATCAGCCTGGCTGAAACTCATCCGCGCGCTTCTACCAATCCCCCTCTTCGTTCTCCTGGCCCTCGGTATCCGTCGCCTCCACACGCAAGCTCTCGCCATCAAGGATGCCCGTACGTGGAATGAAGCGGCGCTTTTTTCACCCAAGCCCGAGGGACTCTTCACGTCGCTGACCGGCGTGTCGGGTCACATCTACCTCGGCTACGGCATCCTCGTTCTCGTGGTCGCAGGTCTTGTGTTAGCCTTGACGCTCGCCCTGCGGAAACGGGATCGGGAATCGTATAAAGACGCTGTCGTCTATCTCGCCCTCTGCGCTGCGCTGACCGGTGCTGTCATCCTCGCGCTGGGCGCTTTCGGCCCCCTGGGCGGCCGCCTCTTCGACATCGGAAGGCACTACATACCCTTCTATAACGTGATTCGCCAACC
>CAZCZZ010000023.1:0-56507 GCA_964503335.1 uncultured Verrucomicrobiota bacterium
TGGCGCCCCGTTTGGATGCGGCAGAGCCGCATCCATCACGTCCCGCAGGGCGAACATTGCATCGCTGCCGATGCAATGTTCGGGCTAACGATCGCGCTTGCGCTCGTCGCTGCTGCTTCGGACGCTGCGCTTGTTGCGAATCCATCGTTTGAATCGAGTTTCGCCAACTGGTCCGTTCCCTCCACAAACCTTGGTGTCGGCTACGCCATACGCACCGGCGGGGTGGATGGCGTGCGGTTTATGGCGGTGTCGAATCGCACCCAGCTTTCCGATGCTCCCCGGCAGAATATCACCACGAGCCTGGCGGCCAGCCCGAACGGAACCCGCTACAGCTCACGGTTCATGGCGCAGGTCGATGCACCCGCCAGCGTGCGTTGCTTCATCCAGTTCGTGGACGGGACCAACAACGTGAAGTTCATCATGGCGGAGCGCATGGTGGAGACGACGGGGCAATGGGTTGAAGTGCGAAGTCGCCAAACCGTGACCTGGCAAGGCGCGCCCACGAACGCATTCTGCTTTTTCGAGATCGGCTTGATGACGGACTCCAATTATCCGGATTGCCGTATTGACGGCCTGGCGATCGAGGTCGATGGCGACGGCGACGGGCTTTCGGATCTGGAGGAAACGAACTCCAGCCCCTTGCTGGCTGACACCGACAGCGATGGACTATCTGACGCATGGGAGCGCACGCACGGCTTCACGACGAACGCGAATGAAGCTGCATCCGATGACGACGATGATGGCTACAGCAACCATCAGGAGTATTGGGCCGCGACCGATCCGCACGATCGTTTCAGCTTTCCCGGGCGGCCCGCCAACCCGAATGCCTCGCCGAAAGCACGCGCGGTGCTCGAGTACCTTGCGCTGCTTCCCGGCTTCCCTTCAAACAGGGTCGTTATCGGCCAGCACTGCTCCTATCCAACCAACGAATTCACGAACTTCATCACCCGACTCAACGAACAAACGGGACACTGGCCCGGGCTCCTTTGCATGCAATACGACGACGGGGGCCAGCCGTTGCAGGTGACGAATGTGAATCGCTATGCCGTCGACTACTGGACGAATGGGGGCCTGGTGCTGATCAAATGGCAGCCGCGGAATCCGTGGACCGGAAAGCAGGCGTCGGACACCAACCACGCGGCAGTGCAACTAGAGTGGCTCCTGGATCCAACCAATGGTCCACCCGCCAGCTTTGCCACGAACCTGCACGCCCACACGAACTACATCCAGTGGGTGACCGAGGCGGCCGACGGACTGCAGGCCTTGAAGACCAACGGCCTGGTGGTCCTCTGGCGGCCGATCTCGGAAATGAACGGCGCGCATTTCTGGCATGGCATGGAGAAGCGGTCGGCGTGGATCGGAATCTGGCGACACATGTATGACTACTTCACGCGCGTGCGTGACCTCGACAACCTGATCTGGGTGTACGAGGCCGACAAGGGGCCGCACGACAATCTTGCGATTGATTACTTCTACCCCGGCGACGACGTGGTCGACGTGTTCACACACAACATGTTTGACGACACGTGGCTCTTGGATTTCGACTCGCAAGTGATCGTTAGCCGGCATCCGAAGGCGGCCGGTTTTGCACAGGCGGGACCGAGCGCGACACGAGACGGCTCGTGGAGCAACACGGTCATGATCGATGCCATCCAGCAGTACTACCCCCGCTGCTCGCTCATCGCCGCATGGAACAGCTTCAGCCTGTCCAACGGCGCTGTGTATGTGAACCTGGCCATCGTCGACGAGCAGGGCGACGGATTGCTGATGAGCAATGCGTGGTCCGCCACGCGCGAGGACCTCGCGTGGACGAACTACTTCACGCCCCCGTCCGTGAGCCTGATCGCAACGAACGGCGCGCCGCAAATCACATGGCGAGGCGGTCACTTGGAAGAGTCCCTGGATCTAAACACCTGGCATTCACTCGACCCTCCCGCATACCCCCGCATCGTCTCAAACGCCGCGCCCGCATTCTACCGAAGCAGAACTTCCGATCCTTGGAACAAGTGACCGGAATGACTTCCAAGGATTGGAAGTCCCCCGCATCAATCCGGGCACACTGCCGCTTGCCCGGGTTCGGACGGCGGCCGGCGCGAGTCCAACCCGCCACCCCTTTACGCAAGAGCATCGCCCTGCTACGCTATCGTCCACGAAACGGGCGAAGTCCCGATCACGATACAGGAAGACGATTTGGCGTCGGCAAATGTGTCATGCGACTAATTAAGCATTCGCCAAAGGGACTAAGATTGAGGACGTCGAGCTTGGCAGCCATCGTGCTGTGGGTTGCTTCGATTGTATGCTCTGGCGTCCCGACGCATGCCGATGCATCGAGGCCCATCGCGATCGATATCCGGGAAACGGTGAACCCATTCGACCCCGACCAGGAGGTCGCGTTTGTGCGTATTGTCCTTGGAAGGAACCAAACGAATGTCACCTACGCCCTCAACGGACGTTCGATGACCACGGACGCCCTCGATGCAACACTCGGCAAGCTCTCCGATATGGACCGGAATCAGGTCATAGCAATTGACCCGCAAGCGGGTGTGAACCTGGACGATATGGCGCCTCTTTTGAAAATGCTGAAGAAGCACCAATTCAGGAATGTCGCAAGAAGGGGCGACGAAAACTCGGCGATCTGGATGGCCGACTAAACGCAGAACCAAGCCCGGATGAAAACAGCAAGACACAATACGAAAGCGGCAACGCCCGCATCGAGAATCCGTTTCAGTGCGACGCTCCTTCGACCGGCGGATACGGTGACGGGCGAGACTTGGATGTTTCTTATCCTGCCAAAGGACGCCAGTGCGAAGTTGCCTTCGCGGGGGATGACGTCGGTTGAGGGCACGATCAATGGCGTTCCGTTTCACGCCACGCTCGAACCGGACGGGCAAAAGGGACACTGGCTCAAAGTGGATCGGAAGTTGAGCAAGGCTGCGGGCGTAAGTGAAGGCGATGTCGTTGCGCTGGAGATCACGCCGTCGGAAGTGGAACCGGAACCCGAGGTGCCGGAGGACCTGCGGAAGGCTCTCGCGGCAGCCGACCCGAAAGCGCGGGAGGTGTGGTCGGACATCACGCCGGTTGCGCGCAGGGATTGGATCCACTGGATGACGTCCGCCAAGCAGCAAGAGACTCGAACGCGCCGCGTTGCCAACGCCTGCTCGATGCTCGCGTCCGGGAAGCGACGCGCCTGCTGCTTCGACCGGTCAGGCTACTTCAGCAAGAGCCTCAGCGCTCCCAAGGCGGCGACTTAGCCTGCCACCTTGACCGTGAATAATTCGCGGCTTTTCGTCGTCATGCCGTCGTGGTATCAAACCCGCCAACAGGAGACCGTTAATGAAAACACGTCATGTTCTGTCGCTTGTGTCGTCCCTCGCCGTCCTTTCGCTTCCCTGCATCTCCCGGGCCGCCGATGTCGGTGATCCCGTATTTCCCGACGACCTCAAGGGGAAGGCCCGTGCCGAGCTGATCTACCAGAACTTCCAGCGGGAGCTGGATGTGGACGTGGAGAACTTCGACGGGGAGGCGGATCTCGAGGCCGACGTATTCATGCTGAGGCTCCATTCCGACGTAGGCCAGTTCGCCACGCTCGACTTCGACATCGGTGGACTGGACGCCGGCGAAGACTACACGCTGTACGCGGGCGTGGGCCTGCGTTACCTCGCCTACGACAGCCAGGACTGGAGAATCAGCACGTTCCTGCAGGGACACTATGCGCCGGACGCGTCCGACGAGGGCGTGGAGTTCGACCTGATCGATGCCGACTTCGGCGCGCTCATCTCGCGCAAGATTGTCATCGATGACCAGCTTACGCTCATGCCCTATGCCGGCCCCGCGCTTTCGATCATCCGCGTCGACGGCGATTTCAACGATGTGGACCTGAGCTTCGACGCCGAAGAGGACAGCATCATCGGCCTGATCGCCGGTCTCTCCATCCAGATGCGCGGCATGAACGGCATCCGCCTGGAAGCCCAGCTCTACGACGAAGTCAGCATCTCAGCCGCCGCTTCAATCGCGTTCTAGAACGCCGGGGACGGCAGGCTTTTGGCTATAGCGGTTTAGGCTGTAGGTCGGACCTATTCGTCCTAAACGCCTACAGCCTACAGCCTACAGTCTCTCCGACGCGTTAGCCCGCTTGCGGGAAGTGGTGGGGCTTGGTAGCGTCGGGGCCACTTCCATGATTTACCGCAACAACACGCTCAAGGGGCTGCCCTGGGAGCAATTTCGCGACCTTTCGCCCGAGGCGAAGGCGCCTTTCTTTATGCGAGAGGGGTCACCGTATCATGCCCTGATCGCGCAGCAGTTTGACCGGAAACTGCTCGATCGCATCGGCGATCTCGCGACGAAAACGAGGAAGATCGCCAAGACGAAGGGCGGGATTCATTTCCTCCAGAGCCTGCTCTCGGAGAAGCGCGCGATGCTTTATTTCATGCAGCCCTCCACGCGCACATTCCTGTCCTTCTTCGCGGCGTGCCAGATTGTCGGCATCCAGCCGGCCGAGGTGCGCGACGCCCACACGTCGAGCGAGGTCAAGGGCGAGTCGCAGGAGGATTCGCTGCGGACGTTCAGCTCCTATTTCGACATGATCATCATGCGCCATCCCGAGGGCGGCTTCGCCGAGCGGATCGCGTGGATGCTCTCGCATACGGATCGTCCCGTCCCCGTCATCAACGCCGGCTCCGGCAAGGACCAGCACCCGACGCAGGCCTTGCTCGACATCTACACGCTCCAGCGCAGCCTGGAGAAGCGGCGCGGTGGACTCGACGGCGCGAAGATCGCGTATGTCGGCGACCTGCTGCGCGGACGCACCGTGCGCTCGCTCGCGCTCCTGCTGACGCACTACCAGGGCATCAAGCACTACTTCGTCGCGCCCCAGCAGTTGCAGATCGGCCAGGACATCCTCGACACGCTGGACCGTGCCCGGATCGACTACGAGGTGACCGCAGACTTCGACAAGGTCGTGCCGGAAGTCGACGCGATCTACATGACCCGCATCCAGGACGAATGGGACAAGGCGGGGGAGAGCAACGCCATCGACATTTCGAAGTACTTCCTTGAGGCACGCCATCTCGGCACAATGAAGCCGGAGGCGATCATCATGCACCCTCTGCCCAGGCGGAAGGAGATTGCGCCCGAGGTCGATAGCGATCCCCGCGCCAAGTACTGGAGACAGGTCCGGAACGGCATGTGGGTGCGCGCCGTCCTCATCCTGATGGTGTTTGATCGCGACAGGGAAATTGACCGATACTACCAAGACTTGATGAGTTAAGAAGAAAGGGAAGGCAGAAGGCAGGAGCCAGAAGTCAGGAGTCAGAATGTCGGCATCCGGATTCTGAATTCTGTCTCCTGTCTCCCGTTTCAAAGGATATTGCTATGTTGCATCTCATTTCACTCGAATCGTGGTCCTCCGACCTGATCCTCGAAGTCCTGCAGAGGGCCGCCGAGGTGAAGAAGAATCCCGCGAAGTATGCCGACGCGATGAAGCGCAAGACCCTGATGATGATCTTCGAGAAGCCCAGCCTCCGCACGCGCGTCTCGTTCGAGACCGGCGCGACGCAGCTCGGCGGACACGCCATCTACTACGACCTCTCGACGTCGCCGCTGAGCTCGGGCAAGGAGAACATCGCCGACATGATTCGCGTCGTCAGCCGCTACGCGAACATCATCATGGCCCGCCTCTTCGAGCAGTCGCACATCGAGGAGATGGCCAAGCTCTCCGGCATTCCCGTCATCAACGCGCTGACGAACTATGAGCATCCATGCCAGATCCTTGCCGACCTGCAGACGATCCAGGAGAAGAAGGGACGCCTCAAAGGCCTCAAGCTCGCCTACTTCGGCGACGGCAACAACAACGTCACGCACTCGCTGATGTTCGGCTGCAGCAAAGTCGGCATGCACATCAGCGTGGCGTGTCCCAAAGGCGACGAGTACAGCCCGCTGGAAACCGTCACGGAATCCTCGATGGCGACCGCGAAGCAGACCGGCGCTTCGATCACGATCACGCAGGACCCGGTGGAAGCCGCCAGGGACGCGGACGTCCTCTATACCGACTCGTGGATGAGCTATCACATTCCCGCGCACAAGACCGAGGCCCGCGTGAAGGTCTTCAAGCCGTTCCAGGTGAACGAGGCCTTGATGAAACACGCGAATCCAGACGCGATCTTCATGAACTGTCTGCCGGCCGTTCGTGGCTACGAGCAGACCGCTGATGTCATTGACGGACCGCAATCCGTGGTCTTCGACGAGGCGGAGAACCGTCTGCATGTGCAGAAGGCCATCATGCTGAAACTCTTGGATGAGGCCGGCCACTGAAGCGCGTTCTCATCATCAAGATGAGTTCGCTGGGCGATCTCTTTCACGCCCTGCCTGCGGTTCATTGTCTGCGCGAACAACTTCCGGCAACGATCGACTGGGTCGTGCATGACATCTATGCGGACCTTGCTCACTGCTTTACCGACGTGGACCGCGTGATTCGTTTTCCCCGGAGCAGCCTGCTCACAGGATTTCCCTCCCTGCACGCGGAGCTGCGGGCCCGTCCGTATGATCTGATCATCGACATGCAGGGACTCATGAAAAGCGCGCTGGTCGGAAGGCTCGCGAAACGCGCCCGATTCATCGGCCCATCATTCCAGCGGGAAGGCGCACGCTGGCTCTACGATGAAGTTGCCGGAACATTGAACAAAGACCGTCACGCCGTGGACGAGTGCCTCGACGTCGTGCGACATCTCAAGCTGGACGCCTCCACGGTGAAGTTCCCCGTCGCGTTTCACCCGCTCGCCGTGGAGCGTTCGAAGAAGCGCGTGGCGATGCTGCCGTGCTCACGACGGCTCGAGAAGAATTGGACAGTGCGGGGATTCGTTGAAGTGGGGCAGGCCCTTGCCGAGGCGGGTGCCGAGGTGGTGCTCGTCGGGGGCAAGGCGGATCGCGAAACGTGCGCGCAGATTGTCGCAGGCATCGGCGGAACTGCGACCAATCTCGCCGGCACGACGGGCCTCGTCGAACTCGGCGGACTTCTCCAGACGATGGACCTGATGGTGACGGTCGATTCGGGCCCGATGCACATGGCTGCTGCGATGGGTGTGCCGGTCGTCGCGATTTTCGGTCCGACGTTTCCCGAACGCACCGGGCCGTATGGCGATGGACATCGCGTCATCAAGCAGGGTCAAGACTTAAGCCAGTTGTCCGCGGCGCCTGTCGTAAACGCGGCCCTTGAGATGCTGGAGACCAGCTGAAGGAAAGGTGGCGAAGGTGGAACTCTTCTTCGTAGCACTCGGTTTGGCGATTGTTCTCGGACCGTTGATCCTATCCATCGCGGCCATGTCCTCCGCAAGCCGGACGCGGCGCGAAGTGGAGGAACTGCGCAGGCTCTTGAACCAGTCGCCTCCGGCCAATCCTGCGCCATCCATTCTTCAGCCGCCGCCCGCCGCGCCAAAGGCAGCGGAGTCATCCGGGCCGAAACCGTTGTACGCGATTCCGCCGCCCGTGTTGCCTCTCTCGAAACCACTGCCGCCGCCGGTGCCGGTGAAGAAGTCGGAAGGTCTCGAAGTTGCGCTCGGCGGAAAGGCCGCGAGCTTCATCGGCATCGCGGCCATTGTAATCTCCATCGTGCTCTTTGTGGGATACGCGATACGCGAGGGGTGGATCGGACCGGCGATCCGTATCGGCCTCGGACTTGTGAGTGCGGGCGTGATGATCGCCATCGGCCACGGCTTCCATCGTCGCGGTGAAACGCACCGCGCCCTTGCGCGTGCGCTGACCGGCGGCGGCGCGTCGCTCTTCTTCTTCTCCGTGTACGCCGCGTACGGCTTCTACGGCCTCATCGGAACCAGCGTGGCCGCGATCGGACTCGTGCTGAGCGCCGTGGGCGTGCTGGGACTGTCTCTGCTCTACAACAGCCAGGCGGTCGCGATCCTCGGCACGCTGGGCGCGTTTATTACGCCGACGCTTGTCGGTGCGGACTATGGGACGGGTCTCTTTCCCATGACCTACATCGCCGTGGTCAATATTCCGGTGCTCGCGCTGGGCTATTCGAAATCGTGGCGCTGGCTCATCGGCCTCGCCTTCGCTGCCACGTGGATCGTGACGGTTGTCCGGAACGCTGTAGATTTGACCGGCCACTGGCGTACCTCGATTGTCTATATGACGATCTTCCACATCCAGTACGGGGCCCTGAATATCCTGCAGTCGAGGCAGCCGCGCACAACCACGCAGGCGGCGTTCGACACAGCGCGCCTTCTCTTCTCCGGCCTGACCCTCAGCGTCGGAGCCGTGGCGAACCTGCAGGTGGCCAACTTTACGGGCTGGATCGGACCGGCGCTTTTTATCGTCGCCGCAGTCCACGCGATCGCCGCCTTCTGGATGCACCGGCGATTGCAGGGCTGCAAGCATGAGGCGATGGGTTGCGCGGTGATTGCCGTGATGGCCGCGGCGTCGGCGATTCCGGTGGAGGCGAGGGGACTTCGCCTCGCGCTGGGCTGGGGACTTTCCGGAGCCATCGTCGCCTGGCTCGCGGCACGCACATCCGCATCGATCTTCTCGCTCATCGGGCTCATGCTGGGTGTCTTTGCATTCGCCGTGGCGGCGGACGAAAACCACCAAATCCTCCCCATGTTTACGAACGCGTCCTTCGGGACTGCTGTCCTGATGTGCCTGCTGCTCGGTTTCCAGGCCTGGGTGCAGCGCACGACGAACCGGCGATGGGCGAAGGCGGTGAACGTGGTGGCGATTCTGTGTCTTATCGGCCTGGTCACCGATGAACTCAGCGACTGGTCCCACGCGGCGATCTCCGTGTGGTGGGCTGTCGCGGCACTGCTGCTGGCATTCTTCGGCCTCTTCTACCGCCGCACCTATGTGCGCTACCTCGCGCTGATTCTTTTCGCGGTCACGATCCTCAAGGTGTTCTTCGTCGACCTGGGCGACCTCAGGGGCCTGCCGCGCATCGGGGCGTTCTTCATCCTGGGCGCCTTGCTGCTGGTGCTTTCGTATGCCTATCAGCGTGTGGCGCCGATGCTGACCGGCGAAAGCAGCGAGGAACCGGCCTGATGCAGCGCGGCGCGGCATGCTGTTCGCTGGTGATCGCTGCGTGGGCGCATGCGTCGGAGCCGCGCGCCGAGTTTTCGTGGCGCTTTGAGATCAAGGATGTCGCGCCTTCGGGCGAGGTGTTCCTTGTTAAAGTGCCCGACGCGATGTACGACGGCGCACAGTCGTTTCCGAACGATATCCGCGTATTCGGTGGCGACGGAACATCGTGGTCCTTCTTCCCGTGGTCGCCTCCCGCTTCGGATGAACCCGCCTACGTGTCCTCGAAATGGGAATCGAAGGCCGCGGAAGATGTGTCGGGACCCTTCAAGGAGTGCCTCGTCAGCGTCAGCAGCGCCGAGGGCGAGGAGACGCTACACAACCGGATCGTTGTATCCACCAGCGGTTCGGATTTTGTGCGACGCGTCACGTTGTCCGGTTCCGCCGACGGCGAGTCGTGGGTGCCGGTCGGCGAAGGCTATCTGGTGGACCAAGCCCACGGTGCGCGCGTTCGCAACCAGGCGATCGATTATCGACCTTGCACCCTCCCTCAATTGAGGGTTTGTGTGTATCCCAACGCACGTGATGCCTCGGAGTCCTTTGAGATCCGGGATGTTGCCCTTCAGTATCTCGTCCCCGCTGCAACGCGACTTGAGGAAGTCCCGCTCGCGAAATCCAGCGATGAAAAGCATGAGGAACGCGAAGGTGTCCAGTCCCTCTTCTTCGACACCGGCGCGCGCAATCGCCCGCTGCGCGAGCTCCGGATCTCCGGCGAACGCGATGAATACGCGATGCCCGTCAAGGTGTACGGCAGGAACGATGAGACGAACGCATGGCGTTGGGTGGCGGATGGCGGCATTCACCGCAACGGCGAACAGGTTCGTGATGTCGTCAGCGTGAACGGGTCGTCCTTCCGCCATGTGCGCATCGATCTCTATCACTACGAGGATCGACCTTTTGAAGCCGTGTCCGTGAAGGCCTGGCGCGCGCCGCAGTATCTCGTCATCGAGTCGAAAGGCGGCAGCGCAAAGATCTATGCCGGCTCGCCCCGCGTGACCCTGCCGCGCTTCGACCTGCAATTCCGCATCGCGTCATCGAAGATCGCGGCGACCGCCGAGAAGGGCCTGGGAGAGCGCCGCCACAATCCGTACCACCTCGTGATCGTTCTGCGCTCCTACGGAAAATGGCTCATCTGGGCCGGGGTGGGGGTCGTGCTTCTGCTGGTGGGACTGGCGATTGCGAAGAAGATTCGAGCTGCCGCGTAGGGATTTGGTGAGGCGAACCCTCCGGGCGAGCCGTCTGCCGTCTGGTGCGGCTCCGCCGGAGGCGTCGCCCTGCCGTCAGAGCGCCTCTACACCTGCTGCGATGTCGATTCCGGCAGCGCAGCCGCCGCAGGCGTGTGATCGATGCCTTTGACGAGTCCATCGATGTCTTCGAGCCGTCCTTCAACTTTCCCGAAACGCTTCTCGGCTTCCTGGAATTTCTTGAGCGAGTTCTCGAGGTGCGAGCCGACGAGGCGGAAGGATTCCCCGAAGCGCTGGTGTTCCTGTGACAGGCGCTGGATGGCTTCCAGAATCTCGCGGGCGCTTTCCTCGACGCGGAGTCCCTTCAAGCCCAGCAGGATCGTCTGGAGGTAGGCGTAGAAGCTGTTCGGTGAGACGGGAATAATGCGGCGACCGAGGGCGTATTGGAAAAGTCCCGTGTCGCCATCCTCATCCTCCTTGATGATCGTCTCGTAGTAGACGTTCTCGGCGGGAATGTACATCAGCGCGAAGTCGAACGTTCCTTCGTCGGGCCGCACATACTTCTCCGAGATGGCGTCGACATGGATGCGCACGTCGCGGATGAACTGACGCCGTGCCGCCTTTCGCTCATCGTCCGACGCGGCTTTCACGACGCGCTGGAAATTCTCGAGCGGGAACTTGGCGTCCACGGGGACGATGCCGGAATAGAGATTGATGATCGCGTCAACGCGCTGGCCGTCGCGGAACGTGTATTGGAGCGTGTAGTGCGAAGGGGGAAGAATCTGTGCGAGCAGGTCGCCGAGGAAGAGTTCGCCGAGGCTGCCGCGAAGCTTCGGGGCGCGCAGGATGTTCTGCAGGTCGCCGAGCTGCTTGCCCATATCGGTCATGCTCTGCGCGGACTTCTCGAGCTCGCCGAGCTGCTTGCTGACCTGGCTGATCACGCGTGCGGCGTTGTCGAGCCGCGCGTCCATGCTTTGGCGTGTCGCATCGAGGTTCTGGGAAAGGCCGGACTGGATCTGCAGCAGCGACGACCGGAGGCTTTCGATCGTCTGGTTCGTCTGCCGGCTCCCGTCCTGCATCTGGTTCTGGAGGAGCTGGAGGGCAGGGTCCTGCTGCTGGAGTCGCTGATCGAGCGAGGACCGGATCCATAATGCGGCGAGGATGATGGCCACGACGAGCAATACGATTCCAGCGATCAAGTATGCGAGCAGCGGATCCATGCCGATATGTTCATGTTGATGAGCACCCTGTGCAATACGAAATCCAAGAGCCCGGATATCGGAGAAGATTTGCCCACGGAGGTCACGGATTAAAAGGGATGTTCCGAAAAACCAAAATCAGTCTCTGCTCTTCCCATCCGTGCTATCCGTTACCTCCGTGGGTATAAGTTCTTCTCCGCTTTCCGTGTATTCCGTGTGTTCCGTGGGCAACTCCGGACATCTTCTCCGAATAACGAAACCAGCCCGGTCTTCTATCGAACGAGCATCACGGGCAGGCGTGTGTGCTGGATGAGGTGGGTGGTGGTGCTGCCGAGGATCATGTGGCGGACTTTGCTGTGGCCGTAGGCGCCCACGACGATCATCGAGCAATCCAGCTCGGAGGCTTTCTGCAGAATGATGCGCTCCGGTTCGCCGGCGACGACAAGATTCGCCGCGGCGCATTCATGGGCTCGCGCGAGCTTGATGCCGTCCTCGGAAACCTCGATCGCCCGCGCCGCATCGCCTTCTTCATCGACAGTCAGGATGACGAGGGGAACTGTCAGGGCCGTGGCGAGTTCGACAGCCTCATGCAGTGCGCGGCTGGCGTGTCCGCTGCCGTCGTATGCGACGAGGATGCGCGTGACAGGGGTGTCCGCGTTCGGGACGACGAGGCAGGGCTTGATCGAGTGACGAATCACGCGTTCGACGGTTGAACCCGTGAAGCCGCCGGACCAATCCTCGTGTTCGCCGCGCTGACCGAGCACGACAAGCTCCGTGCGCGTTTCCTCTTCGAGGATGATCTTGGCGGGATGGCCCATGCGGACCAGGGTTTCCGCGGTGACGCCCTGCTTCTCGCACTGATCCTGGAACGCCTGCATGATCGTCTCGCCCTTGGTTTCCATCAGCTCGCGAAACTGGGAAAGCTGGCCGCTGAACGGCTGCGCACCGATCCAGCCGGAGATATCCGCCATCAGCGGGCCTTCCAGCATGCGGGAATCGAGAACGTGCAGGCCGGTGAGCCGCGCGCCAAGCCGCTTCGCGAGGATGATTGCGAACGCAGACGCCGCGTCGCTGTTTGATGAACCGTCCGTGCAGGCGAGGATGAGCTTGATCATGGTAAACCTCGTGTTGATTGGAGGTTACCACGCGCCGCGTCTGATGGGAAGCTTGTGTTGTGGAGTGACTGTTAGGAAATCAGGACATCAGAATCTGCCATTCGCATCCATGAAACGCCGTGTTATATGTCCTGCTGATGAAGAGACTGATTGCGATCCTGATGTTGCTGGTCACGTCCGTTGCACGAGGTGCGGACGCGACTCATGACGAGGAGATCGAGCACCTGATCCGCTTTGTGGAGGAATCTGAGGTCGTGTTCATCCGGAACGGATCGGACCACACGGCGGCTGATGCGGCGGAGCACATCAAGAAGAAGAGGGAGCACTTCAAGAATCGGATCAAATCGGCGGAGGACTTTATCGCGTTGGCCGCGTCGGGGAGCATTGTGGGTAAGGAACCCTATCGGATTCGTATGAAGGATGGCACGACCATGACCTCGGCGGCCTGGCTCGGTGCGGAGTTGAAGCGATTGAGGGAGGGGCCACGCCATGAATAAGTCACTTAAGGCGCCGGTCAGCGTTGATGCATACATCGCAGGCTATCCGCTGGAAGTGCGGAAGGTTCTGCGTGCGGTTAGGGCGGCGATACGGAAGGCGGCGCCGGGGGCGACGGAGAAGATTGGCTATGGGATTCCGACGTTTGTGCTCCACGGCAATCTGGTCCACTTCGCGGCGTGGAAGAAGCACATCGGGTTCTACCCGGCGTCTTCAGGGATCCGGCAGTTCAAGAAGGAGCTGGCGGCGTACGAGAGCGCAAAGGGGTCGGTTCAGTTTCCCCTGGATAGACCTATGCCGCGGGGCTTGATCCGGAAGATAGTGAAGTTCCGGGTGAAAGAGAACACGGAGAGGGTGCGCTAGCGGATTCCATCGGGTCTTGACCGCCCAAAACGCGTCAGAGCTCCCGCTTGATTGAAGCGACGGCACAAGGTTACTCTCACCCGATGGCTGTGAAGAAAGAGATTGTCCGCACCGGTTGGCGCGAGGCGATGGGGATCCTGCTTCTGGCGGGGTGTATCATCGGCCTGCTCAGCGTCTATTCCTTTGATCCCCATGATATTGCGGCGCTGGCCCAGCCGCCGAACAACCCGGTGGTCAACTTTATAGGTCCCATGGGTGCCGGCTTTGCATTCCTGACCTTCATGACGCTCGGCGTATGCGGCTATCTGTTCCCCGCTGGCTTGGCCTACGTCGGCCTGCTTTGTCTCTTCAAGAGAGAGGGGCGTGTCTGGCCGAAGGCGGTTTGGATGCTCACGCTCCTTGTGGCGCTGGCGTGCCTTGTCGAACTGAAGCCGGAGACATGGGAAGCGCTTCGCGGGCGACTGAACATCGGCAGCCCCGGCGGTCTGGCGGGCTATCTCCTATCCACGAAGCTATTCGTCTCGCTCATGGGATCGGTGGGGACTGCGATCCTCGGCGTGGCCATGGTTCTCGTCAGCCTCGTCCTCCTTTTCGACGTTAAACCCGTGGTCGTCGGCCGCCAGATATGGGCTTACCTCGTCGCACTCATCGAACGCGTCGAGGCGTGGCGCCGGAGCAGGCTCGATGCGATGGGCCAGATGGCGGAAGAAGAGCGCGACCTTGCAAAGAAGCGTCGCCGCCTTGAGCAGTCGCTCGCCGGTCGCGATATTGAAGAAGCCGTGCCGAAGGCTGCCGCTGCGGCAGTCGATGCCGAGAAGACAGCGAAGGACAGCTGGCGTGATCGCGTTCGTGCCGAGGCCCAGGAGAAGGCGGCTCGCGTAGCCGCCGTCAAGGTGGAGCCGGCCGAGGAGGAAGTTCCCGAGCCTGAGCCCGTACCCGCCGTCGAGGAATCTGCCGAAGTCGAAGAAGAGGCGCCTGCCCTCGTAGAGAAAGCCACGGAGCTCGTGAAGGCCGTCCGCGCGCGGGTCAAGAGCGCGGAGAAGACCAACGCGGAAAAGGAAAGCCTGGTCGCCTCGCAGGGCGTGCTCCCGCCGATGTCCGGTTCCTTCACGCTCCCGCCGATCACGCTGCTGGACGCGGTCCCGCCGGAGAAGGAGCGCGAGATCAAGGCGGACTTCTCCCTCAGCGCCCAGGTGCTGAAGGAGACGATGGCGGAGTTCGGCATCGATGTCGAAGTGACGAACGTCGAGAAGGGGCCGGTAGTGACGCGCTACGAGCTGCTGCCCGCGCCCGGCGTGCGCGTCGAACGCATTGCTGCGCTGAGCAACAACATCGGCCTCGCGATGAAGGCGGAAAGCGTACGTGTGCAGGCTCCGATCCCGGGCAAGGGCGTCGTGGGTATCGAAGTGCCGAACCCCAAGACCACGATGGTTTTCATGCGCGAGATCATGGAGAGCGACGAGTGGAAGAACAGCAAGGCGGCGCTGCCGCTCGCGTTGGGCAAGGATGTGGGTGGCCGTGTGCTCGTCTCGGACCTCGCGGACATGCCGCACATGCTCATCGCCGGGGCCACAGGCGCGGGCAAGACGGTCTGCATGAATTCCATACTCGCCGGGCTTCTCCTGACGCGTTCACCCGAACAGATGCGGCTGATGCTGATCGACCCGAAGATCGTCGAATTCGCGGGCTACAATCACCTGCCGCACCTGGTCGTGCCGGTCATCACGGACTCGAAGAAGGTCAGCCTCGGCCTGCGCTGGGCGATCAACGAGATGGAGAAGCGCTACAAGCTGTTCGCGAAGGTCGGCGTGCGCAATATCAAGTCGTTCAACTCACGGCCGATTGTGAAGCAGCCGGACCTGTTCGCTGAAGCCGGCGCGGGTGACGCGGCGATGCCGCCACCGGACGAGGAAGCGGCGGAGCAGATTCCCGATCGCGTGCCGTATATTGTCGTGGTCGTGGACGAGTTGGCCGACCTGATGCTCGTGGCGCAGGCGGAAGTGGAAAACCAGATTGCTCGACTTGCCCAGCTCTCGCGCGCCGTCGGCATCCACATGATCATCGCGACGCAGCGCCCGTCGGTGAATGTCATCACGGGCACGATCAAGGCAAACTTCCCCGCGCGTATCTCGTTCCAGGTGGCGCAGAAGACGGACAGCCGCACGATCCTGGACGCGGCCGGCGCCGACAAGCTGCTGGGCAAGGGCGACATGTTGTTCCTGCCCCCGGGCACGGGGCGACTCACCCGCGCGCAGGGCACGATGACGACGGACGCCGAGATTCATCGCGTGATCGAGCACTGGAAGTCCCAGGGCGTGCCGCAGTACGAGACGGCGATCAAGGACAAGATCGAGGGCAAGTCCGTCGACCTGCCTGACATGGAGGAAGACGACGAGCTGATCCAGGCCGCGATGGAGATCATCCGCCAGACCCGTCGCGCCTCCACCTCGTCATTGCAACGCCGGCTGCGCATCGGCTATACCCGTGCCGCCCGCGTGATGGACATGCTGGAGCAGAAGGGCATCGTGGGGCCGGCTCAGGGGTCGGATCCGCGGGAAATCCTTATCGATCTTGACGGCGAAGTTCCGTCCAACGAGATGCAGAAGACTGAGTAAATGGCATGGAAACCCTTGGTGACAAACTGCGCGCCGCGCGCCTGAAGAAGAAGGCATCTACCTCCGAGGCGGCGGCGAGCACGCGCATCAAGATCCAGCACATCGAGGCGATGGAGAATAACGCCTTCGACCGCATCCCGGCGCCGACCTACGCCAAGGGGTTCATCAAGCTTTATGCCGAGTATCTCGGACTTCCTCACGGGCCGCTCGTGAAAGAGTACGTGGACCGGTACATGCCGCATACCCGTCCGAGCATCGTGCCCGACGAAGATACGCCGCAGCGACCCGGGCAGAAGCCGCTGATCACGAACATGGAATCGCATGTGAAGGATCCGGAGCCGGCATCCAAGGTTCCCGCAATCAGCTTCAACGTTGATTTCAAGCGCATCCTTGACCCGGTCAAGGTGCTGCTCCTGAAGATTCCCTTGAAGCGCCTGGCCTCCGTGCTGGGCGTGATCGCCGTGGCGTCGCTGCTCGTTGTCGGCGTCAGTCGATGTGTGTCGACCATGAAGCTGGCCGCTGCGGAAAAACAAGAACAGCCGAAGGCGGAGAAGGGTGTTGAGCGACCGCGCGCGGCCGGCGGTTTCGTCCGCGAACCTCCCGAGCCCTACCTGACCACGTCACAACAGCCATGAACCTCCCGAATATCCTGACACTCAGTCGTCTTGTCTTCGTCGCCGTCCTCATGGGGCTCCTCGCCTCCAACATCCCCTATGCAAAAAGCATGGCGCTGCTGGTCTTCGGGATCGCCGGACTCACCGACTACCTCGACGGCTATTTCGCGCGCAAGATGAAGGACATTACGGCGTTCGGGCGCCTGATGGATCCGCTGACCGACAAGGTGATGGTCTGCGCAGCCTTTGTGAGTTTCGTCGAGATCCACAGCAATGTTCCGACCAAAGGCCTTGTGCCCCTGGTTCCGGCATGGATCGTTGTCATCATCATCGCGCGGGAATTCCTCGTTACGGGATTGCGGTTGCTCGCGGCGAACAAGGGCAACATCATCTCCGCGGGAACCTGGGGCAAGCACAAGACCGTCTGGCAGATCGTGGCGATCGTCGTCATTCTCCTCGGCCTTGCGATCCGGGACGACATGCTCAAGGGCGCTGATTCCAAGCTCATTAACGATTTCAACTTTGTCTTCTACTACATTGCCTTCTCGGTCTCCGTCGCCGTGGCGATGATTACCGTGGCGTCAGGCGTTCTCTATTTCATGCAACATCGCGATCTTATGTCCGACGGGCGTCGGATGCATTGAGGCGCGCAGTCTCGCGACGAGGTGGATGATGATACGAACGCTGAACCAGCTTGCTTGTTTGATGCTCCTTGCCGCGGCCGGCCCGGCAGCGGCTCAGGCCGTGGACGCCACGAATGTCGCGAGCGGCGCCACGGACGCCGCGGCGTCCCAATCGATGACCGTCCAGCAGATCCTGGAATACGGCGGCTGGCTGATGTATCCGCTCGTCATCCTGTCGATCATCGGCCTGGCCATGATCATCTACTTCCTGTTCATCCTCCGTGAAGAGCAGGTGCTGCCGAAGAAATTTGTATCAGGAGTCCGCGAGCTCCTGCACGCAGGCCGTTTTGCGGAAGCGCAGCAGGCGTGTCGCTCGAATGATTCGCCGATCGCCGCGATCCTGCACGTTGCGCTGGACTACGTTGTCAGCCGCGAGAAGGCGGATGGCGTGCTCATGCGCGAGCTGATGGAAGGCGAGGGCAGCCGGCAGGCGACGCTCATCCAGAACCAGACGCAGTACCTTGTCGATATCAGTGCCGTGGCGCCGATGATTGGCTTGCTGGGCACAGTCGTGGGCATGCTCAAGGCCTTCAATGTCGTGGCGTTGGACCTTGCAAAAGCCAAGCCGATGCTGCTGGCCGGCGGCGTGTCCCAGGCCCTGATCACCACCGTGGCCGGCCTGATCGTGGCCATCCCCGCGACGATGGCCTATGCGTATTTTCGCGGTCGTTCGGCGAAGTTGATTTCCAGCCTGGAAGCAACGACGGCGGAATTCGCCGTGCTGATTGCGGGGAAGACCTCGACGTGAACTTCCGCAGGAAGGCAAGACCTGAGCCGGCCGGCTTTCCGCTGACGCCGATGATCGACATTGTTTTCCTCCTGCTCTGCTTCTTTGTCACGAGCCAGGTCTTCTCGCAGTGGGAGGCTGAAATCGACATCACGCTGCCGACCGCGCAGACCAGCCAGACCCCCCAGCGGCTGCCTGGCGAGATCATCATCAATATCACAAGGACGGGCGATGTCGTGGTGAACGGTCGCGGCCTGGGTGAGGATGAGTTGAGCAGCATGCTGGGTCGCCTGGCCCAGTTGTTCCCTGGCCAGCCGGTTCTGCTTCGCGCGGACAAGGCGACGGCGTACGAGCATGTGATCCGCGTGCTGGATGAATGCCGCAAGGCGGACATCTGGAACATCTCCTTCGCGACGGGTATTCCCGAGACATGAGGCCGGTCGCTTCCATTGCGCACGCCGCGTTCATCATCATGGCCCTGGCAGCGGGATCCGCCCGGGCCATGCCTGCTGACGACCGTGTCCAGCTAGCCGACGGGCTCTTCAGCCGCGGGATGTATGATCTGGCGCAGCGCGAGTATTCCTCGCTTTCCACCAATCAGCCGCCGGTCAAGGCGCTGGATTCCGTCCTCTTCCGCCTCGCCGAGAGCGAGCGCCTGCTCCAGCGCCGCGCGGAAGCCATCGCCGCGTACAAGCGGGTCTTCACGGAGTTTCCCGACAGCACCTTCGCAGGGCGGGCGGCGTACCGGCATGCCGAACTCCACGTGGTGGGCGGGCAGTACCTTGAGGCCGTGAACTACCTCCGGGCGGTTGTGGCGAAGAACCCGTCCAGGGAAATTGCGGCTCCGGCCCTGTATCACCTCGGCTACAGCCAGGCGAAGATCAATT
This sequence comes from uncultured Verrucomicrobiota bacterium, assembly GCA_964503335.1. Classification (GTDB taxonomy): domain Bacteria; phylum Verrucomicrobiota; class Kiritimatiellia; order CAIVKH01; family CAIVKH01; genus CAZCZZ01. The sequence continues at coordinate 18,958 of CAZCZZ010000023.1, forward strand.
TGCGGTCCGACGCCATGGACGCCTACCGCCGCGTGGTCAACGAGCATCCGCAGACCCTGTATTTCGGTTACGCGTGCCTCGCCCTGGCCGAGCTGCTCAAGGATGATCCGCACAACGATGAAGAAGTGACCGATCTCTTGAAGAAGGCGTCGCGTCAGACGGACACGCCACGCGTCGCAGCCGAGGGTTGGTTCCAGCTCGGTGAACTGGCCTTCGGACGGTCGGACTTCGTGAAGAGCGCCGACGCCTATGAGCAGCTCCTGGTCCGGTACCCGGAGGATGAGCGCTCAGAGCAAGCGCGTCTGCAGGCGGCGTGGTCTTTTCTTCACACGAAACGATATGCCGATGCGTTGAAAATTGCCGAGAAGGCGACCCTGCGGGCCAGCGGGGACCTTCAGCCTGAATGGCACTACCTGCAGGCGAACTGCAACCGCCAGATGAAGAACCTCAAGGAAGCGCGCGGCGACTACGAGCATGTGCTCAAGGAACATGCGGACAGTTCCGTTGCATCGTCCGCCGCCTATGAGCTGGCACTCATGGAGTTCGACGCAGGCGCCTACAGCAACGTGGTGCGACTTGTCTCCACGCTGCAGCCCACCAACGCGCTTGCCCTCGACGTGGACTGGTTGCTGGCGGAATCCTTCAGCAAACTGGGACGGACGGAGGATGCCTTCGACGCCTACACGAGGGTCGAGAAGGGCTTCCCGGAATCGGACCGCGCCCCGTTGGCCGCCTATCAGCGCTGCAGGATACTGCTCGACCTTGACAGGAAGGAAGAAGCCGTGGCTGCGTGCCTCTCGTTGGCCGGGACGTTCCCGAAGCACAAGCTGGCACCGGTCGCGTTGCACGCGGCAGCGAAGGAGCAATTCGCGCTGAAGAAGCCGGCGGAGGGTCTTGCGCTGCTGGACCGGCTTTCGCGGGACTATCCCGGCTACGCGAGCTCAGGACAGGTGCTCTATGAGAAGGCGCAGGCCGAGATGGAGGCGGGGGACGATGCTTCGGCCATCAAGTCCCTGGATGCCGTGATCAAGCTGCCCGGCACAAACGCGCTGGCCGGCGATGCACACTATCTGATGGGCGTGTTGCATGAGCGCGGCGGCCGGAGTGATGTGGCGGAGTTTCATTACCGGTCCGCGATTTCGAAATCCCCAAGCGAGAAGCTTACCCTTCAATCGCAGTTGCGCCGGGTGGCCGTGCTCCAGAGCCAGGGCAAGCAGGATGATGCTGCCTCCGTGCTCAATGACGTGGTGGCCAAGGACGCCGCCGGACAGGTTGATGCGGCGGTCCTGGATTGGCTGGCCCGCTGGAATCTGGCAGCCGGCGATCACGAGGCCGTCGTGATGGCCGCGAAGGCGCTGCGGAAGCAGACGAACACGCCGGCTTGGACGCAGATCGGCTGGTATCTTGAAGGCCGCGCCCTGCAGGCCATGGACAAGCTCGATGAGGCGAAGGTCGCCTACGAAAAGGCTGTAGCCGTTCAGGCAGAGACGCGCGAGGGCGTGGAGGCGGCGATGTACCTCGGCCAGGTTGCCATGACATCGAAGGATATCGAGCTGGCCAAGGGCAGCTATGCGCGCGCGGCGGAACTGGCGGGGAGCGATGAGTTGATCGAGATTCGCGCGAAGAGCTATTTCGGATTGGCGGAAGCGGCGGAAGCTGCAGGGGAGTGGGACGAAGCGTCACGGTACTTCATGAGTGTCGCAGTCCTGTTCGACGATGGCTCCCTTACACCGGAGAGCCTCTATCGGGCCGCCGTCGCTTTCGGAAAGCTCAAGAAGTCAAACGAGCAAGAGCAAGCCCTGGGGGAACTGCAACAACGGTACCCCGACAGCACGTGGAGCAAGAAGAAGGTGGGAGAATGAGCCAGGAGTGGGAAATCAAGGCGTCCAGCCGCGTCTGCGCCGGCACCGGTCAACCTTTTCAAGACAAGCAAAGCATCTATTCCTGTCTGTCGTTCGGGGCGGAAGGGTACAGCCGCGCCGATTACAGCGAGGCGGCATGGAACAACGAAGTGAAAGCGAAGGCCATCAGCTTCTGGAAAACCGTCTATCTGGCGCCACCTCCACCCACGGCCGAGCCGTTGAAGAAGGAAACGGCAGAGTCAATGCTTCGCGTGTTCATGGCGAAGGAAGATTACTCACGGATTAACGCGATCTACATTCTCGCCGTAATGCTCGAGCGCAAGCGCGTCCTCGTGGAGCGCGATGTGCAGATCCGTCCGGATGGCGTGAAGGTCCGCATCTACGAGCACAAGAAGACGAACGAAATCTTTACGATCCCCGACCCGAACCTTCGCCTGGATGAACTCGACGTGGTTCAGCAGGAGGTCAATGCGTTGCTGGGGATCGGACCGAAGTCGCCGGAATCCACACCTTCAGCAGAGGCGGCGGCCGCGCCGGAATCCGGGGAGCAGTCGGCGGGTTAGAGGATGTCGCGGGCACGCGCAGCGTGCCACTCCGGAACGAGAAACACCGCGACGGCTACGTGATTGTCAGGCGCGTGGCCTTGTTCAGCGATTTCCAGAGTTCTTCCGGCGATTCCGCTTTCAGCAGGAGGTCGCGCGCCGCTTCCTCGCGGAATGCCTGGGTCAGGCCGGATAGCAGCTTCAGGTAGAAAGCGCTCGCTGCCGTGGGAATCACGATCAGGAAGACGATACGGGTAAGCGTCTTTGCCGGTCCGCCGAACTTGATACCCTTGCGGCTCACGCCCAGCGCGAGCGTAAGGCCACCACCTTCGACACCGCGAACGTGCGGGAATGCCAGGCCGTGGTCCACCGCAGTTGAAACGATGGCTTCGCGACGCAGGGCCTCTTCGGCCAGTCGCTCGCCGTTGTCCACAAATCCTTCGGCGGCCATCTTCATGCAAAGTTCGGTGATCGCCCCGTCGCGATCCGTGGCATCCAGGTCGGCCACCATCAGAACGGGCGATGAGAATCGAGCGAGCCCGATCTGGGCGGGTTCACTGCGGCGGCGCTTTGTGGTGACGCGGCGGACGGGTGTTTCGGGATAGAAAAGGAATCGGGCGCAGTTCGGGCACTGGTAAACCTGGTCGCCGGCGTGGACCGAGTGAACCTGGCTGACGGGAATCGCCATGCCGCACGCTGAGCAGACGCTGTTCGAGATCGGGACGATCGCGAGGTTGCCCTTCTTGTGCATCTTCTGGAAGTGGGCCGACATCTCGACGGGCAGATCGGCGAACATGGTTTTGATGGAGGCCTCGAGCTGGGCGAGCCGTGCGCCGGGCATGGATGCCTCCTGCTGGTCGCGGGCGAAGATCAGATCCTGAAGCTGGATCATTTCATTGATGAGGCGAAGTGTGCGGCCGCGCGAGGCATCCGCGACTGAAGTGTTGGAAGTCGAATCCGTAGAACTCACAGAGGTATCTCCTGAAACGTTTTACCAATCTATCGGTTTGGTCCTCTCAATGCAATGAAACAGCAAACCAACCGTGGGTGATTGGGGTGTTGACCGGAAGCCGTGATGGGGTGATGATGCGCGGCTTTACACAGGAGTGCGGGATGAACCCGAAGCGAGTTTTAACCAGGGAAACCGTGATTTTGGGCCTCAAGAGTGACACCAAAGAGGGTGTCATCGAGGAACTTATCGACGTGTTGGTCAGCGCGGGCAAGGTGAAGGACCGGAAGACCTCGCTGAAGTGCGTCATGGACCGCGAGAAGAAGATGTCCACCGGGCTGCAGAACGGCATCGCGATTCCCCACGGCAAGTCTGACGCGATTGAAAGCTTGGTCGCCGCGCTCGGCATCAAGAAGTCCGGCATTGCGTTCGAATCCCTCGACGGCCAACCGGCCCAGATTATCCTGATGACGCTATCCCCCGCGACCCGCACGGGTCCGCATATCCAGTTTCTTGCCGATATCAGCCGCACACTCCACGACGCCAAAGTCCGCGAACAGGTGCTGAACGCGACCTCGGAAGAGCAGCTTCTGGAGATTCTTTGCGGCGATAAGCCCGCGCCGACGGCCTGATTGACACTTGCCCGCGTTTCCGTACTATCTCCGCACCTTTCCTTCGGCCAGATAGCTCAGCTGGTAGAGCACGTGACTGAAAATCACGGTGTCGGCGGTTCGATCCCGCCTCTGGCCACCATTCGATTCCAATCGCCGCAGGCGATTGCCGTTTATCCCGCGCGACTTGGGCGAGGACGCCCGGCGTCGCTCACTACAAGCCGCGCAGTTCCTGCAGGGGGTCGCGTAACTGGCGGATGGTTCCGTCGGTGTAGAGGACGTTGTAGCGGCCCATGTGGGGTGCGGGCACGTCGGCCGACAAGGCGCTCATTTCAACAAGCATCCATTGGGGCTCGCCCGTTTGGGACAGCTTCTGCCCGTTGAGTCGCACGTTCCAGATGTAGGTGAGCCCGATGTCCTCGAGAATGCCGGGACTCGAAGGACAGATCGCGGTGGCGTGATCGATTCCGAAGGGCGTGAGCGCGACCATCAGGCTGTCCGGGTCTTCAAATGCGTCGTCTGGAAAATAGGCAAGTGTCGGGAGAGCGCCCCGGTCCAGCTCATACAGCTCGAGGGCTTTGTAGATGCGGAGCAATTGCTCGGAGCATGCCTTGGCGACGCGCATCTCGTTAAGGACGTAATAGATGGCGGCCATGGCGGCGGATGCGAGGATCACCACCATCAGGACCTTGATCAATGCACGACCGCTCCGCATGCCATAACCTACGGCGCGGCGCAAAGATGCGTCAATGGGGAATCGGTGGTGTCGGCCGGTCCCGTAAGGCCTTGGCCAGCGGCGCAGGCCATTCGCTGGACGGCGACGAGGCCTGGATGCTGCGCTTCAGTTCGCTCTGGTAACCCCGATCGCTGCCATCGAGAAGATAGCGCACGGCAAGGGCCAGGTGCGCGTCGTTCTGGAGTCGCTGCGGAATTTCCGGAATGCGTGTGGCGAGGGTCTTGGCATCCGACTCTCCGGAAATGCTCCCGATGATCTCGCGCAGGACGCCCTCCGAAGGAAGCGGTCGTGAGCTCAGGATGTTGACGGCGTCGGTCTTGTCACCCGCGATCAGGGCGATGATAAGGGCCTCCAATTGGGCGAAGTCGGAAACGGTGAACGATGCGTCGGGATTCTTCAGGATGGAGCGATACGTTTCCCGGGCGTCGGGGATCTTTCCCAGCATGATCTGGCAGCGCGCCTTCTCAAGTTCCGCAATGGCTGCCGTGCGCGCATCACCGGCGCTTGAACTGAAGTTGATGGCCGTCTGCAGTTCGTCCGCGGCATTGCTCCAGTTCTCCGCATTCATGGAGCGTCGCGCCATCCGGATCGCATGCCACGCCCCCGGTGTCTGGCTCGGCGCAACCACCGTGGGATCCACCTGAGCGAGCATGCGCGACGCGAAGTTGCGGATCTGCACCGTCCCCAGAAGCTTCTCGTAGTGCGCCGTCAGAAGCTGTTGCCGGAAGAAGTATACGACGCCACCCAACAAGCTGACCGTAAGCATGGTAATCGCAATCAGCCGGTCGTGCCTGCGTGCCCACGACACGAGATGTTCCCAGTACGAGAACAGCTGCGCGCTGACGTGGCGCCCGGTGATGGCGCGTTCAAGGTCCGTGGCGAAGGATTCAGCATCCGGATAGCGCGCGGTCGGGTCCTTCTCGAGCGCCTTCAGGATGACCGCTTCCAGGTCCGGCGTGATGTCCTTGCGAAGCGACCTCGGCCGCTTCGGAATCTCCGACTTCACCGCCTCGAGCACATTCTTCACCGGCGCCGAGTGCTGCGCCGTGTAGGGCATCGCGCCGGTCAGCGCTTCGTACAGCACGACGCCGAGCGAATAGACGTCGCTGGAAGGCCCCACCTTCTCCGTGCGCGCCTGCTCGGGCGACATATAGAGCGGCGTGCCGGTCAGCGCGCCGGACATCGTGAACGAGGGCCAGTCCACGAGAGCCGCGACGCCGAAATCGGTCAGTAACGGCTCCCCGAACTCATCGATCATGATGTTCGACGGCTTCACGTCGCGGTGAATGATGCTGCGCGTGTGCGCAAAATGAAGTGCGCGCGCGATCTTGATCACGATGGAGACGATCTCATTCTGCGTGAGGGGCTGGACTTCCAGAAGGTCTTCAAGCGTCCGGCTGTTCCGGATCGGCTCCATCACGATGAAGTGGTAGGGACCATCCTTCCCGGTCGCGTACACCTTCATGATGTTCGGATGCTTGCGGAGTTTTTTGGATGCCTCCGCTTCGCGTTTGAAGCGCTCGAGAAGCGTCGGAGAAACGCCGGGCCCTTCCTGGAAGAGTTTAAGCGCGACTTCGTGGCCCGTCGGATCGCGGGCGAGGAAGACCGTGGCCATGGAGCCGTGGCCCAGGGTGTCGACAATCACATATTCGTGAACGCGATAACCCTTTCCGGGAAACTTCGGAGTCATCGAAGAGTCCGGAGCCGATGCAGAGCCATCCGAATTATGTTTTGGCTCGGCCACGACACGTAGTCGAAGCGGGGATCCAATCAGGGCGAGGCAGTGACTTTCCTGGCCTCGATGATTTCAACGGTTTCCACGGGAACATCCTGGAAGAAGCCCTTGTTGCCGGTCTTCACATTGCGGATGGCGTCGACGACGTCCATGCCTTCCGTGACTTTGCCGAACACGCAGTACCCGTAGCCGCGGGCATCGGGGGAGGTGAAGTTGAGGAAGTCGTTGTCGACGACGTTGATGAAGAACTGGGCCGTCGCGCTCTGCGGGTCGGACGTGCGCGCCATCGCCAACGTGCCGCGCGTGTTCTTCAGGCCATTCGCCGCCTCGTTCTTCACCGGGGCCGACGTGGGCTTCTGCTGCATGTCGGCCGTGAAGCCGCCGCCCTGGATCATGAACCCGCTGATGACACGGTGGAAGATCGTGCCGTCATAGAACTTGCTGTCCACGTAGTTGAGGAAGTTCTTCACGGTCTCGGGCGCCTTGTCCGCAAACAACTCGATTTTGATGTCGCCCTTGCTCGTCTTCATGATGACCATGTTCGCTTCTCCTTGTTCCGTGGGTTGAGGCTCTTCTACAGGTGTCGTTTCGGCGGGTGTTTCCTGACTCCAGGACGTTGCCGCGAGGATACAAAACGCGCTGACGATATGACTGAAGGGTATCTTCATGACCGGGATTCCTTGGTGTTGAAACGATTTCCTAAAAGTATCCGGATAGACCCCTTGCTTCAAGTGTCGAAAAAGGTCTGGTAAGGTCGGGCTTTCTCACATGCACGCTTTCTCGCCCGGACAACGCTGGATCAGTGAGTCGGAACCCGAATTGGGTCTCGGCATCGTTACGAACGTCGCCAACCGTCGCGTCGAGATCCTTTTCCCTGCCGGTGGTGAATCCCGGTTGTATGCGATCGATGGCGCGCCGGTGCGGCGGGTCCGCTTCAAGGCGGGCGACAAGGTAAGCGGGCCGGACGGCGTGACGCTCGCGATCGAGTCGGTCACGGAGGATCGCGGCGTAATCACGTACCATGGCGGCGGTCGCGTCCTGCCCGAGTCCCAGTTGCGCGACACGATGCGCTACGACAAGCCGGAGGGACGACTGCTCGCGGGACACTTCGACGATCTCGACACCTTTGACCTGCGCCTGGAAACCCATCGCCATCGCGAGCGCGTGTTCCGGTCGCCCGTCCGCGGCTTCGTCGGCGGCCGCGTCGACCTTATCCCGCACCAGCTCTACATCGCCCACGAGGTGAGCCGCCGCGATGTGCCGCGCGTATTGCTGGCGGACGAGGTGGGGCTCGGCAAGACGATCGAGGCGTGCCTCATCCTTCACCGCATGCTGCTGAACGGCAAGATCAGCCGAGTGCTGATCCTCGTCCCCACGCCGTTGGTGCATCAGTGGTTCGTGGAGTTGCTGCGCCGGTTCTCGATCACCATGAGCATCTTCGACGAGACGCGGTGTGATGCGATCGAGACCGGGGACCCCGACGCAAATCCGTTCCTCGATAGCCAGCTCGTGCTGTGCGGTATCGATTTCCTTTCGGAGAATCCGCAGCGCGCGGCGCAAGCCGCGGCAGCGGGGTGGGACCTTCTCATCGTCGATGAAGCGCACCACCTTGAGTGGTCGCCCGACGCGCCAAGTCGCGAGTACCTGCTCGTGGACCATCTCGCGCAGGCCACGCCCGGCCTGCTGTTGCTGACGGCGACGCCGGAGCAACTCGGCCTTGAGAGTCATTTCGCGCGGCTTCGGCTGCTCGATCCGCATCGCTATCCCGACTACGAACGCTTCGTCAAAGAACACAAAGCCTTTGAGGCCGTGGCGAAGAAAACCAATGCGCTGGTGGCCGCGGGTGATGAATCGAAGCTGCAGGAGCTGCTCGACCGCCACGGACCGGGTCGCGTGATGTTCAGGAATACGCGTGCCACAATCGCGGGATTTCCGAAGCGCATCCTGCACAGCGTTCCGCTGGCTCCGGCGACAGCGCGGGGCCGCGACCCGCGGATCGTTTGGCTCGCCGGATTCCTCCGCGACAATCCGGAGACAAAGGTCCTGGTCATCTGCCAGACCCGCGACGATGTGCAGGCCATCCACGATGTGCTGCGATCCCAGATCACGGTGAAGACGGCGCTGTTCCACGAGGAGATGCCGTTGATCCAGTGCGACCGGCAGGCGGCGTGGTTTGCCGAGGCGGACGGGGCGCGCGTGTTGATTGCGTCGGAGATCGGGGGCGAGGGGCGCAATTTCCAATTCGTCCAGCATCTGGTTCTGGTCAGTTTGCCGGACGATCCCGAAATGCTTGAGCAGCGCATCGGACGCCTTGATCGCATCGGCCAGACCGGCGACATCCACATTTACGTCCCGCACATCAAAGGCACGGCGGAGGAGGGGCGGCTGCGCTGGTACCACGAGGGCTTAAACGCCTTCGAGGAGGCGCTGTCGGGCAGCCACGAGATCATGCTGAAGTTTCGCGCCCGGCTTGGCTCTGTGACGGACAAGCTTGTGAAGGAAACGAGACTGTTTCGCGACGACTTCAAGGCTCGCATCGAACGTGGGCGTGATCGCCTGCTCGAGCTGAGTTCATTCCGGCCCGCCGTGGCTGCGGGCGTCGTGGAGGCCATCGCGAAGGCGGATTCGACGGATGACCTCGATGAATATATGCTGCGACTGTTTGACCATTTCGGCGTCCACGCCGAGCAGATCGACAAGCGCGGCTACCTTCTCCTTCGCGGCCATATGTTCGACAGCGCATTTCCTCTGCGCGAGGAGCAGTTGCGGATCACCTACGACCGGCGCCAGGCGCTCGTCCGCGAGGACATCACGTTGATGAGCTGGGACCATCCGATGGTAGCCAGTGCGTCGGAGCTCCTGCTCGGATCGGAGAAGGGGAACAGCGCCTTTGTGGTGTCCGAGGAACTCAAGGGCGCGATGATTGAGGCCGTGTTCCTCCTGGAATGTATTGCGCCGCCGAACCTGGAAGCGCAGCGCTTCCTGCCGCCCACGCCGGTTTGCATCCGGGTCGACGAAAAGCGAAACGTTGTGGCCTCGCGTCCCGCCCGTTTGAAAAAAGGCCCCGCGTGGCATGTCACGGGCGATTCCGCGCGCAAACAGGAATTGATTCACGCCCTGCTCGGCGAGGCGCGTGAACGGGCGGAGCAGAGCGTGCCCGACTTGCTCAAGGCGGCGCGGTCGGAGGTCCAATCTGTGCTCGGTGCGGAGTTAAAGCGTCTGCGCGCATTGAAGGCCGTGAACGATCACGTGCGTGCCGACGAAATCACCGCTTTGGAGCATCGCATCCGCGATTTGACGGAAGCGATCGATCGTTCGGAGCTGCGTTTGGACGCCGTGCTCTTTATCTCGGGCATCTCGTGGTAGGGCGAACCCTCCGGGTGAGCCGCATTCGGGAATGGCTCACCCGGGGGGGCGCCCTATCTGTCAGACCTGACGGATCGAATCCTTCCACGCGCACTCAGCGTGCTTGAGCGCGGCTTCGTCGTGGGCGATGGAGAGGAAGCTGACTTCGAGCGGCGACGGCACTCTGTTGCGCGCACAGTGCTACTTTAATACTTTAGCGGGGATCCCCATACACCCGCGGAACAGTTCCGCCACACACTCCATGAGATAGGATTTTCCCGCCCCGGATTCGCTGCGGATAATCGCGGACAAGGGCTTTCCGATCTCTGCTGGAGCGAGTCCACCACCGGAGCGCGCCAGCGCGTAGGCCGTCAATGAACAGGAAGCGCCGCCGGTCAACGCGATCACATTCAAGGCAACCTTCTACCGGCGGCGCACCGCATCAGCGGAGCCGTTGGCGGCCGCCGTGCCGCCGTAGGCAAGCACGGCGGATGACAACGGCGTAGCGTCATCCCGGAATGATCGTTGGAACTATTTGGACGGTGGCAAGACAAGAGGCCGATCCATTTTGACCAATACCTTCTTGGCGTTTTCGGGTAGCGAACTCGTATCGGTCATAAATGACGCCAACGCCAAGGCTTGCTTCAGATAATATTCTTCTATCGGCCCGACAGGATCCTGGCTCGTTCCTTCCGGGTAGTAACGCCTGAAAGTCATCCACACCTTAAACGGCGACGCCTTCATCCCATCGTCCAGTCGCTTCTCAGAGCAATCCTTCAACACAGCCTCAATGGCCGACCTGAGCATTGCCGAATCTTGCGGCAAGTCGCCCCTCTCGTACAGGTCCATGATAATGCCAAGATCTCGAAATGCCTGATACCTTGACAGGGTGTAAACAAGCTGTTCGTCCGCAGAGGGTTTCCCGCCGAAGCCTGTAGGGTGCAATGCTTTCTCTTGGAGTTCTCGAATGCGGGGTCTCATCGTTTCAAGCGGAGCTTTGTCGATCATTTCCCCAGTGAGAACATCTGCTTCAGAAGAATGCTTGGCAACGAAGCCGGTAACCATGTCATCCCGCTGCAAGGCTTTTCGGATCACAGCAGGGAAGTCGGGAACATTTGTTCTCCACAAGCGCACAGCAGTCTTTTTGTCAAAGGGAATGCTCTTTGGCGTCATGTTTGAGTCCACGCCAAAACGGGCAACATCAGCACGATGAATTTCTGTCACAATGGCATATGCCACTGCGTCGGCAAGAACTAACGAGAGTTGCTGTTGAGTAGCACCAGCTTCCCGCGAAAGGCGGCGATGGGCCTCGATGATCTGCTCGATTCCGGAAACACTGTTCTCAAGGCCGATAGAAGGCACGTCCCTAAGGATCCGAAACGCATTCGTAGCAATCGCATTCAGAGCAACATCATCCGCCATCTGCTTCGATTCAAGTGCGACCGCCGAGGTAATAGCCGGAAGCATCAGTAGGAGCGTAAAAACGTATTGAATAATACATGGTGTCTTCATGGTGTAACAGTCCTTCCGGTAATTGTGACGGAACCTTCAACTTCTACTTCAGCAAGACCAACTTGACCGGCATTGGTCACGCTGCCTGTCTTGCCGAAGCCATTCTGAATCATGGCCGCAGACTGCGATGAATCGCTAAAACCGGCCAGCCATCCCGTCGTGAAGTAGTCAAAATCGAAGATGTCATGGACGGTCAAGTCTGTGGTGGCATCCGTGCCGATTGCGTAGTTGCTTCCGGTGAGTGTGATTTGCAGCGTGATAGTGCCAGCGCTCGAATAGGGTTCTGCCGAGTTCACCCCAACACCACCCAACCCAATACTTCCGGCCGGACCGAACTGGAAGGTCCTCCCATCCAAAGAGAAGGTCACGGACCGCGTTGCTCCCCCGGGGGCAGCGGCATAGGCGGCTGCGACGGTTGCGTGCGAAAGGCTCGCAACGAATGCGTCAAGGCCGTCTTTGAGTTGAGAACTCTCGCGAATCAACTCCGATGCATCAGAGTTGTCGGCGTAGTGGTAGATCGGGAATGTTGCGGTTGCCGCGTAGTACTGGCGACCTGCCAGCGTGACAAAACCTGCATCTGTGAGATTGGCGCCAAAGTAATGTGTCAAGCGCGTGGCGTTGAGGGTTGCGCTACCCGAAGTGGTCGTCGGTTGGAAATCGCCAGACCCAAAGGCACCGTTGGCAAAGCGCTTGTGTAACTGGTCGGCCAAATCGTAGAGCGAACCGAAGAGGTAGAACAAGTTGTAGTTGTTCCTCGATTCGGCGTAGTCCTTCGCCGTCACGCCGTACACCTCATACGTTCCCTTGATTTCGTCGGTTCCTGACAATGTACTGTCGGAATTGAAATCGGCCCCATAGCGGACAAGAAGGTCGGGGTCGTCATTATCATCTGCGACGGTGTACGTGAATGTCGCTGATGCCGCATCCAACCGTTCGAAGTGGGGCATGCCTGAATTCAAGCCGGTCTGATCCTCAATCTGTATCCACACCGGGCTGGTAATATCCGGAGGCTTGATGAGGTCAAAGGTGACGGTGTTCGCCCCACTATTTGCCCATACGAGGATGCGATTCCTTACGCGAGCCAAAATGCGAGGGTCATCCCTGCCGACCCTGTTCTGAGGTTGGGCAGTCTCCCGGATATCCAAGTCGACATTAAGGATGGACACCTGAATCGCGATACCGCTGCCGAGCAGATGGTCACTCACGTTCTTCGCCGTCGCGTAAAGATCCAACGAGGAGTCTCCACTGGCGGCAAGCGACGTGAAGTCAAGGACCCCCTCATCTATCACGACATTTCCGCCAGGAAAGTTGCCTGCGCCGAACTGGTTGTGCAGGGAATTGACATTGTACGGGGTAAGAGGCTCATCCTGAAGTGGCGCAGGGGCATCCAGGGACCACGCGACCACGTCGTTGTAGTCGGAGCCCGTTGATGTGAATACAGGATACTCGCGACTGAATACGGTGACCTTGTAGTAAACGGCCTTTGTGCCCTGGGGGATGATGACGGTTTTCTCTCCGGGAATGTCTGCACCGGCGGCCCCGCCCTCGCAATCCACGTAAAGCTCAACATCTGGAGCTGTGGCATTGCTAATCGGGTTCGCATCTTCACCGTCTTTGATTCCGTCGCCATCCGAATCAGGGTTCTTGGGATTCGTCCCGGATTGCACCTCTTGTCCATCACTTATTCCGTCGCCGTCGGTGTCGGCATTCAGCGGGTCGGTCTGGGCTGCAACCTCATCGGCGTCGGACAACTGGTCTTGATCGGTATCCCCGCTCGACGGATTTGTGTCGATTTCCGATTCCTGAAGATTCGTCAGCCCATCCCCGTCAAGATCGCTGCTCGGATTATTGTATATCGAAGTACTTAGCCCGTACTTGGCCTCCCAAGAATCAGGCAGCGTGTCATTGTCTGCATCAAGACGCTCATCAGAACCAAAGTCAGGGGCCGCACCTCGGATCTCTCCGTCGAGATCGGGCGAGACGCTGTAGTTAACGTTTCCGGCATTGATTGCCGGCGACCCGGCCTTGAGGCGTCCAGATGGCGCAATCAATGGGTCTACCTCCATTGTATTCAAATACGTCGCATAGTTTGCAACTGGCGGCAGGGTTGTCTTATCTACGTCGCAATAATCAACGACTAGCGGTGTGGGAGAGTCATTGGCGAACGCTTGATGTGTATTGGGCACGTTTCCCCACACAATTGAGTTTCGCAGCAATACGGAAGCTGGTGCCGAACCCGGAGGATTTGCTGCGCAGAATACTCCCGCACCCACCGATGAAGATACAGCAAGATTGTCAACAATCGTGCTGTGCTTTATGACAACCGAAGTCGCGTTCAAACATACGACGCCGCCACCTCGATTTCTGGCAATGAAGCAGTTATTGGCTGTCGCCTGCACGTTCCCTTCGAAGTAAAGCGTCCCACCAGCGGTAACAGACTTTGATTTGTTTCCGATGATTCGAGCGCGGTCGATAGCGGGTTTGCATGCGACCACTTGGCTTCCAGTAAATTGCATGGCACCACCCGACTCGGCGCTGTTCTGCGAAATACTGCACCGCAGGATGACAGGTGACGCGGCAATCGCACCGCTATATGGCAAGTAAAACGGCTCCGCGCGGATTGCTCCACCGCGCACAGCTTGGTTGAATCGAAATTCGCAGTCGACGATCCACGGACTTGATCCGCCAGCATATAGTCCACCACCGGAATCGGTAGATAAGCAGTTGACCATCGCGCAAAGGGAGACCGTCGGACTAGAAGTCACACAGTAAATGCCAGCTCCATCGTCGGCACTTCCATCTTTGATGGTGAAGCCGCTGAGGACGGTCTGTCTGGTTTCGCTATTGGTGAAACAGAATCCCCGTCCGAGTCCATCGGCATCGATGGTCGTGACCGATGCTCCCGATTGCGAAACAAGCATGATCTTCTTGCCCCTGAACGTGATGTTTCTGTTGCCACCTCCTGTGTACGTTCCAGGACCGACGCGAATGATCGAATAGGGCTGTGTGATTCCGTCGATCGCCGACTGGATCGATGCGCCTCCTTGCGAAACAGTTACGGTCGGTGCCGGTATGGAAGCCGCATTGCGAGGATTGCTCCCGCCCTTGAACTCGTAGATGTTGAGGTACCCGTCGGCGTCCGGGTCGCCTTCCGGGCCGTTGTCTATGCTGCCGCTGCCGTCGTCATGGTCGTTAAGGGAGTTCTGCAATTCCCACGAAGTTGACAAGCCGTCGAGGTCCCAATCCACGAATGTCATGTCCGCAAACCACTTGCCAATGGCCGCCCTGTACACGACGAGCTTCTTCTGCCCATCGCCTTCAAAGTCCGAGGGACTCGCTATGCCCGAGGTCGGGAACGTGATGTCGTAGCTGCCTCGTGTGGACTGGAAAGTATGGAAAACCCGTGAGTTCGTGTTGAAAAGTCCCATGTCCGCAAGTCCATCGCCGTCGAAATCCGCAGGTGCTGGCGTGGGTCCAGCATAGCCATACACCCTGTATGTATAGCCCGAGAAGGTTTGGAGGATGTGCCACTTGGCCTCTGCCGGATAGAACATGGCGATATCTGTCTTGCCATCGCCGTCGTAGTCTTCCTGAACGGGGATCATGTTCGAGTTGCCGAACACCGTATTCGTGTAGAAGTTGTTCGCGCTTAGTATTCGATGCCACTTGGCCGGGCCAGGCTCGAACATCGCCAAGTCTGCCTTTCCGTCCCCATCATAATCGCCCGGGACAAGCTTCATGGCGCTGTTCCCGAAAGACGTGTTCGTGTAGAAACCATTAGCACTAAAGATCCTGTGCCATTTGGCCCCTGTGGGCTCGAATACGGCAAGGTCTGTTTTACCGTCCCCGTCGTAGTCGCGGGAGATCGGCGTCATGGTGCTGTTGCCAAACGTCACATCGAGTTGACCTAGACTGCTGCGATAGATCTGCCACAACGCCGTCGGCGGATAGAACACGGCGAGATCATCCTTGCCGTCGCCGTCGTAGTCCGAGGAAACCGGAACCGTGCCGGCGTACCCGTACGAATGCTCCTTGAAGGGCGCTGCTGAATACACCAAACAGGGCAGAGCGAGAGAAAACGCGAAGAGATAACCGATGGCGGGTCGACGATACGCTCTCATTTCGATTCCGCAGCCTCCATCAGCTTGTAGGTTTCTTCATCGACGAGTAGCTCCGACCTGTATTCGTCCTCGGTGGCAACCACTTCGCAACCAAGCCTCGGTTTGTCCAGCAATCGCCCCTCGGCAGTCACTTCGGCTTCCGCCCAGGGCGACGACAGAACAGGCAGAATCTGGTTCTTCGCGATGGGGACGCTGCTCGGCCAAGGTTGAGGAGAGCCCTTCCACGTGATCATTGCGTCCAGAATTTGCCCGTGATGAGCAATCTGCACTCGCATGCCAGTCACCACCCAATTGCCCAGGGTTGACGAGAACGCTGGCGATAGAAACCCTCTCGGAACCCAGATCGAACCCCCGTTCTGAAGATCACCGGATGTAAGGCAACCGCTCACCATGATTAGTCCACGCTTGGCGGTGTTCAAGAGGAGTTCCATCGTTGCAGTGATAGGGCTCGGGTGATCGCTAGCTAGATCAACATGGGCCTCCATGACGAACCACTGTCCTGAACCACCGCGCTGAGCCGACATTGCTCCCGCCGAAATGACCGGAAGTTCTGCGGAATACTCCGCTTCAGAAAGCAATTCTATGGACCGGATAGACGTACCCGCCAACGAATCGCGTGGCAACACCAGCGCCACAAGAACCGGAACCCATATACCGAGAAGGGATCGCATGTGACACGCTCCTATCTATGGGTGATATTAGTCGTTCTTCAATGCGACTGTAAACAATACTATCGCGTGTGAGCGACAATCAGGGTTTCCACTATGTTTCTATAGATCGAGGCGCGTCGCGGTAGCTTGATCCTTCGCAAGCATATTGGGCAACCCCGCTTCGGATCACAGGCCGCGCTCCAGGGGGAATGATCAGACCTGACGGATGGAATCCTTCCACGCGGATTCGGCGTGCTCGAGCGCCGCTTCGTCGTGGGCGATGGAGATGAAGCTGACTTCGAAGGGCGAGGGGGGCATGTACATGCCGCGGTCGAGGAGCAGTCGGAAGAGGCGGATGTAGGAATCCTTCTTCGTGGCGAGCACGTCGTCGAAATTGCGCGGCGCGGTGTTGGTGAAGAAGAGGGAGAAGATGCTGCCGATCGTCGGGATCGTCACCGTTACGCCAGCCGCGCGAGCGTGTTTCTGCAGGGTCGAAACGAAGTCTGCCGTCGTGCGGGCGAGAGCGGGATACGGATTGTTTTCGCGGAGGAAGCGCAGCACGGCGAGACCGCCGGCGACCGAGACCGGGTTTCCGCTCAGCGTTCCGGCCTGATAGACGTCGCCCAGCGGGGCGAGCCGTTCCATGATGTCGGTCCGGCCGCCGATTGCGCCGACGGGGAGTCCGCCGCCGATGATCTTTCCGAGCGTTGTTAGATCCGGCGTGATGCCGCACAGATTCTGGTAGCCACCGAAGGTCAGGCGGAACCCGCTGATCACTTCGTCAAAGACTAGCAGGGCGCCAATGGACTTCGTGCGCTCGCGGAGGAACTCTAGAAATCCGGCATCCGGCAACATGAGGCCCACGTTCGCGGGCAAAGGCTCCACGATGATCGCGGCGAGATCGGATCCGTATTCGGCAATCGCCGCATCGACGTCCTCGCGGTTGTTGAAACGGGCCACGAGCGTATTGGCCGCGCAACCTTCGGGAACTCCGGCGGAAGACGCGGACGCGATACCGGCCACGCCGCTGCCTGCCTTGACCAACATGCAGTCTGCGTGACCGTGGTAGCAGCCGCTGAACTTGAGCACGCGGCTTCGGCCTGTGAAGCCGCGGGCGAGGCGAATGGCTGTCATGCACGCCTCGGTTCCGGAGCTGACGAGGCGAACGCGTTGCATGGAGGGAATCGCGGAGCGGATGAGTTCCGCGAGTTCGATCTCCGGCTCGGTGGTGACGGCGAAGCTGGTGCCGTCCGCGGCGGCTTTGGAGATCGCCTCGACGATTGTGGGATGGGCGTGGCCGAGAATGAGGGGACCGAAGGACATGCAGAAGTCGACGAGCTTGCGTCCATCGTCCGTTTCCAGCCACGCCCCCTTGGCGCGGCGCGCATAGATTGGGTCACCTCCGACGGAACGGAACGCGCGGACGGGACTGTTTACGCCGCCGGGCATGGCGGCTTCGGCTCGGGATTGCAGTGGTGACGACATGGGCCCGATTCTTCCAAGGGTTGGAAGTTGTCGCAACGACGATTTCCAGGGATTGGAACTTCGGCTATCGGTCGAGGCGGAACGTTAGCGAGGCCCAGATGCTCTCCCAGTCGGCGACGCCGGGATCTGGAGCGGGAACCATGTGCACGGTTTTTAGGAGCCAAGTGCCGGGACGATCGAGTGAAAGCGTGACGCTGCCCTCGGTGTCGGTCTTTTCGGACAACACGCGGGTCGGCTCTTCTTTGGTCATGGCGCGGACCAGCAGCCCTTCCTGACCCCGACCTTCGAAGTGGACGAGAAAGCGTCCGTGCTCAGCGGTGGGCACAATCTCCAGGCGGAGTCCGACTTCAGCCAGCGGCTGGCCGTCCGAATCCGTGTGGATGAATGATTTCGCGCAGCGGGAGAAGAGTTCGCGACCGGGCGCTTGCTGCTGTCCATTTTCCTCGCGTACCGCAATGACATCGGTCAGTCCTTCCATCCAGAGATAATCCTCGAACGGCTTGGCTTCCATCACGTGCGGCGTGGGCTGGGACTGGTAGGCAATGATAAACGCGCCGTTGGTCCAGGGCCGCGCGATGCCGGCCGGATCGCGGCCTTGCAGGCCGGGCACCTCGCGCGTGCCGTCGGGACCGGTGATGGTGAACGACTTGATGAGCTCCGGATTTCGAGGGACGGGCTTGCCGTCGAAGTGTTCCCCCACGCGTAGGGCGACTTGCACGACTTCACCGGTGGCGGGAGTGAAAGTGGACGGCTCGATCCAGAAGTCGTGCGCGTGAACGGACCCGGTGAAGCAGACGCAGAAGATTAGCAGCAGAGATCGCATGCGAGATGACGGGGCGACCGGAGTCGCCCCGTCACTCCCCCGTACACCACTACGGATTTGCGGAATCCTTCTTGTTCGTCGGTCCGGCGTGCGGCGTGCCGGAGTACGGGAACACCTGGTGATAGAGCTGGTCGTTGGCGGCGACGTTGTCGCCGACGACGGTGATCGTGCTGTACGAGGGGCCGCTGGCGACTGCGGTGAGGGCGATGTCGACCACATCGTCGCCAAGGCGGCGTCCATTCGGCCAGCCGCTCGGCGTGCCGTTTGCTGTCGTGTCGCCGCCGATGAAGCTGAGGCGGCTGAAGCCGGGTTGGCCGGCGAGGCGAACGGGTTCGGTTGACGCATCCACGCGAAGAACATCCGGAATGAATATGCCGACGAGGTCGGTGCGTCCAGTCGTGGCGAACGTCGTGCTGTAGACGAAGTTGATCAGCGCAGCGATTTCAGGGTTCGCGGCGTAAGACGTGAAGAACCCGTCGGAGCTGGGCAGCGATCGGTTGTAGAGGTCCTTGTCTTTCAACGCGACGAGCACTTCATTGAAGAGCGGGTTGCCCATGCGGTTGACCTGCACAAATGGTCCGCTGGCAGTGCGTGTGCCGTCGGCGTTCAGCGTGCGGGTGCGTGGGCGACTGACCGACGCGAACACGCCGATCTTGGGAAACGAGCGGAGGCCCTGAAGCTGGGCCACGGGAATCTGCAACGCGTACGCGAGCACGTTGAAGCCCTTGAAGCCGTCGACGCCGTTGCCGTCCTGTCCGAGGCCGTCGCCGAGGTTGCTGTTGTTGTCGAGGATGCGCACGTCGAGCAGGTCGAAGATGGCAGCCGTGTCGGCGAAGAAGCCGTCCTCACGCGGACCCGCGAACGCCGTGATGCCGGAGGGCAGCGTGAAAATGGCCTGCTTCGTGTAGTTGTCCAGCGCGCCGTAGGACGCCGCGCCGGAGACAGCCTTGCCGTTCGCGTCGTTGTACGCGGGCGTCACGTTCTTTCCGACATTGGGAAGTCCGACATAGAGCGGGCCGTTGTTCAGCGCCGTGGACGAGTTGCCGGCCACGCGGCTCACCGAGTAGATCTGCACGAAGTTCTGCTGCGCGTCGCCGATCACGCCGATCGGGCCTGCGGCCGTGCCGAGTCCGTACGAAAGAATCGTGTTGGGATTCTTGAGCGGACCTGTGACCGGCGAGAAGCGGAAGTCATAGCGGAGCGCGGTGATGCCGCTCGTCGCGTCGGCGATGTGGATGCTGTATTGCGCATCGTCCGCGAAGCGATCGTACATCACGCCGTCGCCAGGTTCCGAGAAGGGACGCACGTGGACGATCACATTGAGGACCTTTTCGTTGGCCTGGTTGAGGCCGATGAACGAATAGACGTCCGTGATGTTGGCCTGCGGATCCTGTTTAATCAGCGGGGCGTCGCTATGGCTTGCCGCCTGTGCGGCGATGGGATTCACAGCGAGCGTGGCGATGCCGGCCGCGGCCGCCACGAAAAGATTCCTCACGAGCTTGCAGTTCATTCTCAGTACTCCTTGGTTTCGCGGGCACACGATCGTGCCGCCGTGTGGACATCGCAGGAGGAAGAGAGAACTTACTAACGCGTGTTCAGGAAAATACGCGCTCGATGGTCCAATACACGCCGACCAGTCCGATGCACGCCGAGGCGGGTACTACAATGCGGCCGCGGTACCACAATCGGTTGCGGTGCAGTCCGAGAACCAGCGCGGCGAGGCCGATGACTGAAAGCTGTCCGAGTTCCACGCCCGCGTTAAACGTCACGAGGGCCGTGACGTATTGCCCGGCGGGGAGGCCGAGGTCCTGGAGCACACCGGCGAAGCCGAGTCCGTGAAGGAGTCCGAATGCGAACACGACAAAAGGTCGCCACGGTTTCAATTCGGAGGTCAGCATATTCTCCAGGGCGACGGCGGCGATCGACAGCGCGATGAGCGGCTCCACGATGGCGGGCGACAGCGCAAGGACGCCGTAAATCGATAGCGCGAGTGTGATCGAGTGCGCCAGGGTGAACGCGGTGACCTGCCACAGGATGGGGCCGGCGCGCGGGCTGAGCAGGAATAGCCCCAGCACGAAGAGGATGTGATCGAGGCCTTTGGGCAGGATGTGTTCGTAGCCGAGCAAAAGGTAGCGCCATGCGGTCGTCCAGAAAGATGGGCTGCGGTCCGTCGATGAGGAGTCTGAAAACATGAGGTTTACCGAGGTTTGTCCGGCGGCGAGGAGCTCGCGATACGGCTCCGTGGAGCCGCGCCAGGTCAGGCCGACCGGACCCAGCTGGCGTGGGAATTGGAGGCGGAGCGAGTCGGGCTTCCGGGGAATGTCTGCGATCAGGCGGATCGATGTGACGGGACCTATGTCGTTTGCGAATTCCTCGGTGCCGAGCGCCGCGCGGAGGGACTTCGCGTCGGGAAGGTTTTCGGGGACCGGCGTGACGCTGCCTTCAGGCGTGAGGATGACTGTTTCGGATATCAGACGCCGTGCAATGACTTGTATGCGGTCGTTGAGCGCGATGTCGGATGAATTGGCGATCTGCTCGTACTCGTGTTTCTGCAGTTCCCCGGGTTCGGTGCCAATGAGAAATGCGTGGAAATCCATCTCAAGCTGGATGTGAAGTTTGCCGTCCGACCAAGTGCCCGACGCGCGGGCCACGGGTACTTGATGCGCATGGACTTGGCCGATGAGCAGGAATCCAGAGAGCAGGAGGGCTGGAAGATGGCGGAACACAGGCGAGTTCAGGAAGGGCCGCGGTTGCGTAGAGCGGCGCGGAGGCGTCGCTTCGCGGTCTCGTCCATCCGCAACGCCGGGGTCGGTTCGTCCGCCATCTCGTGCTCGCGAAAACGGCGCGCCATTTCCTGCATCTCCAGGACCTGCCTGTTGAACTTGCCACAGACGAAGCAGAGGAAGATATGCATGCGAAGGCCGACGCGTTCCGCCTTCGTCATCTCGTCAAAATGTTTCCGAGCCAGGGCATTGGAAACCTGTTTGCATGTCCACATTTTCATGAGTCGTTGTGCAGCTTCATCCAGTTCGTTTCGAGGCAGCCCTTGAGGCCGGCCCGTGCCCGGTGAAGCAGCACCCATAGATGATTCGCAGTGACGTCCAATTCCTTACAGATGTCCTCGGTGGTCCAGCCCTCGAGTTCGCGCAGGACGAACGCGGTGTGCATCCGACCGTCCAGCTTGGTGAGGCAACTCGTGAAGACATCCCAGAATTCCTTCTGCTCAAGCACTTTGCGGGGCTGGAAGTGCCACTTTGGCGGATTCGTGGTGGCGATGCCGAAGGCCTTGAAGACGGGGCTGTTCTCGATGTCGTAGAACTCGGTGTTCTCGACGGGGATCTCGCGGACGGCCTTGCGGATGTGGTCGATGATCTTGTGCTTGAGGATGCCCATCAGCCACGCGCGCTCGGAGCGGCGACCGTCGAAGCGCTCCTTGGCGCCCATCGCCGCGAGGAAGGTTTCCTGCACCATGTCCTCGGTCATGCTCTTGTCCCGCAGGCGCGAGTAGGCATACCGGTAAAGGTAGTCACCATGTTCATCGACCCATGTTTCGGGATTCATACGCGCCACAACCATGCCATGAATACACTCGTCGCGAAAGATGCGAATTGCACGGTCCATCAAACGGCTGGAAAATAGCGCCCGGAAGCTTACACTACCATCCATTCATGAACCATCGCCTCGCCACGTGCCTTCTATGCCTTCCCTTGATGCTGGTTCTTGCCGGTTGCTCACCCGTTACGGAGGGCGAGCGACAGTACCTGGAGCGCCGCAAGACCGAGCGCGAGCAACGCGAAGCCTTGCGCACAGCCCTCGTGGAGGGGGCGAAGGATGAAGATGTTCTGCAGATGGTACGTGAGGCCCTTGCACCGGAGGGGGCGGGAACGATGGAGGCTTGGGTTGACCGGAAGACGGCAGCCTTTCGCGACCAGATCATGTTCCCGAAATGGGAAGTGCTGCGCCGCGGTTCCAGCAAGTACGAGGTGCGCTATAGTTTTACCGTGATGGACGCGAACAGCGCCATGTCCAAGCGGGGATTCTACTGGAATGTCGACTTCGATCTGCGTGTCGTAAGCCTGCCAAAGGAAATCATGCCGGCCGAACTGGCGGCAAAGCACCTTGTGCCTGATCCTGCGATGAAGCTGAAGAAGAAGCTGCGCGAAGCGGAGCTCAGTCTTGAGTGATGCCGCGCGTGTGCGGGCATTCCGTGTCGGGCTGCTGACCTGGTTCGAATCGTCCCGCCGCAAACTCCCTTGGCGCGAAAGGCGCACGCCGTACCGGATCTGGGTTTCCGAGCTGATGCTGCAGCAGACGCGGGTGGACCAGGTCATCGGATACTTCGACCGATTCATTCGTCGTTTCAGCTCCCTGGAAGAACTCGCTGCGGCGCCGCGACAGGATGTCCTCAAGCTCTGGGAAGGCCTCGGCTATTACTCGCGCGCTGTTCGGGCCCACGAGGCGGCAAAGACCATCGTGACCCGGCATGGCGGCGAATTCCCGCGGACTATCGAAGGCCTGCGCGCGCTCCCGGGGGTGGGGGCCTATACCGCAGCTGCGGTCGGCAGCCTCGCGTTCGGCCTCGACGCCGCAGTGGTGGATGGAAACGTTGCGCGCGTACTGGCCAGGGTCCATGCGTACAAGGAGGACGTCGGATCCGCGAAGGGGAAGCAGCAGGTCCAGGCGTGGGCGGATCATTACCTGCCGAAGGGCCGCGCCGGGGATTACAATGAGGCGGTGATGGAACTCGGCGCGACGGTGTGCACGCCGAAGTCGCCTTCCTGCCCGGTCTGTCCGCTTCAACGTGTCTGCGCGGCAAAGAAGGAAGGCACCCCGACGGCATACCCCGTCAAGCGCAAGCGCGCCCCGGTTCCGCATAAACACGTCGGGGCCGGTGTCATCGTTGACGCGCGCGGGCGCGTCCTGCTCGCGCAGCGGCAGGAGTCATCGATGCTGGGCGGACTGTGGGAATTCCCCGGTGGCAAGCAGGAGCCCGGCGAAACAATTCCCGCCTGCATTGTTCGCGAGTTGAAGGAAGAGCTTGGAATCGACGTGCGCGTCGGACCCCATATCGTGACCGTGCGCCATGCCTTCAGCCACTTCACGATGGACCTTCACGCGCATTGGGTGCGCATTGAGAAGGGCCGCCCGAAGCCGGTTCATTGCGCTGCGGCGCGGTGGGTTACGAGAGAGCAGATCAGCGACTATCCCCTGCCCAAAGCGGACCTGAAGATTCTGGCAGTCGTCCGGAAGGCCGCCATACCCCCGTTCTAGCAGCCTGTGGTGAAAGTCGGAGGGTCGCGCGCGAGCGAGTTGCAAGTAGAACGAGGCGTGCCGAAGAAGGCGATTCCCAAAGCGCATCGTCGAGGAGGCGCAACGACGTTCTACGCCGCAAATCGTTCGCGCCCGAAGGGTTGGAAGTAGAATGTGCCATCTGCGGCGTTGTCGCTCCTCGACATAGCAGGGTTGCTATGCCTCGCTTGTCCCGCCGTAGCCTGTTGGCGGAGGCGGATCGCTCCGCCTTGCATCTGTCACATTCTGCTTCCAACGCGATCCCTCCCACTTTCACCACAGGCTGCTAGGCCGGGCCTTCTCAAAGCGCCCGGTTTGGGCTACCTTCCCGGTGTGGAATCAGACCTCAAGAAGCTAACGGAAGACCTCGGCGTCCCGCTGATCCGTCGCCACATTTTCCTCTGCTGCGACCAGTCCAAGCCGAAGTGCTGCGAAAAGGAGGCGGGGCTTGAATCCTGGAACTTCCTCAAGCAGCGGCTTGAGGAACTCAAGCTGACCGGCGCGGGAGGGATCTACAGGACCAAGGCGAATTGTTTCCGCATTTGTGAACAAGGGCCGATTGCGGTGGTCTATCCTGATGGCGTGTGGTATCGGGGTTGCTCGCCGGCGGTGCTGGAGCGAATCATCCGGGAGCACCTCATGGGTGGAAAGCCGGTAGAGGAATTTGTGATCAGGACGCATGTGTTGCCGGTGGAAAAATGACGCTTAGCACGTTCAAATGTCCGGCCTGCAAGGCGGTGGTTCCAGCGACGGGACTCGCCGCGGGCGCCTCGACCCGCTGTCCCGCCTGCGCCGCTCGCGTCCGTGTACCGTCGATCGGCGTGAAGACGCACAGCATGCCGCAGTCCCACATCTGGGAGCCGCGCCGCAAGGAGTTCCCGTTCCATCTCGCCACATTTCTCGCGCTCGCCTCGGCCGGCGCCATGCTGCTTGTAGCCACGCCCGACTCAAGGAACGTATCGGCCGAACCGGTTGTGCAGGAGGTTGCGACCGCTGCAGCTCCTCGACCTCTTGAAAGCACCACGGGAGGTGACGTGCCGCGCGAAGAGACGCAGGTTCCCACGGGTGCGCTGATTGATGAGGTGGAGATCCTGCGTGCCCGGAACAGCCAGCTCGCCGCCGAGACATCGCAGTTCCGTGCCCAATTCGAGGGTTTGGCCAACTGGATGATCCAGACTTTTCGCGGAAAGATTCCGCTCAAGGAACGCTTCGTCCCGAACCTGCTCCTCGCGTCCGTGAACGAGGACTTCAGCCTGCACGGCGACCTGATGGACTTCCTCGAAGTGACCGGCGAGGAAAAGGTCATGGTCGATGACGCCCTGGTCGCGACGGCGACGACGATGATGAATATCGAATCGAGCATCATGACCGTGACGCAGGCCAGTCCCGACCATGTTCGCTTCAATATCCCGCCATACCCCGAACAGGGCACGATGCTGAAGGAGGATCTCTACGGCGCCGTCGAGGCGACCATCGGCGCGCAGCGCTTCGATCGCCTCGTGGACGTGGGCGGAAAGGACTTGGAGAAGCAGTATCACTATTTCGGAAATGCCGAGCGTACGCTCGAATTCGAGGTCGCGTACCCGAAGGATCGCGCGCAGCCGCCTTTCCTCGTGATCCGCGACGCCTGGGTCATCCCGGATGGCGAAAGCTCCCGCCGCACGGACCTGCGGGAAACCTCAACGTACGAACTCCCCAGCGCCTACTTCGCCTACGCCGACTGGCTCCCCCAAAACGTAGCCGCCTTTGCCCGGCCTTAGGGCAGGCTGTAGGACGCACAGGCTGTAGGTTGTAGGTCCGATTCAGATTCCGTTCTACCTACTGCCTACAGCCTCCTCATCCTGCAGTCTCTCCTCCATCACGGTGACGCCAGGATGTCTTCGATCGATTTCTCGAGGGTGACGTGGTCGGCGGCGACGAGGCGTTCGAAGGTGCGGTGCCACTCGCCGAGGCGCGGGCGGGCGTTGCGGAACTCGTCGAGGATAAGGGGCACCATCGGGCCACCTTCGGCGAGATAGCCGGTTTCCTCGAAGTCGCGTTCGGTCCTTTCCCGCTCATACTCGATGCGGACGTTCTTCGCGTGCCACGTCCCGCCCTGCCACTCGAGGAGCGCAAGGGACGCGCGGATATCGCGGTCAAAGGGCATGCCGACGGCGCCGGCGTTGACGACGAGCTGTTCACCCAGGTGACGGACGAAGGGGACGTGGGTGTGGCCGACGCAGAAGACGGATGCATCGTCGCGAACGAGAGGACGCATTTCGGCGTCGCTCATCTGCGGATACATGCCGACCCGGTTGCCTTGCGTGGATGCGTGGAAGATGCGGACTGGTTTCCCGTCTGGACCTGTGACATGGGTCTCCTCGGGCCACAAGGCCACGGCCGGCAGCAGGTCCGCGACGCGGCCATAAGTCCACGATGAATGGCGGCAGACTTTCTGGAGCCAGGCGGGGCGACCGGCGTCCGCATTGGCCTCGCCGATCACGTAGTCTTCGTGGTTGCCCCGGATGATCTTCCAGCCTGATGTCGCAACGTGTTCCAGGACACGCTCAAGGCATTCGCGCGGGCGGGGACCGCGGTTGATCGTGTCGCCCGCAACCACCACGACATCCGGCTTCTCCGCGAGGATGTAATGCTCGACAGCCCGAAGGGCTGCGAGGTTGGAGTGAATGTCGGCAATGACGATGATGCGCATGGGTCGACTGAGGAATACGCCGGACCGTGCCGCGCGATCAACCCAGATTCTTCACGAGAATCTTCGAATTGCGCCCGCTCTGCTCGTACCGCTGGCGGCGTTCGGGAGGAAGCTGGTCGATCGATCCTTCCTTGTATCCGCCTTTCTGCTGGAAGTAGTTGAACGCCTGCGTGGACAAGGCAATCAGTGTTTCCGCCCCGCCATCCCGCGCCTGCTCTTCCGCGAACAGCATCAGCTTGCCACCGATACCCTGGTTCTCGTGGGCTTCGGAGACGTAGAGGCATTCCAGTTCCGCCACCTTCGGCTTCTGGCCCTCGTAGAATTTCAGGCCGACGCAGCCAACGATGTTGCGGTCGATCTCGAACAGGAAGAAGTCGCCCACCCGCGATGCGATGTCCTGACGTGTCCGCGGCACAAGCTCCTGCGCGGTGATGGACTGGCGGATCAGGCTCAAGACCGCGCTGACGTCCTTCTTCTTCGCCTTGCGGATCGCCTCGTACTCGTTGGCATAGATCATGGTGCCGACGCCTTCGTTGGAGAACGTCTCGCCGAGCACCGCCTCGTTCTGGCACCCGTCAATGATGTGGACCCGTTGTACGCCGTTGCGGCAGGCGCGGACGCCGTGCTGCAGCTTTGACGCCATTGCGGGGGAGATCGTGTTCCGGTTCTTCCGGAGATACTCCTCGGCTTCGAGGACGGAGAACTGGCTGCTGAGCCGGCCCCCGCCATCGATGCCATTGCTGGTCGTGACAAACATGAGCTTGTTCGCGCCGAGCTCTTCCGCCACTTCGAGCGCGACCTGGTCGGAGTTGACGCGGTACGTCTGGCCGTTGCCGTCGAAACCGAGGGGAGGGATCACGGGAATGATGTCGTCCTCCAGCAAGCTCTCCAGGAATTCGACATCCACCTTCTCGACCTTGCCCGTGCACTGGTGGTCCTTGCCGTTCAGGATGCCGGCGGGGTGGGCGATGATGGCATTCGAAACCACCGCGCGCTGGTCCATTTCGTTGAGGCCTTCGAGGATCTCGTGCGTGAGGCGGTTGGATGCCAGGATCGCGAGCTGCAGCGTGGCCTTGTCCGTGATGCCCATGCCATCGAGGTCTGACGCGGGGACGTTCATCTCCTTCGATAGCTGCTGGATGTGCACGCTTGCGCCGTGCACGAGCACGATCTTGATGTTCAGGCTGCGGAGGACGGAAATGTCGAGCAGGAGGTTGTGGAAGTTCTCATGGGCCAGCACCGCGCTGTCCACGTTCAGGACAAACACCTTGTCCCGGAACCGGGCGATATAGCCCAATATGCCACGTAAGTCGGATGCTTTCATAATGTAGCGAATCGCCGTCAGGGCGCTTCAATCTCTTTCCGCTTCTTTGCCACGTACTCATCCCACGCGACCCGCTGCTTTTCCTGCCTCAGTTCCTTTGCGATCACGCCCCGGACCACATCGAGTTCGAGAAGCTTCGGCGCGCGGTATGCGCCGCGCCGCACAGCCAGCACATTGGTTCCGTCCGCAAAGGTGCGGACCTCGTCCTGCTTCATCTCAAGCAGGCCTTTCCAGATCTCCGGTGAAACCTGACCCGATGTCAGCCAGTTCGCGTTCGTTTGCGAAGCAAGACGGGTGCCCTTCAGGGTGGCTATTTGATCGACGGTGATCGCGTTACCCGTGGCGAGCGCCTTGGCAGCCGACACGCCGACCGTGTCGCCGGCAGGGATGCGAACCACATCCAGCTTGAATGCGGGGAGTCCCGTGAACCGGTTAGTCTGCTTCTGGTAAGCCGCCTTGATCTGGTCATCCGTGGGCGACGGCACGTCCTTCGTTACATCGTTGCGCAACGCCGTGATGAGCGTGCTGCGCCGCGACTCCTCGAGGGTCCGCAGGACATCGATTCGTTCCGTGAGACCCCTGCGGGCCGCCTCCTGCGTGAGCTCTTGCGCAAGCACCTGGTTCCGATAGGCGGCCATGAGATTGGTGCTCGACCTGATTTCGGCTTCCGTATCCTCCGAGAGCACGCCGCGCACGACTTCAGTCGCCGCACCCATGTCGAACGATTGCTGTGCGGCCGCCTGCAGCACGCTGGCTGCTGCGAAGACACCAAGAGCTGCGATCATTGTTTTCACGATGTTTCCCCGGTTGTGAGTAAGCTGGGAACCATAGCAACGCCAGCCCGTGCTGTGAAGCGTCTACAGGCCAAGGTCCGTACGGCGGCACAGGCCTTCATAGGTCTGGCCGGACGATGTGACGAAGGTGACGCGGACCATCACGGGCGACTCCGCCCGCAGGACCTTGATTTCCTTGCCGGGCGTGAGGTGGCCCAGGATGCGAGAGGCATCCTTGATGTCATAGACCGGGGTGCTGCGCGACGTCGTCATGGTTCGCTCCGTGATGGGCAGCGTGGGATTCAGCTGCTCGAAACGCGACCCGATGCCGCCCCCCGCCGCGTAAGCCCACGCGCCGCGCTTGGCATTCTTGGCCTGGTTCTCCGCGGTCTTCAACCGCATGTTCATCTTCGAGACGCTGACCTCGTCTTCCGGCGTCTCCTGAAGTCCGTGTATGCGGGCCAGCCCGGCCTCAACGAGCGCCACGCCGAGATCGCGTCCGTCCGCGCCCGTGATGATCGCGTAATCGCGATCCTTCGCGCTGCGTCCCATCGCATCGTCGAACTGCGTGTAGACAGTGAACGGCTTCGAGAGGAACTCGCGCGAGAACTTGACGGCTTCCTTGCCGACCTTCACGGCATCCTCCGGGCTGATCCCGAAATAGGCCGCCTGTTCCTTGACGCGTTCGGGAAGCCCGTCGTCGCTCTCCGGCGTGTCCACGAAGAGCAGGCGGAAGATGTAATGCCGCTTGTTCACGCGGACATGGAAACTGTCCCCGTCGTTCGCTTCATTCTCGATGAGCGTGCAGTCTTCCTTCGTCCGCCACGCCTTCGCCGCCTCAGCCCCCTGTGCGACAAAGACAAGAACGAGCGACAGCCTGAGCAATGCCTGACGCATGACGCGAGAGCCTATCAACAGGAGCTCGCTGCGTCGAGTGCGTCCACCGTCTTCAGGTAGGGACGCGACTCCGCTCGCGTCCGATCTTCGGCCCGGAGCGGAGTCCGGGCCCTACCCAAAGAAATGAGACTATGCCACCATCGCCGGATGAACGTGCTCAAGACGGCACAATCGATCCTGCAGGTGTCGCGTCCGGGCTTCTGGTCGACGCACCTCTGGTTCTATCTCCTGCCGCTCGGCACCTATCGGCTGCTCGATGCATGGACGTTCTGGCTGGGCGCGTTCTACGTCATGTTCCCGCTCGGCTTCCTGCTCTACGGTTGGAATGACATGGCGGACTTTCAGACCGACCGGCTGAATCCGCGCAAAGGCAACCTCCTCTTCGGCGCGAAGCTTCCGGAAGACGAGCTGCACAAGCTGCCGCTCCGCATCGCCCTCGTGCACGTCCCGTTCTGGATCGTTTTCACGCTCGTGCTGGGTCCGAAGTTCCTGCTCTGGATCGCGGCCACGCTGCTCGTGAACGCGAGCTACAACTGGCCGCGTTTCGGCTTCAAGGCGCACCCCTTTCTCGACCTGCTCAACCAGACCGGCTACCTGCTCGTCTTCGTGCTCAGCAGCTGGGTGAATGGCGTCCCGCAACTTCCCTGGCCGGCGTTTGTATTCGGCGCCCTGTTCGCCATGCATTCGCATCTGCTCGGACAGATCTCCGATGTCGTGCCCGACGCGGCGGCGGGTCGCCGGACGACGGCGGTCGTCATCGGTGTCGTGAAGTCGAAGCTCCTGCTCGCCGCGCTGTTGCTGGTCGAGGCGTGGCTGTGCTGGACGTATTTTGAGAGTCCCGTGCTCGACGCCTTCCTCGCGCTGGCGGGCTTGGTCTTCCTGCTGGATGCCGTCGTGCGCGGTGCGCGTCAGGTCTCCGATGTGCAACTGCGTGCCGTGCTGATCGCGTGGAATGTCGTCACGATCGCGAGCATGTATTGGATCTGGAAGACCGGCGTCTTCGTTGCGCACGCCGCCTTACCGTGAGGCGAAAAGCTCTCGCGAGAGGGTCGTTGCGACCTGCTTGGCGAGGTCGAGCTGCGCGCGGCTGAAGCGATCGTTTTCGTGCACTGCGATGAGGATGAGTGTGCCGAAGGGGATCAGCGTGAACGGCCGGCCCGATACAAAGATCGAAACCATGTCGACCTGTCCGCCATCGATCGATTTTAAGTAGGGGTCCAGCTTGCGAATCAGTTGCGGTGCGAAGACGCCGATCGCTTCATGCGGCGTCTCGGCCCACGAGCTCGCAACGATATCGCCGTCGTGATCCACGAGGAGGCACCCGTCGAAGCCATCCAGTTCGCGGAAACGTGTCGCCACTTCCCGCAGGTCGAGCACGCCCTCGCGATTCTGGCCCACGACCCGCAACGCCTTTTCGCGGGTCGTCGGACGATGACGCTTGCCTGAAGAAAGCCCCGTGATCTTCTCGAAGAGCCGCGGTCCGACACCCGGCACCCGCGCAAGGTCGGCGGGCGACGTGAAGGGACCCGCAGCCTGGCGGTACTCGACAATCCGTTCCGCAAGGCGCTGGCCCACGCCATCGAGATGATGGACGAGCTCTTCCGCGGTTGCCGCATTGAGATCGGCCCCGGCGAGGAGGACGGCGGGACGCGACGAAGCGGGCGCCACGACTTCAACGAGGTCGGAGAGACGACCCGCGCAAGCTTCGGTCAGGCACTCCGCCGGCAAATCGCGAACGAGTTGGGAAATAGGGAGGGACCACGAGCCGGCGCTTCGTCCGGGCGATGCGGCCGACAGCGAAATCACAAGGCGTACGGCGAGGTCATCGGGATGAATCACATCGATGCGGATACAGCCGGCACACAGGTCGGCAATCTCCTGGACCGTGAGATGTACGGAATCCGGGCGCGTGGAAACAGAGGACAACGTTGCTGGCGATGCAATCATACAGCTCCCTATCAGCAGTAGGCGTGCCATGCTTGAACACGAAAGACGACACGCTCAGCGACGCGGGACCCCGTTAAACCGATTCAATGTCTCGAAAGTAGCCTCCGATCAAGGGGTTGGCAGAAAAGTTGCTGCTTGTAACCGTATGCTGCAAACACATGACGGCCTCGATCGACTCCAACACATTGAGCGAATTCTGGAAGCATTCGTGCGACAGACCGGCGCGGGGTCTGCGTACGTCTGTGACCGCGGCGGGTACATCATTGCACGGCACGCGGCGGAAAACGTGCCGCTGGAAGACAATCTCGCGGCCCTCTGCGCGGGCGCTTTTCTTGCCACGCATCAGATCGCGAAGATGATCGGCGAGGAGGCCTTCGATACGCTGTCGCAGCTTGGCCAGAACCAGGGCTTCTTTATCCACAGCATCGACGGCGAGACGTTGTTGCTCGTCTTCTTCGATAAGTCGACCACCGCCGGACTCGTGAAGTTTCAGGCGCGCCGGACCATCGAAACCATCATGTCGCTCGTCGCCGAGGACCTTGCGTCCGCGCCGACCGGCCACGTCTTCGAACTCGAATCCGGCAAAGATGCTTTTCCGCGCGCCACCACGTAGCGCCATCCTCGCAGGTCACGGATGAACCAGGCGGAAGAATCCTGCTCCGGCGCCGTTTGGAATCTGCGTCGAGTTCTCGTTGTTCAATGTGGTCACATCGTTCGTGACCGTCACCCAGTTGGGTGAACCGAGATCTGCGCAGTGCTGCAGGATCCACCCGCTTGCTGCCGGCCAGGCCAGCGACAAGGAGTTGTCCGCGGTGCCAATGTCGTGGACACCGGGCTGGGCGATGAAGTTCGCGACGACTGTGTGCGGACCATCCGAAACCACGTCTAGCGCGGGATCGATTCCGATGGGCGTTTCTCCCTCGGTCCAATTCACAAAGACGTACCCGGGATGCGCGATGGCCTCGACGGCGGCGATGGAACCGTCGGGGTACACGCCGCCACCCGACACCGTGCCCGCATTCGCCGGCAGGGCTGTGACATCGATCCTGTGACCAAGGGCGAAGTGAGCAACCAGCGTCCGGTTTCCGGTCACGGTGAACGTGAAGTTCGTCGCGTCGCTCACCTCCACGCCATTCTGCGTCCAGTTCACGAAGGAGTATCCGTCGTTCGGCTTGGCCTTCAGCACCGCAACTTCACCGGGCTCGAAGAGCGTATCGGCGCTGATCTCGCCGCCGACTTCGGGGTCCGCGCTGGTGATGATTGTATAGACGGGCTTGAATTTCGCAGCCAGCGATACGTTCGACGTGGCGGTGAAGTTGTAGATGCGCGCGGAACTGACATTGACGCCGTTGAGCAGCCACTTCGAGAACTTGTAGCCCGGGGCCGCTGTCGCCTCGACCGTGGCGATGGACCCCGGCGCATACTCGCCGTCGCCCGTCGTCGTGCCGCCGTTCAGGGGCTTGCTGGTGGTCGCGACGACCACGCCGGTTCCCGCGGCGGTGAATTGCGCGACCAGCGTGCGATCGTCCGACGCATTAAACGCGTAGCCCGGCGACGTGCTCACGGGCGTGCCGTTCTCCGTCCACGACGAGAAGACGTACCCCGGTGCCGCGACCGCTTCGAGGGTCACAAGGGATCCACTGGCGAACGTGCCTTCTCCTGCGACCGTTCCGCTGCCGGCCGGCGAGGCCGAGGCGGAGATGTTGAATGTGACACCGCCCTCCGTGCCGAGGGCGAAGGTGGAGAGGGTGGGGGTCGTGACCGTGATCGTGTTGAGCGTGGTGTCGACGATGCACGCGAGCTGCTGCCAGGCCCCGTTGTATTCGTAAAGGCAGAGCGTCGACTCATCGAAGCCCGGCGGAAGCGCTGACGGATCGTACGCGAACGTGAGGTGGATGTTGCCGGAGTAGCTCCCGCTGAATTCCAGCTTCCAGAACTGGACCGGGCCGCCGGGCGTCATGAACGAAATGGGATCGATCTCGCCGGCCGCAACACGAATCGCGATCTCGTCGTCGTCGGCCTTGGAGAATTCACCGAAGCAGGATCCCTCGCTCGAAACATCCTCGAATTCATAGTCCACGCCGCCCGGCACACTGGAGCCGCCGTTGCAGCCGCCTGTGCTGCCTGTGCCGGAAGTCACCTTCGTGCCGGTCAGGATGGAGAGGAGCACGTCGAAGCTGGTGGATTGCCCGGGGGCAAGGCTCCCCAGCGTCCAGCGCTGCGCCCCGGCGATCCAGCGGTGCGACGGCGCAAAGGAGTCGGTTCCCAACCGCGTGCTGTACGGGGTGGACGTCCAGTTGTTCTCGACCGAGAGGTGCACGCCGTCCGAAGGCTTCCCGATCGAGTGGTCATCCAGTCCGTTGCCTTCGATGCCGTAGTAGCCGATCTCGTGGGCATCCGGCGCGGTCGTCGCGTGGAAGCTGATGAAGTCCTCCAGGCCTGCGCTGGAGCTGCCGGCACTTACGGCATACGCATCGACGCCGGCGAGCGTTGTGTCGTGGCGGAAATGTCCAAGGGTGCCGGCGTAAAGGCGTCCGTCATACACGCCCCGTTCCGACTGCAGCCCGTGCAGGAACTGGAAGAGTTGGACGTCGGAGAGCGTGGAGCCGGAGATGTTCTTCAAGGTGTAGGTCTGTTGCAGGACGTAGCGGCTGCTGGTCACATGGTTCCCGGCGCCACCATCCGAGTCTGCTGCAGCGCCCATGGGGGTGCCGACGACGGTATCGATCATCTCAAAGCGCAGCGTCACCTCGAGATCGTTGTTTGCGAGGACCGACTCAACGATGGGGAGTCCGTCCACGTTGATCCCGACCTGCGCGATCGCGGTCTTCGTCGTGAACGAGGTGCCCGTGTTCCAATCGGGAAACAGGAACCGCGGCTCGAACCACTGCGGCTGCACGGGCGCGCCATTCGCGACATAGGCGACCGCGCCGCCCCATTCACCGGAGAGATACTCGCGCCCTTCAAATCCCGGCGTGTTATCGAGCATGAAGTCCGAATAGCCGGAATCCGTGAGCCAGATGTTCCAGTGAGGATTGGCCAGCGTGACTTGCGCGGTGGCGGTTGTAGCGAATGCTGCGGCCACAAGGGCGATCATTAGCAGCGCGTAGCGAAAATGAGTTTTCATGTGTTGTACCCTGAACCCGATGGATCTCATCTACAGGCTAGGCCGCGGAGGAACGGGATCGAGGAATCCCGCATGAAGATTCCTTAAGGGCTCTTTGCAGTGGCGCGATCGCCTGCGAGATGAGAACCTTGCGTCTCGTGGATACGCTGAGAGAGCGAACGATGTGCGTGATGCTGTCCATCGCCGTGGTCGTGTCCATCGTCCTGTTCACCCCGTCGTTCCGACCCGATCCGCCCCGTTTCCGAAAGGTGGGCATCACCAACACGACCTATGCCGCCGAAGTGCCCGTCCTGTGCTTCTCGAATCCGCACCTGTGGACGGTCAGGACGGAGGGTTCGCTGGAGCGGAAGGTTCCCTTCGGCGTCTACGAGATCATGGGAGAGAAGGGCTGGACGAATGCCGGGAGAATCGCTGTCCCTTGCGGCGTGGGCGTGGGAACGATTGCTTTTGGCCGACGGGAATTCGCGACCTTCATGGTTCCTCCGCCAAGACTGCACCGCACCGAGACCTATCGCTTCGGCATCGAATACACGCAGATGGGCAGATCCAACATCGTTTGGAGCGAACCTCTCCGGGCGATTCCGAACTAACCACGACGTGCGTCGAGGATTTCGCGGATGGTGCGGAGGAGGGCTCCGGAGGAGTAGGGCTTCTGGAGGAAGTCGAAGCCCTGTTCTTGGATGGTTCCCCAGCGGGCGCGGTCGTCGGTGTAGCCGCTGGTGAGCAGGAGGGCCATGCCCGGCTTCACCTTGCGGATCTTCTTTGCGAGGTCGACTCCGCTTTGACCGGGCAGGACCACGTCGCTGAAGACCATGTCGAAATGATCCGGGTCCGCGCTGAATACCTTCTCCGCATCCTCCGCGTTTTCCGTGGCGGTCACGTTGTAACCGGCGTCCTTGAGCACGCGGATGGCGAGGTTGCGCACCATGGCATCGTCCTCGGTCAGAAGGATCTTTTCGCCACGACCCCGCGGTGGTGTAGACGCCGACTCCGCCGCAAGGGGTACAACCGGTCCAGTCTCCGCACATGCAGGCAGGTACACGGTGAACGTCGAACCTTTCCCCAGCTGGCTTTCCACGTGGATCCAGCCACTGTGCTGCTTCACGATGCCGTAAATGACGGCAAGGCCTAGCCCGGTCCCCTTACCCGGACCCTTCGTGCTGAAGAAGGGCTCGAAGATATGGGCCTGGACGTCCGCCGACATACCGGCACCCGTGTCGCTGACGGCGAGGGCCACAAAATCGCCGGGCTGCGCGTCGTGAACTGCGGGGAGATCCTTCTTCGAAAATGTAACGTTGTACGTGCTGATCGTAAGGAGTCCGCCCATCGGCATCGCATCGCGCGCGTTGACGGCGAGGTTCACGACGACCTGCTCAAGCTGGCCGGCGTCGGCTTGGACCCGCTTGAGGTCCGCCGACAGATGTCGCACGAATTGGATGTCCTCGCCAATCAACCGGCTGAGCATCTTGTCCGCGTTGGTGATGAGCGCGTTCAGGTCGAGCACGGTGGGCGAGATCACCTGTCGGCGTCCGAAGGTCAGCAGCTGGCGCGTCAGGTTGCTGGCGCGCTGGGCGGACTTGCGGATCTCCAGCAGGTCCTGCTTGCGCTTGTCCTCTTCCTGCGTGCCCGCGATGAGGATCTCGCAGTAGCCCAGGATCGCTTGCAGGATGTTGTTGAAGTCATGCGCCACGCCGCCGGCCAGCCGGCCCACGGCTTCCATCTTCTGCCCCTGACGAACCTGCTGCTCCAGCTGCATTTCGCGGGTCACGTCGCGCTTCACCGCGGCGAAGTTGATGACGCGTCCATTCGCATCCCGGATGGGCGAGATGATCGTGTCTTCCTCGTACAGCGTCCCATCCTTGCGCAAGTTGATGAGATGACCACGCCAGACGTCTCCGCGCAGGATCGTGGTCCATAGCTGCTGGTAGAAGGCGGCATCGTGCTTGCCGCTGCGGAGCATGCGCGGATTCTGGCCCAGCACCTCCTGGCGCGTGTAGCCGCTTGACGTCTCGAAAGCCGGGTTGACGTAGATGATGTTCCCGCTGAGGTCGGTGATGACCACCGTCTCGCGGGACTGTTCGATGACCGTGACGAGGCGTTCCTGTTCGAGTTCGGTCTTCTTCCGTTCGGTGATATCCACGAAGGAGACGATGACCTGCTGGATCTTCCACGCGGCGTCGAACTCCGGCTCGGCGTTGACCAGGATCCACGAAGGCTCCGCGACGCTCTCGCGCTGGATTCCCGCCACGAGTCCGCGCACGGGCTGTTGCGTGGCGAGTACCTGGCTGACCGGGTAATCGGCCACGGACATCACGGACCCGTCTTCGCGGAGGAAGCGGAAGCTGGAATCGGTCAGGACCTTGCCCGTCAGCTCGTCTTCGGTGAATCCAAGCATCTGCGCCGCGAGGGGATTGCATTTCAGGACCTTGCCGTCCCTGTCGTGAAGCACGATGGCGGTCTGGACTTTCATGATAAGCGAGCGGTATCGCTCCTCGCTGGCCTGCAGGTCCTCGTCGCGCTTCGCAAGCGCATCGAGCATGGAGTTGAACTCGCGCGACATCGCGGCGGCCTCGTCTTCGCCTTCCAGGGGTGATCGCGACTGGCTGCTGCCGGTACGTACGGCGTCGATCGTGGACTGGATGGCGTAAAGCCGACGCGTGATCGCGAGGCCCATGAACCAGGCGATGAGGGACCCGATGAGGATCGCCGCCAGCGCGTAGATGATGCCGTCGCGGATGATGGTCCCAAGCTTGTCCTTGGCTTCGGCCTGGCCGATGCCCACGCGCACCCAGCCGACGTGGCGTCCCGCCATCATCGCGGGCGTGGCGACGTCCACAAGCGACGGCTTCTCGGAGATCACCACCCGCGCCGCCTTGGCGGGCAGGTCGAGCAGGAACTGTCCGCGCCGCGTCTTGTCGAGGTCCGCCATCACGCGACCTTCGTGGTCCGCGAGCATCACGAAGAGGATCTCGGGGTAGGGACGCTGCGCTTCGACCAGTTCCTGCAGTCCCGAAATATCGTCCGCTGCAATCCATTCCGCAGCGGTCGTGGCGAGGGCTTGCGAAAGCGCGATGGCTTGTTCGGTCTGCCGTTGCAGCAGCATCTCGCGCTGGCGCACCGTGAGGTCGAC
>CAZCZZ010000023.1:56607-57846 GCA_964503335.1 uncultured Verrucomicrobiota bacterium
GGCGGCGGCCACGTGGCGCCCGCGGCGGTCAGTCCGAGGTACGCGTTCATGATCGACGACTCCTGCGATCCGACGAAGCGGTTCTCGATGTCGGTGTTCACATTAACCCCGTGATGATGGAGGAAGTACTGCGGCATGATGCAAGCCGCCAGCGCGGTGTGGGAGGGATAGCTCACCGCCTTGCCTTTGAGGTCGGCTGGATTCGCAAGGCCGCTGTCCTTGCGCACGATGAAGATCCCCTTGAAGTCCTCCGCATCACCCGCCGTGGCGATGACGCGGTAGCCGAACGTCATCGCCTGGAGCGTCTGCCACGGATTGGGAAGAATGAAAGCCGTCTTCTGCGCCCGGTACTTCTCCTCGAAGTTGGCGTAATCCCGCGACGCCTCCAGTGAAAGCCGCGCGCCTTTCAAGCGCTCGTTGAGGTAGGCGATCAGCGGATCGTAAGATTTTGAGAGCTTGCCCGGATTGTGCAACGGGTGGACCGCCAGTGCGTAGACCGGTGCGCTGGCCGATAGCGGTCGCGGTCCCAGTTCCGGGCCCTTGGCTTCCGGCTTCCCGTCGCAGCCCGGCAGCAACCCGAGTACCAGCGCCGCGCCGCATGCGAGTCGTGTCCATCCGTTCATGTAACCAAAGTTTCCGTACAACCACTTTATCACCCGCAAGATGCGGAACAAAGAGCTATCGGGGGAAGACGCCGAGCGGATTGTTGAACCACGAATAGACACGAATAGACACGAATGGGGCGGACGCCTGAGGTCACGACAGGCATTCGTGGTTAAAGATCAGAATCGTTAGTCCGCGGAACCGCACAGAAGCTCCGCCGACCGTTCCCCGTGGTCCTGGGACCAGCGTGGACGACTTGCAGACTGTTCCCGCGGGTGAGGGGAACAGCCTATGTATCCGTGTCCATCCGTGGTTGATAATGCGAATTGTTCGGCATGAGCGGGACTTTCTGAAACTACGTAAAGCCGACTCCAAGGTTGCTGTAAATCTCCGCGCCCTCAGCGGTTAAACGCCGGTGCTACACCTTTCGTAAGCCGATGACTAATGACGAGTGACAAAGGACAAAGCCCTGCCCGACCTCACCGCCCGAAAAGCGATTCCCTGTCAATCGAGTCAGGTCGCAGTCTTGCGGTCAAGCCGCAGGGCTTTGATGCGCGAGGCGAGTGTGGTGGGCTTCATGTTGAGCAACTCTGCGGCGCCATCGGGGCCAAATATTTTCCCGCCGCTCTGTTTCAG
>CAZCZZ010000024.1:0-52726 GCA_964503335.1 uncultured Verrucomicrobiota bacterium
ATTCGCGTCAATTGGCGCAAATTCGCGGTCGGCGTATATCCTTCCGTCTCTCAAATGTTGCCGATCCACCTCGCGGTATCTCGGTGCTCCATCAGAAAGGTCCGATCCCGGCGTTACGTTGCCAACACTTCGAGTGCCGCGTTCTTCGTGACGAGGTCATTTTCGAAACGTTGGCGGACTTGATCCTCCAAGGCCGTGCGCCGCTCTTCGGGCGTGAGTTGTGTCCAGTCGCTGTGGGTGTTGTCGGCGTGGTAGCGCTTGATGTAGACGGCGTCGGGAACTTCGATCAGGTGGGCTGTCAGGGCGAGACCGAAGACCCAGATCTGGTCGGCGAAGCGATCGCCTGGCGTGGACGGAATCGGTTGGACAACGTCGCGTCGCACAACGCCGCGGTACGGGATGCCGAGATTCCAGCGCCGGTCGAGTTCGATGGCCTCCCGCCACGGGGGGCGCGTGGCAGTGGGGAAGGGCGGACCCGGGAAACGCGTCGAGGGCTGTCCCTCGAGGCCCTCGGCTTCGACGGGTCCAAACGCCACGCCGGCCGACGGCGTAGCATCCAGCGCGGCGACCAGCTTTTCGTAGAAGCCCGGCGTGATCCGATCATCCTGCGCGAGAATCGCTACGAACTCCGTCCGTGCGGACGCAAGAAGCCGGTTCGCATGCAGCCGCCAGCCAGACGGGATGATCTTCTTGCGAAAGGTGATACGCAAATCGCGACGATGCCTGCGCTTGAGCCCATCCAGCGCGTTGTCTTCGGCGGTTTCGTCGCTGATGACGATGCGCGCATCGGACGGGATCCATTCGATATTGGCCGAGATGTTGTCGAGCCACGGCAGTGCGCGATGCAGGGGAATAAGGACGGTCAGGCGCGCGCTGGGCCTTGAACTAAACCACCACACAATTCGTCTCCCGCGTGATCCTCGCCGCAACGGTCTCGCCATTCAGCGGCGCAGTCGTGAGCTTCCCTGTGTCGACCGTCCACCAGCCATCGTATTCGCGCGGTCCGAATCGATTTCGCTCATGCAGCCCGCTGGCGGGATCTTCCACGTCGGTGGAGCCGCGCGCGACAATCGGACAGGCCGACGAGGTCACGACTTCTGCCCCGCGCAATGCCGGGAACATTTCTGAAAGCACATCGAGCGAGCGATGCGCCACGGCGAAGGCCTCGCGCTCATCGTGGAGATCCTGCACGGGAGGCACGGCGTCGAAATAGGTCCGGCACTCCGGATACCAGCTGATGTACACAAGCCCATCGCGGAACGGCACGACGTCGCCGTAGGGGCCTTGCACCATCGTGACCGGGGCCAGATTCCCCATGCCTGCGCGCAACTTCACGTAAGCCCGATGCTTGACCCGGTAGCAGAGCGAGCTGTCGTGCGGGACGCCCACGGTCTGGTCGATGCGATCACGATCCTCCCACGTGCAGTTGACGACTTCGTCAGCGTCCAGCGTCGAAGCACCCTCCGGGGTTTCCAGATGCAGGCGGAATCCGCCGCCGCGTCGTTCGGCGGATCGAACGTGAACGTTGCAGCGTAGATCGATCAACGGGTGATGGATCAAGCGGTGCGTGAGCGCGTCGCCGAGCTCGCGGGTGTCCACCGACACTTCCTCGGTATCGAACACGTTCGTCACGGGGATGCCGTTCACTGCGGGACGTCCGCGCGGCCCGTGGCCACGCCGGAAGAACCAGTCGAGCGGGCGACCGATATAATGCGGAGCAAAGCGGAACGACCTGGCGATGTCAGGAAACGCATCCTTGAGCCGCGCGTACGCTTCTTCGAGACCGTCCGCGTTTTCAATGCTGTCCGGCATGACGGCATAGACGAATCCCTCCGACCGCCACGTCTCCCACGGCAGCGGCCCGCACCAGCGTTCAAGGAGCGGAGCAAAGCTGAGCGCGCCTTCGAGCATCCGTCGCCCGGTCGCGCCGGAGCGGTCGATCGCATAGACAAACCCAAGGTGAATCTTCCCCTCATTCCCGCGGCTCGCCGCGAGAAGGGGGGCCGCGCGGCGTTCAAGCAGGCGGACTTGTCGCCCGCGAGCGGCCAGCGCAAACGCCACGCTGGCGCCTTGAAGGCCCGCACCAAGGACTGCGATGGGAGTGGTCACACGTGCCGCGAGCATGGCCAAAAGTTCCAATCCTTGGAAGTCCGCGCCACTGGAACTTCCAAGGAATGGAACTTCTTCCGGATTCCGCTGTAGCAGCGCTCTGCGAGCGCCTCTTTGTCCCAGCTCTGGACTATTCCCCCTTCAAGCGGTGGCCTGCGCGCGCTTGAGGATGTCGTCCACGAGGGACCGGACGGACATCATCTCGAAGGGCTTGGCGAGGAAGTCCTTGATGCCGGCTTCGGCGCATTGGTCGATCAGGTCACCGGTGCTGTAGCCGGAGACGACGACGATGGGGAGGGCGGGCTTCTTTTCGCGGATTTCCCGAAGCAGGGTAATTCCGCTCGGCGTGCCCGGGATGTGAAGATCGGACAGGACGAGATCGAAGGTTTCGCTGAGGGCCAGCTTCTGGGCCTGGCTGCCGTCTGCCGCAGTCGCCACTTCGTGACCCATATGACCGATGATCCGGCGAAGCAGCGTGCTGATGGCAGCTTCATCCTCGATGATCAAGATTTTCGCCATGCAATGCTGTTTAGCAACTTGCGGGCCAAACGGACCTTCCGCCGTCAACCGTCGCATGGGGTATGTGTCCGGACGCTGACGCCGGCCTCCCGGTGCAACTTTGTGCGGAGCCTGGAAACGCGTCGGGTGCCTGCTGCAGCAGGAATTGCCTAAACTCCATATTTAACGTATGTTGCGAAGTTGGTGTGTCCGTGGCATGGCTGCTGCTGGACAAGAACCGGGCAGGAAACATGGGAACAGGTACCGTTCAAAAAACAGCATTGGAGTTGGAGCGGCATGAGGCCAAATACCTCATTCATCCGGCGCTGGTACCTCAAATTCGCGACTTTATCCGACCATTCTGTGTGGCGGACGACAACGCCGAAGGCGGCTTGCCGGAATACACCGTGACGACGCTGCAACTCGATTCACCTTCGCTGTCTCTCTACTATGCGAAGGAACAGGAATCGATAAACCGCTTCAAGATCCGCGTTCGCACGTATGGCTTTGACGGCGCATGCCCCGTGTTCCTCGAGGTGAAGCGGAAGATCAAGGGCGTGATCGTGAAGACCCGTGCGACAGTACCCTCCTCGATGTGGGGCCCGGACATCATCTTCAATCCACCCCAGACCCTGAAATTCCGGTCGCTCAAGGAAGAGTACAACTACCTCAATTTTGTGCGGCTGGTAAAGGAACTCGGCGCGAAGCCCGTTGTGCTCGTTCGCTACATTCGTGAATCGTATCTCGGCAAGTACGACCAGTACTCGCGCCTCACGTTCGACCGGTCCCTCTGCTACAGGCCGGCGCGCGACTGGGAGCTTCTGCCGAAGAACGGACACTGGTGGTCGATGGACTCCGCGACGGCGCACAATCGTCCGTTCAGCGGCGTCATCCTGGAACTCAAGACGTTCAGCGATGCGCCGCTCTGGATGGTGGACCTCACGGAGCGATTTGATCTGGTCAGAGTCGGCTTCTGCAAATACTTTACCGCGATGCGCATGGAGAAGGTGTTCACGGGGGATACCTTCTCCGACGCCTCGGAGAATTGCACCTACTGAAGAAGGGCAGCAGGCCAACAGCAGCATGGATACATTTTTTGAAATGATGGGACCGGCCCGCATGATGGGCGTCGGTCAAATGATGGTGGGTCTCCTGCTCAGCTTCGTCCTCGCCCTGGCCATTGCGACGGTGTACCGCTGGACCTACCAGGGCCTCTCGTACTCCCGCTCGTTCGTGCACACCCAGGTCCTCGGCTCCATCGTCGCCTGCATGATGATCGAGGCCATCGGCAACAACCTCGCCCGCGGTCTGGGCATTCTCGGCACACTGGCGATCATCCGATTCCGCACGCCGATCCGCGACCCGCGCGACATTATTTTCCTTTTCGCCGCGCTGGCGATGGGCATTGCGTCCGGCGCCGGTGTGTTCGCCGTGGCGATCACGGGAACCCTGATGTTCTGCTTCGTGGCCTTGTACCTCCACTGGTCGCCCTTTGCGTCGCGCCGCGAGTATGAAGGCTTGCTGCGTTTTGTGCTGCCGGTCGGATCCGCCCACGACCGTGAGATTCACGATGTCTTTGGCAGGTATTGTCAATCGACAGTCCTGGTTGCGATGCGCGAGGCGATCCAGGGCAATGCGATCGAGTATTCCTATCAGGTTCGCCTCAACGACCCGTCGTATCAGGCTGACCTGCTTGATGCCCTGCACGGCATCGAGGACATGAGCGAAGTCAGCTTGCTGATGCAGCGTTCGACGGTGGAGATCTAACGATGACCGGCGATCTCTCCAATCGAAGCATCCCACGACACCCTCGCGTGTGGTGGAGCCGTTTGAAGGTCCGCTGGCCTTTTGTGGTCTGGTTATTCGCCGCCGGTGCGGCGATCTTCCTTTATGTCGAGAGCACGGACACGGTGTATTTCGAGGGCGAAGTCGAGGCGCGGCGTGAGCATGCGGCGCCGGTGGAGAACGCCCGACTTATTGAAGTCCTCGTAAAGCCAGGCGATCGCGTAGTCGCGGGCCAGGTGCTGGCCCGGTTCGATTCGCTCATCACCGATGCCGAGATGGCGCTGGAGCAGATCCAGGCCGAGCGTCAATTCAGCCTCGCGATCTTTGAAGCCGAG
The DNA here is from genome assembly GCA_964503335.1 of uncultured Verrucomicrobiota bacterium. Lineage (GTDB taxonomy): Bacteria > Verrucomicrobiota > Kiritimatiellia > CAIVKH01 > CAIVKH01 > CAZCZZ01. The sequence continues at coordinate 4,728 of CAZCZZ010000024.1, forward strand.
GCTCAGCTCCGCGAGATGCGTCTCCAGCAGGCGGGCGACGAGAAGCGGCTCGAAGTTTTCAGCGCCGAAGTCGGCCGCATGGAAGAGCTTGTCAATGCCGGTTTGGGTGAGCTGGCGAACCTCGGCTACTTCCGCGCAGAAGCGGCGGCGCTTGCAAAGACCGTCGAGCTCTATCCCTCCGTCATCAAGGAGTTCGAGCAGGACGTGGAATTGGCCCGTCAGCGCCTCGAACAGGTTCGCGGCATGCTTCCCGATGGTGCGACCACGTCACCCAAGGCTGAAGACGCGAGACAGAGCCTGCTCACCGCCTTTCGCGAAATGAACACGCTGCGTTCGGGTACGGATGGCGTGGTTTCCCGCGTGATGCACCGGCCGGGCGACGTCGTGGTATCGGGCGATCCCGTGGTCAGCGTGCTTCTGGATTCCCCGCCCACGGTCACGGCCCTGATGCCCGAGAGTTTCCTGCGTGACATTCAGGTCGGATCCGAAGTGCTGGTTACCCGCCGCGGAGAGACCCGGCGCGATGTGATGGTCAAAGGCGTGGTGGCAACCATGAGTCCCGACATTGTGACCGTCGCCATGGAAGTCACGGCTGCGCAATCCGGATTCCCACTGCCGATCGATCCGAATCGCCCACAACCCCGCTTCGCCCGTGGCCGCCAGTTGTCGATTACGCTGGCAAACGCATCGAACCTCATTCCTGGCGAAACCGTGCTGATCTACGGCGACACGCCGGACTGGTACGACATCGCAGCCAGGGTCGGTCAGATATTCAAAGGCAGAAATCCGCAGTGATCTTTCGGAGGGGTACGCTGCCGTGTGCCCGCTTTCTCGGGGGAGGGACGGGATCGTCTGCGTCCCGTCCGGGACATAATCACGACAGAATACGGACGGAACCCTGCGGGATTCCATACCTCCCGCTGATTGCGGGCTAAAGGTCTTCTCGACTTAGCCCGGTGCTCCTGGCGATTCGAGCGAGCATCTTGGGACCGATTTCGACAGAATCATGGAAGGCAAAAACGAAGTCGGGCCAGCCGGGACGCTGAAGAACCTTGTGGGATGTCCCGAGTTGCCGTTTGAGTGTCCAGCCAATCCGAAAAAGCGCAGCCAGTAAGCGTTTGGATTTTGAAGCGGGCCACTGACTCATGCAGGTATCGCAAACAATGCCTGCAACTGCGGAATTTTTTCCCCATGTTCAAGACGGTCGGCGAGGACCCGTAGCGCCAACGTCTCCGCTTTATCTACCGCTTCCTGACGCGTGTTGCCATAGGCCATAACCCCCGGCAATTCCGGGATTTCAGCCAGCCAACGGCCGTCATCTTCTCTTTCGATTTCCAGCTTCACGATACGTACTAAATACCACGCAAGTAGTCGCATCTCAAGGGGCGAGATTGGACGGAACCCTGCGGGATTCCGTCCCTCCCGCTGATCACTGATCACTATTTCGCCGACCCAAGCCCGCTCTTCAGATACTCCGTGATGTAGCCGCCGGTGAGCTGATCGAGGAGGAAGGCCCCGCGCATCTTGCGGACCTTGGTGGGAACGGAATTCTTGTAGGAGTCGCTTTCGAGCAGCATCAACGCTTCCACGAGATCGAAATAAACTTCGGCCACGCGGGTGCGGAGCTCCATCTTGAACGTCGCGACATCGGCATCGGCCCGCGCGGCGGTGGGTTCTTCGGGATGGAAGACGAGCTGGGCGAGATCCCACGTCAGGAATACGCCGTATTCATCGACCCACATTGTATCCTCACCCGTGACGTAGCTGTCCGGGCCGAGATCGGTGGTGGACTGGAAGCTCGTGCGACGCGAGCTGGAAGATGAGGACTGGCGGGTGCTGGATGACGTGGTCTGGGCAGAGCCGGACTCAGTTCCCGTGCTGGTGCTGTCCGAGGTCGAATCGCGGAACTCGAAGGGCTGGCCAAACACATTGGAAATGGTTTCCTGTGTTGTTTCGGACTGGTTTTCCGAGGACTGGGAGGAAGAGGTCTCGTTATCTATCCCGGATTCAACGGAACGTTCGGAGCCCGATTCGCTGGAGTTTTCGGACCCCCGGGTCGTTTCTTTGCGATCGATCACGTTATAATTGCGATAGATGGCCTCAGAAGTGCTCCAGTAGAGCTCCAGTCTGGGTACCAGGGCGGAGAGGCGCATGCGCTTCAGCCACTCCTGTTGCTCCTTGATCGACTTGGGAAGATTCGCCATGGCCGCCTCAATCACGGCCTCGGCGGGGGCAAGGTTTTCGAGCGAAAGATCGTCGTAGAGACTGGTTGCAGGTGCAGCGTTGACCGAGGGCGTACATAGGGCCGCGGCGACGCCTAAAGCCATGGCCGCGAAAAACTTCGGCATGGCGGGCTTGGATGACAAAGCGAGCAGGGTGGGGTAACCTTGATGTTTTGGGAGCATAGATAATGTCCTTATGGCACGACTCTTGTAGACAAAAATCAGCGTATTGGCCAGCGAAGATCTGGGGATCGAGCCTTCTCGGTGTCCTGCTTCTATCAGCTTCCTCATTTCTCGCGACGCCCGCGCACGGGGCGGGGATCGTCTTTAGCGAGCTGATGTACCATCCTGTAGACGCCACGTCGGGCATTCTCTCCGGCGACGAATACGAGTACGTCGAACTCTTCAACGCCAGCGCCTCCACGCAGAGTCTCTCCGGTGCGAATTTCACCGCCGGCATCACGTATGTGTTTCCTACGGGTACGACGATGGCGGCGGGCCAGTATCTCGTCATCGTGAAGAATCGCGCCGCGTTCACAAACCGCTACCCGTCGATCACCAACATCGCACCGAACTTCTACACGGGCAGCCTGGCCAACTCCGGCGAAGCTGTTACGTTGCGGACTTCGGGTGGCGTAATCATCTTCTCGGCAACCTACTTGACCGTTGCGCCGTGGCCAACGGCGCCGGACGGACGCGGAACGGCGCTGCGCCTCATCGATCCGGATGGCGATGCCAACTCGGACGCGAACTGGTGCATCGAATCGACCTACAACGGCACGCCCGGCGCGACCGGCACCTGCGCCGTGGCGGATATCGTCATCAACGAAGTCCTGACCCATGCCGATCCGCCGCTTGAGGACGCGATCGAGTTGCACAATCTCACGACCAATGCCGTGAACATCACGGGCTGGTACTTGAGCGACGTCGCCGAGCAGCGAAAGAAGTACCGCATCACCAACACGACGGTCGCGGCGAACAGCTACAAGGTCTTCTATGAATACCAGTTCAATGGCGTCTCGCCGGATCCCAACGATGTCCCGTTTGCGCTGAACTCCGCTCAGGGCGACGACGTGTACCTCACGGCAGCGGACGGGGCGAGCAACCTGACGCGTTTCGTAGACTATGTGGAGTTCGGCGCCGCCGAGAATGGTGTTTCCTTTGGTCGCTATCCGAACGGAACGGGCGACGTGGTGACGCTCGCCGCCCTTTCGTTCGGCACGAGCGTGACTGCGACGAATCCGCCGGGCGACATTCACATCTTCCGTTCGGGCTCTGGAACGAACAACGGCCTGCCGAAGGTCGGTCCCATCATCATCAGCGAGGTGATGTACCATCCGTTCAGTGACCTCGCGGCGGACGAGTATATCGAGCTCTTGAATACGTCGACGGGTTCCGTGCCGCTTTATCACGTCGCGTATCCCTCCAACACCTGGAAGCTCACGACGGCGGTGGAGTACACGTTCCCGACAGGCGTGACGCTGACGGCCGGCCAGCGCATCCTCATCACCAGCACCACGAACTTCACGGCATTCCGCGCGACCTACGGCTTATCCACCAACATCCCTGTGTATGGACCGTGGACGGGCTCGCTCAACAACGCGGGCGAGAGCATCCAGCTCTACAAGCCTGACACGCCGGAGATTGACCTTTCGGTGCCGTACATCCTCGTGGACCGGCTTGACTACGCCGATGACCCGCCGTGGCCCACAGCGGCTGATGGCGGCGGACCCTCGCTCGAACGGGTGACGGACCTTTCTTACGGCAACACCGTGGGCAACTGGATCGCGGGCGCCCCCGGCGGATCACCCGGCGAAGCGCCGTCGGGTGGCTTTGTGAATCCGCAGGTGGTACCTGCAGCTCCCGCCGCAGGAACGATCTTCACGGTCACCGTCTCGGTTGTGGCGCAGTCGCTTCCTACGCAGGTCGTGCTGCAGACTTCGATTTCCGGCGTCACGTCGAACCGGATCATGGTCGACAACGGCACGGGATCGGACCTCGTCGCGGGAGACCAGGTCTATTCCGCGGCGATTGAGGGGCAGCCCGACGGGACATGGCTCAACTACAATTTCCTCGCCACGGGATCGACGAACGGATCGTTCGCGCTGCCTGCGACGGGGCTTGCGTTTGCGATGTCCCCGACACTCTCCATCGGCATGTGCAACTACGGCGTGTTCACGACGGTGCAACCGACGGATCAATGGGTGACCTATTCCGCCACAGGCACCGTCTCGGACCCGAGTTGTTTCTATCTTTACCTCAACGCAGCCGGTGAAGCCGCAGTTGACGACATCTATGTGCGCGATGCGGGCGGTACGAATCACCTCACCAATCCGAACATGACCACGTCACTCTCCGGCTGGATCATCAGCGGCGGCAACCACAGCAACACCGTTTGGACGCAGCCCGTGGATGATCCAACAAACGGTGTGATGCTGGTGAAGGCGGGTGGGGCGGGAAATACGTCCGGGTGTTTCTCTTGCTCCGTGCGCGCCTTCTATTCGCCCGTCATGGTAAGCGGGACTCCCGCCGTCCTGTCCTTCCGCGCACGCCAGACCGCCCGGATCGCAACGAACTGGTTCCACCTCCTGGTGGGCGCGGCGCCGACCGAGCCCGTCATCAATGAGATCATGTATCATCCTTCCGAGACGAATGAACCCGCGTACGAGTATGTCGAGATCTACAATCCCGGCACATCGTCCTTCGACCTCTCCGGGTGGATGCTCGATGGCTTCGGCTCCTTCGCATTTCCAACCGGGACGGTCATCGGAGCGGGTGGCTACCGCGTGGCGGCCGGCGATCCGGCCGCGATCACGGCGAAATATGGGATCACCAATGTGAGCGGAGGACTCGCGGGCACGCTCAGCAACAACGGGGAACCGCTGGCGCTGGTGGATTCCTTCGGGCGCACGATCGACGCGCTTGAGTATGCTGATGACCCGCCCTGGCCGGTCGTGGCCGATGGCGCAGGACCTTCACTCGAACGCATCAACGCGGCGCAGTCCGCGACGAACAGTTATAATTGGGCGACCTCGCGCGCGGAAACAAACTGGTTCAAGACGTCGTGGACGGGAACGATCTCGGCTGCGAACAACGGCGCGATCCTCTTCGCCGATTTCGATGGCATGGCGTGGATCGATGACGTGTCGGTCACGCCGGCGAGCGACACCAACGCGCAGCTCGTCTCGAACGGAGGCTTTGAATCGGGCACGAACGGCTGGAACTTCCTCGGAAGCCACGCCCGCTCGAAAGTGCGCAGCGGCATGGGTCGCAGCGGCAGCGCCGCCCTGGCCCTGTTCAGCAACGAGCGGCGGCTGGTGGTTCCGGATGTTGTTTACGGTGTCGAACTCCGCTACGGCGACGGCGTGACCAACATCGTGCGCTCCACGACGCTGCCCACGACCAATGGCGCCAGCTACATCTTCTCGTGGTGGACCCGGCGTGAGGGGCTGGGGGGCCGCATTATGGGTGTCGTCGGATCCGCCACCAACACGGCCACGCTGCTGAGCCACGGAACGCCGGGCGCGGTGAACGCATCGGCCAATACCAATGCGCCGTTCCAGATTGTCGCCGTCACACCCGAAGCCACGGTCATGCCGGTAGGCACGGGCGCCGTCGTCCGCGCGACGCTTTCCACCACATCGGGCATTTCATCTGTCACCCTTTACACGCGCGTCGTGGCCACGAACTCCTACTTCTTCACGGATCGCACCTACAGCTCCTCCCTGATGCAGGACAATGGCGTCGCGCCGGACCTGGTGGCGGGCGACGGGGAATACGCCGGTTCGCTGCCGGCCCAGACTTCCCAGTGGCGCCTCGTCCGTTATCACGTGCTGGCGCAGCATTCCAACGGACTTGCTAGCCGGTGGCCTGCATTCGACGACCCCGAGAACGATCTGGGTTGTTGGATCCAGAACGCGGTGGTCCAGACCAACGTGCCCGAGTGGCATGTGCTCACGGACGGCCAGCCCGTGCTCTATCCCATCGGCAGCCGCGCGTGCGCCGTATCACCAGAAGGCGGCGTGTTCTGCGACGTGGACATCCGTCATCGCGGCCGCCCTGGCGGTTCCACCTCCACGGCGGTTCGCACCGGCCTCGCCTTGAGATTCCATGACGGGCACGCGCTGGCCTCGTGGTTCGGCGAGGACCAGAGCGGCGTGAACTTCAGGGCACGCCTGAACGACCATGACGTGGCGTACACACGCGTCGTATCCGAGTTCCTCGGCTACCAGATTCAGAGACAATTCGGATTCGCCACGCCGCAAGTGCGCCATGTGGCGGTCTGGTTCGACGGCGTGGCGACGATCACGACGGAGCTGGAGGATCCCGAGGGGCCGTTCCTCGACCTGAACGGCATCGACACGACGGACTATGTGTCGCGCTCGGGCTATACAGGTCGGCGCACGATCGGTGGCGACGAATCGATCGACAATTTCGACAGTATGAAAGCCACACTGCTGGCGGCGACCAACACAGCAAAGACCCTCGCCGTGCAAACGAATCTGTTCTACGAGTCCGTTCAACACGTCGTGGCCTTTGAGTCCGCCATCGGCAACGGTGACCAGTATCTCGACTGGAACATGTTCCAACACCGCCGCGCCAGCGACGGCCGCTGGGAACAGATCCCCTGGGATCTCGACATCTGTTTCGACATCTTTGTCGACGGGGTGGTGCAGCAGACCACCAACCTGCACCCGTATTACCAAACGACGCTTTACCCGAGCATCTTCGACGGTGCGACGGTGAATCCCCTGGGCTCCGTACTCTTCCACCCGCAATCCGGCACGGGTTCCGGCGAAACGCTGCCGTACCGGTATCGCCAGCAAGCGACGCTCTGGCGCTACGCGCACACGTGGTTCCGGACGAATGAGCTCAATGCGCGGCTCGATGCGCTGCAGTCCATGCTTCAGCCCGCCTATATAGCCCTGAATGGCAACGCGGCGCTCCTCACGAACAAGGTGCGGGACGTAAAGCTCTTCATCCAGTCGCGCCGCAACTTCCTGATGAACACGTCGTGGTCCGACAAGATGACAAATATCTGGTCCGCCACGTACGCACCTACGAACATTGTGATCAACGAGGTCATGGTCAGTCCGGTGAGCGGCGGCGAATACGTCGAGCTCTACAACGCGGGGCCGCACCCCGTGGATCTGAGCGCCTGGTTCCTGCAGGTGGCGGGCGAGTCGTACCGTATGCCTTTCGGAACGATGGTCAATGCGACGTCCTATCTCGTCGTGGCCGACACCCAGTCCTCGCTGACCAATGTCTACAACGAGCTCGGCGATGCCTCGGCGATGGTCCGGCGGTTCGGCGGGTCCGATCTATGGGATCAGGCGATCGTGTTCACCTCAGCGACGGAGTACGCGACGCGTGTGATGGAGGAGGACGCCATGACCCTCCCGAACACCGGCGCCGTCATCCGCCTGCTGGATGTCATGAGCAACGTGATCGACTCCGTGACGTATGGCACCACCGCGCCGTGGCCGACCAGCACGCTGGCGTCAATCGAGCTCATCGTTCCCAGCGGCAACAACGACACGCCGACGAACTGGCGCTCGAGCACGATCGTGGGCACCCCCGGCTATCGCAACAGCGCCACGGCGGACAAGGACCAGGACGGCATGGGTGATGACTTCGAGCAACTGATCATCAACGCGTCGGGCGGCGCCTTTACCTCGATCACCCAGGTTGTCGGAAGCGCCGATTTCGATGGCGACGGCGTGAACAACGCATCGGAGTTCGTCATCGGCAGCGACGGATCGGTGGCTGATCCAGCCCACGCGCAACTCTCCATCGCGCTGACGAATGCCGGTGTGCGCGTTTCCTTCGGATCGCTGAACGTCACCGGTGCGGCCTACGAGATCTATAGCGGTCGATTCTACACCCTGGACACGTCGACGAACCTTGCGCCTCCGGCGGACTGGTCGGCCGTCACGAACTTCATCGGTATCCCGGCAACCGGCTCCCCGCTCGTCTATACCAATGTCAGCCCTCCGGCGATGCGGCACTATCGATTTAATGCGGAATTGCGACTTCGTCGCTGATCCGGGGTATCCTGTTCACACCACGCCGGATACCGCAGGAAGCGGCCATCAGGCGAACGGATAGGCACGGAGTTGGCCTTGACGTAACAGGCGTGCGACATCTAGGTTGAAGGGCTATGCATTTTCAGGGGCAAAGGGGTGGGGTTCGCTTGGGCTTGGGGGCAGTCCCGTCCCGTTTCGCGTCGCTATGCCTGGGTGCCATGCTCTGTATGACGCTATGCGTGCTACCCGCCTCGGCCCAGCTCCTCAACAAACTGAACTACGGCTCGGATCAGCCGATCGTCGATGAGTTCGGTGTGCTGCTGCAGGGCACACCAACAACCACGGGAGCCCTTGTGCAGATTATGCGGGCGAACCAGGGCATCTTCCCTCCAGCCGTTGATGGCAGTGCGAATACGAACAACCCTGTTTTGCATCATGCAAGGGTGGGTGAGGGGATTGATCCGGAGGCGGGCACTACGGGTATGTTTGCCGGTGAGTTCGCGATTGATCGCACGGTGGCGAACACGCTGTTCGCCCGCATCTTCAATCGGCCCACGCTGGCAGAGTCGTCCTTCTATACGGACAGCCAGATCTACGTCAGCTCGACCACCGTATTCGGTGAATTCCGTATCTTCGCCAGCCAGACGTCCACGGAACTCGACCCGGGTGATGACGACAGCGACGGCTTGTCCAACTCCATGGAGAAGAGCTTGGGCACTTCATCCAGCGATTCCGATTCAGACGACGACGGCGTGTCCGACTACATGGAAGTCCTCGCCGGAACGAACCCGCTGGACGACGAGAGCTTCCTGCAGATGGTTGATCTCGCGCGCGGGGCAGATGCGAACCTCCTGGTGTCATGGAGCTCGGTTTCGGGCAAGACCTACCAGGTCGAATACACGACAAACTCCCTCGCGGCCGCTGTGGTAAACTATCTTGATCTTTACGATCCCGTGCAGGCGACTGGCCTTGTGACAAGCGTGACCTTTACGAACGGTGCCTTGTTGCATGCGAACCACTTCCGGGTTCGTCTGGCTCCATAGGATTCTTCGGGCAGGTTGTCGCGGCTGTTGTAGGCCGCGGCGGGAAGGTCTGCCGGGCAGGGTGTGAAACGATTCTCCGCAGCGATTTAAGCAGGGATGAACCGGCTTCGGTTTGTAAGGAACGTGTAATTTCTGGTTGAGGGTTGGATTCGATGCAAAAGTTCTGGTGCAGAATATTCTCGATGGTCGTCCTGCTGGCGCCTGCCGTGACGCAAGCGCAGGTGGACTATTTCTGGCGTAGCGATTCCGCCGACCCCGGTGACGGCTACAACTGGAATACCGCCAACAACTGGTGGCGCGGATTCGTCCAGGCTCCCGCCGGCAGCGAAAACATCATCATCGATAACAACCACAAGTCGGGCTCGATCCAGACGAACAACCTGAGCAACGCCAATCGATACCGCATCCTCTTCAACGCAGGGGCAAGCTCGGCGCGCACGATCACAGGTTCGACAGAGAACACCTTCTTCGATTTCGGCGGCAATGTGCCTCGCATCGCGAACAGCGACACCGGGGTGAAGACCCTCGCGTTCCCGATCCGTGCCGGCTACAACAACTTCGAGATCAATGCCAACGGCGACGGCATCACCATCGATCGCCTCGACCTTCAAGGCCACAACCTCAACGTCAGCGGCGACGGCGGACATACGCTCACGATCCGCGGTGAGGTGCGCGGAAGCGGGTCGATCACGATCCAGTCCAATACGACAGTCTCGATCACCGGCGTGCCGACGAACAACGGCACGATGACCATCAACGCGGGCGTTCTTCGCTATGGCGCCACCACCGGCGCGGGCCACACCAATACGATCAACGTCGGCGCCACAAGCGGATCCGCCGCAGCGCGCCTCTTCATCGGAAGCTCCGGCGTTACGGTTTCAAACCGCATCACGGTCCGTTCGGGCAGCTCCGGCATCAAAACGATCGGAAACCTGTCTGCGGGCGCAGCGACGTTCTCCGGCGCGATGATGCTTCAGGCCTCGGTGATGTTCTCCAATGCGGCCGGCGGATCGCTCACATTCAGCGGTGGCGTCGATTTCAACAGCGCCCAGCGCACGCTTACGGTGCCTTTGGCCACCACGGTGACGATCAGCGGCGCGATTTCCGGCGACGGCGGCAATGGAATGGCAAAGCACGGTGATGGCGTGCTGCGCCTCGCGGGCAATAACAGCTATACGGGAAGCACGTCGATCGACACCGGAAACGTGACCGTGGTATCGGGCGGAAACCTCGGCAGCGGCTCCGATGTCTATATTGCGTCGAGCGCGACGTTGACGACGGAAGTAAGCGTATCGGTCGGAAGTCTGCGCGAGAAGGCATCGTCGAACTCGGGTACGGCGACCATCGGTTCTGGCGCCACGGTTACCGTCACCGGCGCCAACAAGGGCGACCACTTCATGAATACGATCTCGGGTGCAGGAGGCCTGACCATGTCGGGCAGCGGCACCACGCGGATGCGCCTTTTCGGCAACAACAGCTACAGCGGCTCTACGATCATCAACTCTGCGACGCTGGGCCTCTGGGGCTCGGGCAGCATCACCGGGTCGCCACTGATCTTCATCGGAACAAATGCCACGTTCGAAGTTGCCGGAAGATCCTCGGCGCTGACGCTGGCGTCGGGACAGTCGATCGTAGTGCTCGCGAGTTCTTCCGGATCGCCGGCGACAATTGCGACGGCGTCCTCCACGGGCACGCTGACGATGGCGTCCAGCGGGTCCATCATCTTCGGTTCCTACTCAAGCGGCGGCGGCGCGCCGCTGGCCATCTCGGGCAACGGTTCGCTCTCCCTCGCGGCGGGCAACTCGGTGATCGTGACGAACACGGGTAGCGCACTGACCGTCGGCAGCTACAAACTGATCTCCAAGGGCGCATCGAGCGCCGTCGGCGGGACCGCGCCGGGTTCCGTCACCGTGGCCGGCAACGGGATGGTCGCTGGCGCGAGCGCGTCGCTCAGCATCAGTTCAGGCGAGCTCTTCCTGATCGTCGTCTCCACGGAGCCCGATGTCCTTGTCCTCGGCAACACAGCCGAGATCGTCGATGGATCGACGTCACCCTCCGCGGCCAACCACACCGATTTCGGCGACGCACTTGCGGCCGGCGGATCGGTCGCGCGAACGTTCACGGTCACGAACAGCGGCGCGGCGACGCTCAACATTGGAAACGTCGTCACAAATGCGGGCGGCAATCCGGGCGACTTCATCGTTACATCGCAGCCCGGCAGCCTCAATCTGGCGGCAGGGGCCACGACGACGTTCCAGGTTCAGTTCGATCCCTCCGCGCCCGGCGTTCGCTTTGCCGACATCCAGTTCACGAACAACGTTACCGGCGCGAAAAACCCGTACACGTTCCGCATCCAGGGAACGGGAACATACGTCGAAGTGGCGGTCACCATGAGCGGCGCCAGCATCGCCGATGGAGATGGGACGCCGGATACGGCGGATGGAACCGACTTCGGTGTCGTCGGCACGGCTGGCGGACTCTCCAACATCACGTACACCATCACGAATTCCGGCAACAGGGCCATGACGATCGGCAATGTGACCACCAGCGGCACGGATGCGGCGGATTTCATCGTCACCGCTCAGCCGTCGGGCACGCTTGCTCCGAGCAATACGACGACGTTCACCGTGCAGTTCAATCCTTCGGCCAACGGACTGCGATCTGCCGCGCTGAGCTTCTCGACGACGGACGACAGCCATGCCGATGGATTGACGGAGAACCCGTTCAACTTCAGCGTGCAGGGAACAGGCGCCGGAACCGGCATCTCGAACCTCCCGACCTCGCTCAACTTCTCATCCGTCCTCGGCTCATCGCCTTCGCCCCAGATCTTCACCGTATCCAATGTTGGCTTGGGTACGCTGACGTACAGCGTCGACACCAACTACGCGTGGCTTTCGGTCAGCAACACTTCCGGCAGCGCCGCCGCGGGCGCGGGTAACGCGCATACGGCCCATGTGGCGTTTTCCACGGGTATTGCCGTCGGCACGTCGAACGCGACGATCACCATAACCGGCACCGACGGGTTCACGACGAACAGTCCGAAGACCGTGGCCGTGTCGTGGACCATTGGCGCCATCCCGAACCCGACCGCCCAGAGCGCGACGGCGGACGGCAAGGAAATGGTGCGGCTGGCGTGGACGAAGGACGCGTCTTACAACGTGATGATCATCCACCGGAGCGGGGGCACACCCGCAGCGCCGACGAATGGCACGGTGTATTCCGTGGGCTATGCCTTTGCCGATGGCTCGCGGGTCATTGCCTTCAACACCTCGACAACTTCCTTCGAGCATATTGTGGCCGCGGGTTCGGCGAACAACTACGCCTTCTATTCCGTGAACAACAACCACTTCTCGCCAGGGGTATCGGCCAACGTCACGATGGAGAGCTACCGAACCGGCGAGATTGTCGACCCCGGTGCCTACACGAACGGCGTTGCCATCTCCGGGCTGAACACGGGAAATGGCTGGAGCGGGGGATGGGTGACCACGGGAAGCGGCACATGGGTGGCGCAGACGAACTACTCCGCCGGTGGCGGGGCTGACGTGCCTTCCTTGCTCAGTCCGGTGAACTATCCTGTACAGGCGGCCAACCGCATCACCGTCGGCGGTCTCGGAAACAACGAAAGCGCGACCGCGCGCAAGACCTTCACCGCCGTCAATTCAGGCACGATCTACATGGCCGGGTTGGTGGCCTATCGCAATGGCGGCAACAACAAGTTCGTGGGCCTGAGCTTCATGAACGGGACCGTCGAGACCGGGTTTGTCGGCAAGGCGGGCGGCGCCTCGTTGCTTGCGATCGACACGTATGGCGGCACGAAATCGAACGGCACGACGACACTCGGCGCGACCGCCACCGCCACGGGCAATGTGTACCTCATCATTGCCAAATACTCGTTCACGACGAAGCAGATCCAGGCGAACGCGTACCTTTGGAACGCGACGTTGCCCGGCGCGGAACCGGGTTCGTGGGAGGCGACAGCGACAGTTCCGGGCAGCGGTATCAGCAGCATCGATGGCGTGCGTGTCGCGGGCGGCGGATTCTCCGGCGAGAGCATCGGCAATATCTGGTTCGACGAAATACGCGTGGCCTCGTCGTGGCCTGAACTGCTCGGACTCGGCGCGGTGTACGCGACAAACTACGTCATCGGAAATGCCACGAACCACGTGTTTGACGGGCAGGTTGCGGCCGGAGCTTTCCCCGTGATGATGGCCTTGCGCTCGGCGGATGGCGTGGAGTCCGTGAGCACGACCCCGCCGTACTTCCTCCCGAACTTCGATGTCCTTAATCCGTCGGGCGCCCTGATCGTGAGCGACCAGACCTTTGCGGTGCGGTCGCATCTCGACAGCGGACGGACCCTGATCGCGTCGAATACGACGCACACGGTCCCGGCGCAGACGAATGTTGTGCTCGGTGTTTATACTTCGGCATGGAGCGCCGTTTCGTCGAATGGACTCCAGGCCTTGAACGTGTCGGTGCTCTCGAACAACATGGCCATCACATTCACGGTGGTTGACGATGACACAACCGCACCGGTTCTCCAGGACTTCCACATATTCGGCAGCAGCGGCAATGCAACGCTGACGGTTCCGCAGTTGGTCAGCGGGAACGGGTGGGCGATCACAGGCCTGGTTCAGGACGCGGGAAGCGGCATCAACGTGAACGGGAGCAGCGTCTCGCAGCCGAACAGCTCCCCATACTTCGAGTTGTGGGATGCGTCAGGAACGCTTCGCCTGCGCCAGGCATTCCTGCAGATCCCGTTCACAAACGGCGAAGCCAGCGCGTCACTGACCTCGATCGGAAGCACAAACAACAACACCATGGCGGCCGCGCCCCTGGGCATCTGGACGGCGCGCGTGGTAGTGGCTGATGCGGACAATGATCGCGTGGGCGACCGCACGTTCGCCACGAACACATTCACGTTCGAGGTGGTCCTCGGTGACAGCACCGCGGGCATCGGAAACATGCCCTCGCTGGTCAACATCACCTCGACATACGGTGTCGTCGCGGGAACCTCGCCCTGGCCGAACTTCACTGTGACGAACATCGGCACGAGCCCGCTCGTTTACAATCTGGAGATCAACTACAATTCCGGTTTCGGCTGGTTCTCGGCCATGCCAACAGGTGCGACCGTGAATGCCGGCGCCAGCCAGATCCACACGGGCGCCGTCAACATCAGCTCGCTGAATCCCGGAAACTACGAGTCCGTCCTTGTATTCAACGGCAACCAGACGAACGGGGCGCGCTACGTGACGAATCGCCTCACGGTCATCGGCTACAACGCGGGCGAGATCGTGGACCCCTTCACGAATGCCGCGGGGAATGTGAACGGGGCAGCGGGGGGCAGCGGATGGACCAACGCATGGGCGGGGTCCGGCGGTTTTGTCTTCAGCAACAGCAACCTTGCCACGCCGAACAACTACCCTGCAGCGCAAGGCAGGAAGATCAGCGGCAACACGGCCGGCACCGAGTTGAATGCATACCGCAACTTCCAGGCGTTCACGAACGGCAAGGTGTTCATGGCGGTTGCCGCACAGAAGTCGGATGGCAACTCCGACGGCTTCTTCGGCATCTCGTTCCTGAACGGTTCCACGGAAGTCGCATTCGCCGGCAAGCTCTTCAACAACGGCAACTTCGGCCTCGACCTCGGCAGCAACGGCGGACCCGTGAGCGGCGGCTTCGGCGCGAACGGCAACAGCGTGTACATGTTCATCGGCATGTACGATTTCGATGACAACACCTTTTACGTGAAGGCCTACAACAGCGGCGACACCCTGCCGCTGGTCGAGCCGTCGTGGGGCGGTAGCAAGCAGCCCACCACGCCGATAGCGCGCATCGACGGAGTGCGCCTCGCCGGGAAGGACGAGGGGCTGGTCTACTTCGATGAAGTCCGCGTGGCGCAGTCGTGGGAAGCGCTGCTCAACCAATTCACGCTGACACCGACGTTGCACGCGACAGCGATGGCCTTCGCCAACGTCTCAACAAGCGGAATGACGGTGGGATGGTCGCCCGGCAACGGTCTCAATCGCATCGTCGTGGCACGCGAGGGGGCAGCGGTTACCTTTGTCCCGACGAACGGGGTCACATACACGCCCAACAGCGAGTTCTCCGTGGCCACAGACATGGGTGACGGCAACAAGATCGTCTACAACGCCTCTGGCAGCAGCGTACCGGTCTCCGGTCTGAACGCGACAACGCGTTACTTCTATGCGGTGTTCGAGTACAATGGCGGCGGCGCGTCCGCGAGCTACTACACCAATGCCGGGTTCCTTACCGGCGACCGTTGGACGCTCGCGGAGGAGCCTGCCGGTGCCGCATCAGGACTCGCCGCCTTCACCATGTCGAGCTCCTCCATCAGCAACACATGGACCCAGGCAGCGGGTTCGCCTGCGGCGAGCGGCTACATCATCCTCCGATCCCATGCCGCGGTGACCAATGAGCCCGTGGATGGCGTGGGATATACGAACGGACAGTCCATCGGAGCGGCGGTAGCTTCCGTGGTCACGCCGGGTACGATGGAGACCTATGTGCACACCGGCCTCACATCCTGCTCGAACCACCACTTCAAGATCTTCTCCTTCCGCTGGAACGGGTCTGCAGCGGAGACGCGCAACTACAAGACGGATGTCACCTCGTCGGCCAGCGCGGAGACGACTTGCACGACGCCCGATGTGCAGGCGCAGGACATCCTGTTCACGCTCGTGGGCACGAATCGCATCGAACTGGCCTGGACCCCGGGCAGCGGCCAGGCCCGGTTGGTCATTGTCCGCGGCACGAATGCCGTGAACCAGGATCCTGTCGACGGAACGACGTACACGGCGAACACGACGTTTGGCAGCGGCTCACACCTCGGGAACGGGAACTTCGTGGCCTACAATAGCACCGGATCGTCGGTGGAAGTCACGGGTCTCTTCCCGGGATCGACCTATCATTTCCGAATCTACGAGTACAATGGATCGGGAAGCGGCATCGACTACAACACCACGACGACAAACAACAACCCGCGGAGCACGGCCACGGCGTCCTTCGGTCTCGTGGAAGACAAGTTCAGCTACAGCGCCGGCAACATCTTCGGCGCCAATGGCGGAACCGGATGGACCAACAGCTGGAACACGCTAAGCGGCTTGATGGAAGTGGTGGACGGGAACTTCGGCGCCTTCGGGGCGTATCCCGCGGACTCCGGCACGCGGCAGGGCTATCTCAATTCTACGACCAAGCGCTCGGCCACGAGAAACTTCCCGCCACGGACCACGGGCAAGCTCTACTTTGCTGTGAAGATCAACGTGGCGTCGTCCGTCCAGAACGCCTACTTCGGTGTCAACCTGCTCAACGGCGCAGCCAGCGGCGGCGCGGGCGACAACTCCGTCACGGGATTCTTCGGCAAGGCCAACGGGGTGGCGGACAACAAGCTGAGCCTGCTTCACAACGGCTCGATCCGCACCAACCGGATCGATGGCACGAATCCCGGCTACCAGATCGGCACGGGCATCGGGAACGACTACCTGCTGGTGGCGATGTATGACTTCGACGCGAACCAGTTCAAGGCGCGCGCGTACGTGACCAACCAGCTCGCGCATACGGACGCGGAATCCGAGGACGCCTGGCTGGTTGAAATGGACAACGTGAACATCGAGCGCATTGACGGCATCGAGCTCATCGGGTCCGGTCTCGGCAACTGCTACTTCGACCACATCCGCATCGGGCCGAGCTGGGAAGAGGTCATGTGGAACCTTCCTGACAACTGGCATGAGGACAGCGGCCCGGCCCCGACGCTGGTCTACATCGGCACGAACTACAATTCCTCGGTCTACAACCAGACCGTCACCAACCTGAGCGATGCGGAGCTGAAATCGTCGAGCCTCATCGACTTTGCTGTTCGCTGGGACAGCGCATCGGGCGTCTACGTGAACAACTCGGGTACCAACCATATCGGCTCGCCCGACGGACGCATCACGCCCAACTGGGATCCGCTCTCCGTCGGCGTGGCGAGCAACGAATTCGGCCTCGACCGGTTCTTTACGAACTACTTTGGTGTGAACGGCTCCAGCGTGGTGACCACCTACCAGAAATCGGCATTCAACATCACCAATATCGATTTTGAGCTGCAGTACTTCGTCACGGTCTCCGCCGAAACGCATCCCGGCGGATCCACCGTAACCGCACCTGCAGGCGGGGACCCTGTGCCGGTCACCCGCGCCATCACCATCAACGAGCCGCTGCGCTTCTACGTGTACGACGATGATACCAACGAACCGGTTGCCGGAAGCGAAGGTCTCGTCGTCATGACCAACAACAGCGTCGCGTCCTTCCAGTCAGCGGGGGCGGACGGGAAGCGCTACTTCATCACGGATGGCGGTCTGGCTTCTTCCGGCATGGATGTCAGCCTCAACGCCTATGACGCCTACAGCGGGTTGCAGCGCGCATCCAGTGGCGACGTCGCGACGAACATGCACCTCACGGTGAGCGGCCTGGTGGCCAGCAACATCAGCTACTTCAGCGCCGCGCGAAGCACGCCGGAGGCCAACTCGACGAACGCTGCGGCGTCGAACGTCTGGGAGTTCAGTTCCGCGCTGTTCAATACCGTCACGATTTCCTCGCTGTGGGGCGGCGATGGATCTTCGCTTCAGGGGCAGGACCTCGACGTGCGGGCCACGATCCCGGACAACGATCGCGACCGGCTGGAGGATCAAACGTATCTCTCCGATGCGCTGTTCGGCTACATCCGCTTGACCGACGACGACGTGGTGGCGCCGACGATGAGCACGGCCGTGGTGGCCGGAGCGGCTGGCGACGCATGGATCAGCGCGAACCAGTTGACCGTGAATTGGGCGGCAGCGAGCGACGCAGATACGGGCATTGGCGCCTACCGGGTGGTTGCACCCGCCATGTCGCCCGTTATGCCGACGACTACCAACGACGGTCTCGGCGTCAGTGGCGGCGTGACGGGCACGGTGGTTGGCATCGCTGGCCAGCAAGGCGTCCTGACCGGCTATGTCTTCGCAGTGGACGCAGACAACGACCGGGCGAACGATGCCTTGATGGGCAATGTCATCCAGGTCACCGCGCGGGTCGACACGAATCCTCCTCCGCGGGTGAACCAGCTCCGCGCGACGGATTCAGCGAACGACAATGTGTTTGATCCAGCGATCGACGACTCTTCTGAGATCAAGGTGGAGTGGTCGGCCTTTGGCACGGAAGCAGAAGCGGCGGGGTGGCGCAATCAGGACGGCGTGGCGCTGTCGCCATGGGACACCTACGTAGTCACCTTCTCTGAAGTGACCGACACGAACGGTGTAGCGGCGCCGAATGCCATCACGACGGTCTGGGACCGCACCGTGGCGGCATACAGCAACATACTGAACACCTACACGTTCACGAACATGGTGCTCTCGAACCTGAACTTCGACTCGTATTACAAGGTGACGATCCAGGGCAAGGACGCGGCGGGCAATATCGGGCTGAGCACGAGCGTCATCGGCAACACCGATCGGTTCGTCGTCACGCAGGGTCTGGCCCGCGCCGGATACGGCGTCAGTATGCGGTGGACGGGACCCACGAACGAGGCCGTGTTCCGCGACTACGACGTGCTCTACGTGGACAGCTCGCAGGGCTTCCGGACGACGATGACCAATCAATGGCAGTTCATGACCTACACGAACCGGCCGGTCATCGTGGACGAAGGTGCCGCAGGGCGAACGAATCCGGCCTTCCTGACCAATACGACGTACCGCTTCTACCGGGTGGCCAAGCAGGATCGCTGGAAGACCAACAATTCGCCGCGCGTCGGAAGCGTCGAGGTGTATGTCGCCAAGGGCGTGACGCTGTATCCCGGTGAGAACTGGTATTCGCTGCCCGCATTCCCGGATCCCGCGACCGAAAATGAGATGGAATCCACCGTGGCCTATGTATTCGGAACGAATCTCCTCCCGCGCGGCGGCTCATCCCTCTCTGGCACGAAGATTTCCTGGTTCGGATCAACGCTGAGCGGCGACAAGTACGGCAGCAGCCCGACGGCTGTCGTGTGGCTGGCCAATTCCGGTTGGCAGTGGTTGTCCGGTGGCACGGGCAACGCGAACAGCAAGCGTGTCCCGCTGGGCCAGGCCTTCCTGATCGAATTGCCCGTCGCGGCCAACCCGACGAACTTCGTCTTCGTGGGCCGGTTGCCGACGCAGAGCATTATCCACGTGATATCAGGCGAAGGCGCATCGTCGACCAACGCGACCTATCATCTTGTCAGCCATGCCATGCCTGAGCGCATCCCGTTCTCAAGCCTGGGCATCTCCACGAACAATGGCTTCCGCGGTGGTGCGAATATTGGCGAGTCCGACGAGGTCCGCATCCTCAACAATCAGCCGGATGCTGCGAGCTTTGGCAGCGGTTCGTTGAGAGCACCCAAGTACCGCATCTTCTGGAGGACTACGGACAAGACTTGGCGCTCAACTTTGCCCGGACTGCCTGTGGCGTCGGGCCTCATCATCGAGCCGGAGGATGCCATCGTCTTCGTCCGTCGCCACAACACGACGATCGTCTGGACCAACGGTCCCGTCATGTACGCGCCCCCGACGAAGAACTTCACGCCGTAGCTTCGGCTACGCGTCCTGGCTCCAGCCACCGACTTCCTCGAACTCGGGCTGGCAGCGGACGAAGGCTTCCACGACGGCTGGATCGAACTGTGTGCCGCGATGGCGTTTGATTTCAGCCGTGGCAATGCCGGCAGGAAGGGCTTTGCGGTAGGGGCGGTCGGAGCGCATGGCATCGTAGGTGTCCACCACGGCAAAGATGCGTGCGCCGAGGCAGATGGCGTCGCCCTTCAGGCCCTGGGGATAGCCTGAGCCGTCGAAGCATTCCTGGTGCTGCAGGACGATCTCTGCGGCCTTCTCGAGATACTTGCTGGAACTGACGACCTTGAAGCCGACTTCCGGATGCGTCTGGATGACCGCGCGTTCCTCGGGTGTCAGCGGCCCCGGCTTGAGGAGAATCGCATCGGGGATGGCGATCTTTCCGATGTCGTGCAAGAGGGCGCCGTGCGAGATCTCGTCGATCTCGGTCTCGGAAAGTCCCATCTCACGCGCGAGGATCTTGGCGAGGCGGCGGACGCGGATGCTGTGTTGCGCCGTGTTGCGCTCGCGCGCGTCCAGCATCGCCACGAGGGCTTCCAGCGTGAAGTCGTAGGACTGCTTGATTTCGTCGAGAGCCGTGCGAAGCGCCGCGCTCTTGTCACGTACCATGTCCTCAAGGTGAAGCTGGTACTTCCGGTTCTCCGCCTTCAGGCGCGCATACTCGAGCGCACGATCGAGGACAGCGAGGAGCTGGTTGGCCTGGACGGGCTTCTCAATAAAATCATAGGCGCCGCGGCGCAGGCTGGTTAGCGCGTTGTCGAGCGTCGCGTGGCCGGTCACGACCACCTTGAGGATCGAGTCATCGATCAGGCGAAGCTGGTCGAGAAGCTCGAGACCGCTGATGCCGGGCATGCTCAGGTCGGTCAGGATTACGTCAAAGTGTCCCGGCTTGGACTTCAAGGTCTCGATGGCCGCTGCGCCGGAATTCTCGATGGCGACGTCGAAATTGCGCATCTGCAGGATGCGGGCCATCACCTGCGCGACGGGAGCTTCATCGTCCACCACCATGACGCGGGCGCGGATCCGGCTCGAGTCCTTCTTGCCGCCCGGATCGGTGATTCGCTGCCCGTGCTGCGTGGCCTTCGCAGGCTCGATCGCGCGCTTGGCTTCTTCGACCTGGTGTATGCAGACCTGGTCGCGACCCCGTTTCTTGGCCTGGTACAAGGCCTGGTCCGCGAGCGAGAGCAGGTCCGCGCTTGTGGCTTGCGGGTTGGTCACGGACACGGTGCTCGCCACGCCGACGGAACACGAGAGCTTCAGCCCCTTGGTTTTCTCAAGGAAGATGTTCTTGCGGACAGCCGTCACAAGTCGTTCGCCAAAGGCGAGCACATCGGCGTCGCCCGCCTGCGTAAGCACAACGACCATTTCATCGCCGCCGTAGCGGCCGATGATGTCGGTTGCGCGTGCGACGCGCTGCACGAGCTTGGCAAACTCCTTGATGATCTCGTCACCAACGGGATGGCCATAGGTGTCGTTCAGCGTCTTGAAGTGGTCGATATCGATCACGGCGATGCCGATCGAGAAGTTGTAGCGGCGCGCCATGAGCCAGTTGCGCTCGTACTCCTCTTCCAGCCCTCTCCGGTTGTAGAGGCCCGTCATCACGTCATGGACCGAGAGCTGTCGCATGCGATGCAGCGCAGAGAGCACGGTCGATAGGTGATGGCCTGCATGGTAGAGGAACGGCACGTCGATTTCTGACGCGTTGTCGGTATCGGACAAGGCCAGCGTCAGCAGGCCCTGCAGGGAACCTTCCGCCAGGATCGGTACCGAATACGTGTGCCGTACGACGGAGGCCGCCTCGGGGTCGGTGGATGGCATGGCCAGCGGAATGAGATGATGCCCACCCTTCACCTCGCCTCCGGACAGATGCACATACCGGTTGATCACCGTCTGTTCAGCGGACTGGGCGAAGGCCGGGCTGATGGGGCGAACGGGGCTGACGTAGAGGTTCACGTGCTCGTCGCCCACGGTCAGGATGGAGATGAGCGAGCAGGGGAGAAGATTGCCGAGGCCGAGGCAGAGGTTGGTCATCGCCTCGGTCAGTGATTCCGAAGCCATCGCGATTTCGCTGAAGCGACGCAGCAGGGCGAGGCGGTCCTGGATCCGGTCGAGGCTCTGCGATGCGGTCATTTCGACGCGCTTGCGCTTCGAAAGGGCCTCTTCCATGACGGCGGCGACAAAACTCTCCCGGTCGAGGGGCTTCGTGAGAATGTGCGTCACGCCGAAGCGTCGGGCATGGGCGACGGCTTCATCGTCCGCGTGCCCGGTGATAATGATGATGCCCATCCAGGGCCAGATGCTGCGTGCTTCCTCAAGGAAGGCCGAGCCGCTGACGTCCCGCATCCGCAGGTCCACCACGGCCACATCAAAATCGCGCTGCAGCAGAATCTGCAGGCCTTCGCGCCCGTCCTCGGCCGTTTCGACCCTGCAGTCGGCGTGCGTCAGGAGCGTCTTCGCGACCCTGCGGATCGGCTCCTCGTCGTCGAGAACGAGGACGCGGACATTCCACAAGATCGCTTCTGGCGTTGCGACATCCATAGATTCTACACTGAAAGGCCAACACGTTACCTACGACGCGCTATCGCATCAAACGGGTCCGGAACGTTTCACGGTGACTGCTGCACATCGCCTGCCGGGGGCGGTGCGTCCTTCCCGGAAACAAGCCGCTCATAGAGCTTGGCAGCATCGCCGCCCAGATCAGGGTCTGAATAGTCGAGGAAGGTAAACAGGGCCAGCCGGTCAAAGAAGGGGGCGGCGCGTTCAATTTGCCGCGTTACCCTGTCGGCATCCGCAGGCGCGGCCTTGAACGGCTCATCGGCCTTGGACAGCTGTGAGAAGGTTTCCACGACACACCAGAGCGCAGGCTGCTTCTCCGTGAACAGGTCCCGCACTTCGCGGAAGAAGAGGGGGACGTATTCCTCGGGCGGATCGTTCACGCCCGTGCCGTCCTGCAGCATGAGCACATCGGGCTTGTGCTTCGACTCCGCGACCAGCGCGTGAAGCGTGCGCGCGTAGATGTCAGGAGCCGTGCGTCCGCGGAAGAAGGTGCTGACCATGACATCGCGCTTCTTGTCATTGGCCCGGATACGCTCGCACATGAGCGAGATGTACGTCTTCATGAACGGGGCGCGATCAGCATTGCGCCACGTCTTGTCATCGATCTCTTCCACGATGTAGTAGCCCGTCCATTCCTTGACATCCTTGAAGGCCTTCAGGAGCGCTTTCTGGAGACGCTCGTTCTGCGCCGCCCGGACATAGAGGTAGTCGCGAAGCACCCGGTCGCGGGCTTCCAACTGGGACCAGTAGATCGGGGAGTGCTCCAGTCCCAGCACGACATCCACGTCCTTGCCACGGACCGCCGCGAAGAGTCGCTCGATCACGTCATACTGCTCTTCGAAGGGAATCTCATCCGTCTTGAAGAACGACACGGGATGCTCGGCGGTCCATTGGACGATGAGGGTGCGGATGCCGATGGCCTTCATCTGGTCGATATCAGCAGACCAGTCCTCGACCGACTTCTCCGCGGCCCCGCGATGGAGCTGGATGAACGTCGCATCGACGCGCGGCGGCGCGTCGTCGGCGAGTGCCTGCGTCGCGATGACAGCGGCAACGACGGCTTGAAGAAGATGTCGCGCGTTCAGCATGAGTCCCTCTCTACTTCACGAAATTGACGCCGAAGATGACGCCCTCAAAGGCGTTGTCCTCGAGGTCTTGCGGCTCCTCGTCGAACCAGCCCCAGACATAATGTGCATAGGCATCGAGATACCAGCGCTCGGTGTACAGGGCCTTCTCCCGCTCCAGGAAGCGGAGGTTCGCGCCGAGGCCGAGCATCGTATAGGTGCCAAGGCCGGTATCGTCGTCGGACTGATAGCGCGCGATTGCCATGCCCTGGGGCAGGGTCAGGAGGACCTTGTCGGCGATGGAGAGCGATAGGCCGACGCGGCCGTCGAGGTAGTAGATCCAGCGTTCGGGGTCATCGAGGAAGAAGCTGAGTTCGCCGTAGAGCTTGCTCTGGAGCCAGAAGTCACGGTCCTTCGGCGGCTTCTCGCCGTATTCCCAGGCCGCGAGGTTGCGCCACAGCCAGTTGTTCTCGGAGTTGTCGCCGATCTTGAACAGGCGCTCGATGGATGTGTTGAAGTTGTGCGCGGCAAAGGGCTTGTAGCTGAGGCCGACGCCGCCCTGGTAGGACTCCTCGTCGAGGTCCCACGAATCGGGTTTGAAGTTGGCGAGGACGCGACCGTAGATATCGAGATTCTTCTCGTTGCGGAATCCGATCTTCGGCGGACGGTACGAAGCGAACACGCCGGCCTGGGCGGGGAGGGCCCCTTCGATGGTCTGGATCGGTAGTTCGCTCTCGCTCTCCGCGTCGAGGTCGGTCTTGGAGATGTACGCCTGCGCGCCCCAGACCTTGTCCAGCTTGCTGTATTCCTTCTTCATCGACTGGCTGTTCTCGCTGTACTCCTCTTCGTCCTTGCCCTTCAGGTTGGGCAGGACGTCGTTGTAGATCGCGATCGCGTTGCTGAAGGAAGCCTGTGCTTCGTTGCGCTTGTTCCACTTCATGTACTGGTAGCCGGCCTCTTCGGAGGAATCCACGTCGGATGGATAGATGGCCTGCGATGTCGCAAGGGCAGCCGTGCCGAGGTCAAAGTCCTTGAGGTCTCCCGCGAGCACGCCCATGTCGCCCCAGAAGTTCGGAGGCACGGTGTCGGTCGCTTCCGCTGTCTCGTAGAACGCGATGAAGTTCGTCTCGGCAGCCTTGAATTCGCCCTGCTTGAAGAGGGTGAGACCGCGTAGGTACAGGATGTCGTAGCGGGCCGGTTCGCGGTCAAGGGCCCCGTCGAAGGACTCGACCGCCTTGTCCAGGTTGTCCATGCGGAAGTGTGCGAGGCCGACAAGCTGCAGCACCTCGGCTTCGAAGGACTCATCCCGTCGGTCGGCCATGGCAAGCAACTCGTTGCGGAATTCCTCGTCCGGGTTCGTTGCGGCGACACTCTCCAGTTCCTGCTTCAGGAGGGCCTGCGTATTTGTGCTGATGAGCTCGTTTCCGGCCGCCACGACTTCTTCGAAGCGACCAAGTCGCAACAGGGTTTTGAGCCGCACAACGGCCAGCGTGTCGTCGTATTTGAACGACATCGCGTGGTCGAGATCCTTCAGCGCAGCTTCGTTCTGGTCCTGGTCGAAGTGCATATAGGCGCGGTTCGAGAAGAGCGTGAACTGCTCCTGAGGGGTGAGCTTCGAGGGATCGGCAACGCGGTTCAAATTCATCAATGCCAGCCCGGGCATATCCAGCCGGTAGAAGGCGAAGCCCATGTAGAGGTGAACCACATCCTTCTGGCCCGCGAAGGGGAGCAGGCGGTCCACGCAGGCCTTGAAATTCTGCTGCTGGTAGTCGGCGCGGGCGGCAGCGAGGTGCCAGTCAATGCCGGGCTCGCCGTGTTCCAGCGCGCGGTTCAGCCACAGCTTGGCTTCCTCGGGACGCAGCAGGGCGAGCTTGAGTTCGGCGATGACAACGCACGTCGCATACTTCGAGGCGGGATCGGTGTCGCCTTCAAGGCTGCGGTCGAACATCGCTGCGGCTTCCTCGAAACGGCCCTCGGCATACAGGCGGTCCGCGTACTCCTTGAAGAAGCGCGACTCGGGCTTCTCCTTGAGCAGCGCGTCCATGATGACAAGGTACTCGGCGTTGAGCCCCTTCTCGCGGCAGATCTGGGCCAGTTCGTAGAGCGCGCCGGCGCGGGAATCCTTGTCGGTGTCCTTGTCTTCAATGACTTTGCGAAGCAGCGTCTCTGCGTCCTGCGCCTCGCCGTTGCGCTTCAAGAGGTAGTAGTAGTTCATCGCGGCGGCGGACGAGAATTCGCGATCGAGGTACATGCGATAGAGGCGGATGGCCTCGTCATCCTGCCCCATCTTCTCGGCGGCCGTGGCGCTCTCGAGCAGGTAAACGGGCTTCTGGTTGATGTGGTAGAGCTGCTGCGCGGTGGTGTAGGACATCAGGTGATCGTCGAGATTCATGCTGGAGTGCATGATCACCGCCAGCGCGGATTCCTCGAGGCCCTTGCTGTTGCCGCCGATGTCGATGAGTCGGCGCGCCTCGACGCGGGCGAAGTTCCAGTCCTTCGATGCCATCAACGCATCGAGGTAGGCGCGGGCGATCGCTTCATCGTGGTGCTCAATAAGGTAAGCCTTGAAGTAGTTGGCTGCGGCGGCGGGATGCTTGAGCTTCATGGCGTTGAAGCCGAGCTGCTTCGTGATCTCGAGGCGGTGCTGGGTGCCGGGGAGCAGCTCCCGCGCTTCGATCAGGGCTTTCTCCGCCTCGTCCGCCCGACCCGCGTTGGTCAACAGGAAGCCGCGCTTCAGCAGGAGCTCGCCGCGCTGGGCATCGTTGGCCTTCGGCGAGAGGCTCGTGGCTTCGTCGAGTCGCAGCAGGGCTTCATCCCACTGCTCCAGGCGGATGGCGCATTCGAGCAGGAAGCGTTGCACGGCGGCGGAGTTGTCGCGCTCGGCCCACTTCCTGCCGAGCACCTGGGCTTTTTCGAATTCACCTGCGCGGAAGTGGAGCTGGGCGAGGTTCTGCTCTGCCTCGGCGCGGCGCGGATGATCGAGCGGTGCCCGGCGGATCATGTTCTCGAAGGCATCGATCGCTTCCTGAACCCGGCCGGCTTCGGAGCAGAGGAAACCCTTGTCCAGCCACCCTTCGAGGAAGTCCGGGTATGCCGTGACGAGTTCCTCCGCGAGGGGAATGCCTTCCTCCGGGCGCTTCAGGCGCTGCAGGACTTCGAGCAGGTAGACCTTGGCATGATTGTTATCAGGGTCACGCTCCAGCACCTTGCGGAGCAGGGGTTCGGCTGCGGCGTCCTCATTCTTTGAGATGTGATCCACGACGCGCTTCATGAGCGGCGTGTTGTGGTACCGGATGCGCTGGCTCTCGGTCCAGGTGTGGCCCGTGCGGTGCTCGGGAATCGGCAGGTCGAGGCCGGACGATGGTTCGGCGAGGGCTGCCGACGTGATGCCGCCCGTGACCAGAAGTCCGATCGCCAAGGCGTTGAGGTGGCTTCGCAAGATCATTTCTTCAGCTCCTCATTCAGGTCCGAAGGGGAGATGAGTTTCATTTCGACAAGAATCTCGCCAAGTTTCTGGTTGGACCGCTTCTGGGTGCGCAGCGCGCGATTGAGATCCTCGGCGGAAATCACCCCGTCCTTGACGAGGCGGTGTCCCAGTCGTTCCGTCGCGGGATCGATGCCGACGCGTTCCTTTGCATAGCCGCGGGAGATGGCGAAATGGATGTCAGCCGCGGAGGTCCACTTCAGCTCGACCGGAAAGCCGAATTTGATGCGGAGCTGGTCGGCCAGCTTCTTGCGGTCGTGCGCGTCGGTCGCCAGGACGAGCTTCTCGCCGGCGCGCTCGAGCGGGTAGATGCGGTATTTCTCGGCGACATCGCGGGGGACCAGCTCGAAGAGCTTGTGGTCCGTCGTATGGGGATCGATCTCGACCGCATGCTCGTTCTTCTGGTGGGCCAGGGCCATGATGAGGTCCTCTTCCCACAGCGCGCCCATTTCGACGAGCACCTCGCCGAGCTTATGGCCGGTATCGGTCTGCCGCTTGATCGCGGATTCGAGCTGGGCCGTGGTGATCAGGCGGCGCTCAAGCAGGAGGTCGCCGAGCTTGCGGTGGAATCCGCGAAGCTGGTCTTCCGTCGGATAGGCGTGTGACGTCTTACCCCATTCCGGCACCTTGCCCGTGCGCTTCGAGATGATGTAGCGCTTGATGGCCAGCCAGGTCGCGCAGAAGTTTACGATGTTGCCGTAGAAGAAGCGGGGGATGGACATGAAGCCCTGCTTCGGGCCGTAGATAGCCCACACGGAGCCGACCCGGTTGATCAGGCGCCAGATGAAGAGTCCGATGACCGCGTAGCCCATTTTGAACCAGACCTCATCCTTCTCGATCAGTGGCGGCAACGCCCATTCAGGGCGGATGGTTCCGACGGTCTGCGTGATGAACCAGAACAGGACGACGATGTAGCCGAGAATCACGAGCAGGTTTGTGAAGACGGACTTGCGGTCACGGAACAGGCAGTAGTTCATGCCGAGAGTCTTGCCCCAGCCGGCGTTCCAGCCCTGTATGGAGATGCCGAGGATCCAGCGCGACTTCTGCCGGATCGAGGTCTCGAACGTATTGGGGAAGAACTCGCGTGTTGCGATGGGCTCGCCAACCTTCTTCTCGCGCTGGCGCCCGGTGAGCAGGCTTCGGGTTTGGACCGTGCGGTCGATCCACTGCTGGAGGAAGATCTTCTTGCCGGGCATATCCTTGAGCAGCATGCCCATCATGTAGTCTTCGGTGAGCGATGTGATGTCGAAGATCTGGTTTCGCCGCTCCTTCGCGAGGTAGTCGAGTGCTTCGCGTCCCAGCGCCGTGCCGACACCCGCGGAGGGGATTGCCGACGACAGGAGCTCACGGGCCCGCATGTCCTTCATGTGGTTCTCCGCGAACTCGTCCATGTACACACCTGACGGGAAGTTCCAGATGCTCTGCTCGAAGGGGAATACGGGGATCTGGATGAATTTCACGCGAGGGATGAGGTAGTTGTAGTACTTCATCGAGAGCGGGTGGATGACGTCCTCGGCGTCGTGGAAGACGAAGATCTCAAAGCGGATGTCGTTCTCCTTTTCGAAAAGCATGATGCCCTGGTAGACCCAGTTCAGGCAGTCCGCCTTGTTCGTCGGCCCGTTTGCCGGCGTCACCACGACTTCAATGTTCGGGAACACCTCGCGGACCTTCTCGACTTCAAGCTTCGTCGCCTCGTCGTTGGGATACGTGCCGACGAAGACGTAGTAATTGCGATAGAGCAGGGTGCTGGCCGTGTTCAACAGCATGCGGCTGATCACATTCGACTCGTCCCACGCGGGGACAATGATCGCCGCCGCCTTTTCGGGCACGGAGTCCAGTTGCTCCTTGGTGACCGGCTTGATCTGCTTCCGGCGAAAAAGGGCCCGGAAGATCACGCGGGAGTAATGCGTGAAATCGATAATCAGGTCATCCAACCCGCCCAGCACGTAAAGGACAAGGAGTCCTATGAACAGGACCCTGAATGCGAACCAAGTGTAAAAACCTAAGTCTCCGTCAAACATGCACCCTCATAAAAGCCTTCAGACCCAACCCCTTGTAAGCATGAGGGATGAGCATATTGCATGCCCTATGGCAGGTACAGTGAAAATCCGAAGCCGGAACACGCAGGAAAGGCCGGAAACGAGCTTGGGGACCACCCGCTGTGTATTCGGCGCGGAGACGTCCGTCGGACATAAATGTCCACGGGCGTAATCGTCCAACCCTTGGAAGTCTATGACGCGACGATGGGCAGGATGGGGTAGGCGTTCCCGAGTATCGGTTTGCTCGGCGCCTTCAGATGCTTCTCAAGCACGGTTGCATAGACAGAGCGGAAGTCGGTGGTGTGTTTGATGTCGCCTTCGTCGAGGTCGGTGGGCTTCAGGCTGGGCAGGGCACCGGTAAAGCCGGGGCGGATGTTTCCGCCTATGACGAAGAGCGGCGCTGCGGCGCCATGGTCGGTTCCGCCACTGGCGTTCTCTTCGACGCGTCTTCCGAATTCACTGAAGGTCATGACCATGACGCGGTCCAGGTTGCCCTGCGCTTTCAGGTCGCGGGTCAGGGCGAGCAGGGCGTCGCTCATTTCCCTGAGCAGACGTTCGTGGGTGCCGGCCTGATTGGTGTGCGTGTCAAAGCCGCCGTGCGAGACGTAGTACACGCGGGTCGTCATGCCGCCGGCGATGAGCTTCGAGACGAGCTCGAGCTCGCGGCCGAGTCGGGTGGCGGGGTAGCTGTCGCGACCGTTGGAGCGCGACGCGATGTCGCGTATGCGTTCCGAGCTGACCTCGGCGTCCAGCGCGGTCCGTTCGAGGAAATCGACAGGAGACTCGGTGCGGTCCTTCCGGTCATAGCCGACAAGGCCTCCGATTGAGCTGCCTTCGTTCTGGTCGAGGTTGTTCATCTGCCGGAACAGTTGTTCGCCTGCTTCGCTTTCGCCTTCCGATAAGAGTCGGAACTGTTCGGGATTCTGCAACGTCACCCCGCGCGGCATCTTCGCGGCGAAGGCCTGCGGGGCTTCACTGCCGATGCAGATGGCGGACGACGCGTTGCAGCCGTTGCACTGGTTGTCGAAGTAGCGTCCGATCCAGCCATGATTCTCGACGCGATCAGCATCCGACGCGGTCTGCCAGATCTCGGTCGAACGGAAGTGTGAACGATTCGGATTCGGGTAGCCGACACCGTGAACGACCGAGAGATTGCCCTCGTCGAAGAGCGTCTTCATGCCCGCCATCGCGGGGTGAAAGCCAAGTCCATCGGCGACGGTCAGGATGCCGGACTTCTTCAAGCCGATCTGCGGCCGCGCGCGCTGATAGTGGTCGTTGTCATACGGAATGACCGTGTTGAGTCCGTCGTTCCCTCCAGCCAGCTGGAGCACAATCAGGATCGGATCGTACTTGCCGGTCCGGCCGCCCGGCTGCGCGGCTTGCAGTGAAACGAGGGTGGACTGGATGAAACCGGGGACGGTCCACGTGAGTGCGCCGCCAAGCAGTGTACTCCTCAGGAACTCACGCCGCGTATGGAAGTTAGGCTCTTTCATGGTCTGCTCCTCACGTCAGTTGGAAATACGGCGTGCTCATCATCACATGGATCACGTCACGCACCTCGTTGTCGGACCACGCCTTCGGTTCGGGCATCTTCGCCAGCGCTTCGTCGAGCGCGGCGCTTTGTTCCGGCGGCAGCCGGACTTGATAAAGGAGCATCTGGAGGTGCGCCTTGGCTGTCGCGGTGGATTCGCGGGCGGACTCCGGAAGGATCTTTGCCGGATCGACGAGGGATGGCAGCCGGGCCAATTTGTCCAGGCCGCGTCGCATCAACATCCCGCCCGGTCCGCCGAAGCGACGGCCCGACTGGTCCACCTCTTGGAACGCCTCGCCACCTTTCACCAGGACACCGGCGAAGTTGTAACGCTGCATGAGCGTCGCCGTGGTGATCCACGTATAGCCGCCGTCCCAGCCTTTTACGTTCGGCGGAGCGAAAAGTTCCTGCCCGAGCGCGCGGAGGATGAGCGAAGAGACATCGGGCCCGGGCAGGGGCGCGTCGAGCGACCGGCACAGGCCGACGAGCCACTGCACGGGCGACTTGATCTGCGTTCGGGCTGCTTTTGTGCTGTAGAACGCGCGGCTGAGGAACATCGTTTGCAGCACGGGCTTGAACTCGAACTTGTTCTTGCGCAGCACGTCGGCGAGCCCGTTCACGATCTCCGGCTCCGGCTCATCGTACGCGAAGAAGCGCCAGAGCTTGCGGCAGATAAACGGGGCGGCTTCCTTGTGATCGAGGATGGCGTCAATGATGTCCTCGCCGTACAGCGGACCCCGCTTCTTCATGAAGGACTTCGGCCCATTGTCGTGCGCACGCAGCCGCAGCTTGTAGACAAACCGGTCGTCCTCAATGCTCCAGCCCGTGAAGGCGCGCGCGGCCTCCTTGATGTCGCGCTCGGTGTAGTTCCCTTCGCCCAGCGTGAAGAGCTCCATCAGCTCCCGCGCGAAGTTCTCGTTCGGTGCCTCAGCCCGGCTCTGGGCATTGTCGAGGTAGATGAGCATCGCGGGGTCCTTCGCGACGGCGAGCACGAGCTCTCGCCAGTTCCCGTTGGCGAGACGACGGAACGTTTCGTTCTGCGCATACAGCACATACGCCTCGCGCACCTTCTCGATGCTCGTTGCAAAATGGCCGTGCCAGAAGAGGGTGAGCTTCTCTTGAAGCGGTCGCTTGGAGAAGCGCATGCGATAGAGCCACCACGCGCGGAGTTCGAGCAGGTCGGACATCTCACGCTGCCGTCGTTCGCGAAGGAACGCCTCGCGGTCCTCGTCCGACATCTCCCGCACCGCCCGGCGATCGGGGCGCTTGTCGCTGTCGGCATTCACCCATGTTGGCGAGGAATCGCTTTCATACGTCTTTTCGTAATCGACCAACTCGGTGACGACGTCGACAGGTTTGCGTCTGGCCAGTGCCGTGATCTCAGCCGGTGTAACGCCAAACCCGGCCCGGTTCATGAGATGAGCCGCACACGGTTCGTTCCACTGACGGGTTGAGATGGGCTCGAGCACAGGGGTTCCTCAAGGATACAACGTATGACCTTACCCGATATTGTACAACGCGCACGACACCTTGTAGCCGGGGTCGTTGACCCCGGTCTTTGGAAGAGCCGGCCTCATCGAGGCCAGCTACAGAAGACGAGTGAGCCACGCCTTGACGCGTGCTTCCACGTTGGTGGCTTTTGTCACATCCGATATGACCGCAATGCCGTCGGCCCCCGCCTCGCGAACGTCATGGGCCCGCTCCAGGGTGATGCCGCCGATGGCGACGACGGGGACTGGGACAAGGCGACGCATGGTGGCGAACCGGTCAAGGCCTAGCGGTTCATGGGCGAAGGACTTCGAGGGACTCGTAAAAAGCGTTCCGATTGCGAGATAGGAGGGCAGGACCGCGAGGGATCGCGCGATCTCAGCGTAGCCGTGCGTACTGAGTCCCAGCCGCACACCTGCTGCCTGCAGCGCGACGAGATCGGTCGTTGGAATATCGTCCTGGCCGATGTGCACACCGTACGCCTTCAGCTTCAACGCGAGCTGCCAGTGGTCGTTGACGTAGAGACGACAGTTGGTCCGCTTCGCGATCGTGACGGCTTCCGTGATCTCTCGCTCCAGCGCTTCGCCGGTCATATCCTTCACGCGGATCTGGATCATATCGACGCCGCAGCGCGTGAGCCGGTCTACCCAGACAGCTCGATCGACGATCGGGTAAAGACCAAGCGGACCCGCATCGGCAAATTGGAGGCGGTGCGATGCGCTTTCCGCAGTGTCCGTAATCCATGGCATGTCCTGCGGATCATCCGGCCAGCCGAGATGGGCGAGGGGGCCGCGTCCTTTGCCCACGTGTGGCGCAAGGCGGAGTCCCTGATTCACGTACGCGCGGGCGACGACGATCGCATCAAGGATCGGAAGTCCTCGTGCAATCGCAGCGGCAATCGCCGACGACAGCGTGCAGCCTCCGCCGTGCGTGTTCTTTGTTGAAAGCCGTGGGCTGTTGATCCAGGCGGACACGCGTCCATCCGTCCAATAGTCCTGCGAAAGCTCGCCTTCCGCATGTCCTCCCTTGATAAGGACGGACTTTGGACCCAGAGCGAGCAGGCGCTTGGCAGCTTCTTCGACATCCTCCACACCCGCGAGGATGGCGGACTCTGGTCGATTCGGTGTCAGGATGTCCACATGGGGAAGGAGGTCTCGTTTGAACGCCGGCAACGCATCGTCGTCCAGCAACGCTGTCCCGCTGGACGAGCGGAGTACCGGGTCGCAAACGACCCTGGCGTTCAGGCTCGCAAGATGTCTGGCCACGATCTCTACCGTGGACCGTTGCCCGAGCATGCCCAGCTTGATCGCTACCGGCGGCATGTCGTGCTCGAGACTTCGGAACTGGTCCTCGATCGTGGCGGGCGAGGGATACTCGATCGCCGCCACACCGTGCGTGTTCTGCGCCATGACCGCCGTGATGACAGTGCAGCCGTAGACGCCGAGGCCCTGGAAAGTCTTCAAGTCAGCTTGAATGCCGGCACCCGCTGTGGGGTCGGTGCCGGCGATGGACCAGACGACAGCGGGGGCGCGGAATGGTTGATGGTTCAGGGTTGATGGTGTCATAGATCGTTAACCATTAACCCTGAACCATTAACCATTCTTTTCCTGGTGCCAAAACGGCGTGCCGATCGTCGGTGTGCTTGGCGAGCCCATGTCGCGCGGTTGCATCAAACCCGCTTCAAAGCCCTGTCGGCCGGCGCGAACGGCATCGGCGAAGGCCTTGGCCATCGCGACCGGTTCGCGCGAGAGCGCGATCGCGCTGTTGACGAGCACAGCGTCGAAGCCCATCTCCATAGCCTGCGCGGCCTCGGAGGGTTTGCCGAGTCCGGCATCGACCACGAGCGTAATATCTGGAAGGCGTGCGCGAAGGGTCTTCAGCGCAAAGGCATTCACGAGTCCGCGGCCGGACCCGATGTAGGAGCCCCATGGCATGACGACGCGGCAGCCGGCTTCGACCAGTCGATTCGCGGTGATGAGGTCCTCGGTGGTGTAGGGGAGAACTTCGAAGCCTTCGCCGATCAGGATGCGCGCTGCTTCCACGAGTCCCGCCGTATCCGGTTGCAGTGTGTAATCGTCGCCGATGACTTCCAGCTTCACCCAGTTCGTATTGAACAGCTCTCGCGCCATCTGCGCGGTCGTGACGGCTTCCTTGACCGTGCGACACCCCGCCGTGTTGGGCAGCACCTGCACGCCGAGGCCTTGAATCAATTCCCAGAAGCGGGCGCCCGACTTGTCACGCGGATTCTGCCGTCGCAACGCCACCGTGACGATTTCCGCACCGGAGGCCTTGATGGAATCGGCCATGATTTCCGGCGACGGATAGAGGGCGGAGCCGACGAGTAGTCGGCTCTCGAATGTCTTGCCTGCGAGATTCCAGCTCATGCGCTTTCCATCCTTAACCGCCCTGCATCGGCGCGACAATCTCAACCTCGTCGCCTTCGCTGAGGAACAGGGTAGCGCGGGCGGCGCGTGCGACGAAGCTGCCATTTACGGCTGTTGCCGTGCCGGGTCTCTGTCCGCGCAGTTCGAGCAGCTGTTCGAGCGTACACGGTTCAGCCAGCTCCACCGGTTCGCTGTTCACGAGGATTTTCACGGAGTCTCCGATCTCCAAAGCGGCGCAGCCTGTGCCGGCACATTATGACTGTCCAGGTAGGCGAGGGCGAATTCAACAAGGGCCGGCGTAATCAGGAAGCCGTGACGGAAGAGGCCGTTGATCCGCATCAGACCATCGCTGACGATGAAGCGGGGATGATTGTCCGGGAAGCCGGGGCGACAGTTCACCGACGACTCCAGCACGCGCGCTTCGGCGAATCCGGTGTGAACGCTGTATGCTGCGGTGAGCAATTCGAGCGATGAGCGGACCGAGATCGGGCTCAGGTCAAAGCTCTCCACCATCGTGGCGCCGACGACGTACACATCGTTGGCACGCGGGACGATGTAGATGGAGTAGCGCGGGTGCATCAGCCGGACGGGGCGCTGAAGGTGGACGTCCGGTGCGTGTAGATAGAACAGCTCTCCTCGCACGCCGCGAAGGTCCTTGAGCTCTTCGCTCGCGCCCATACCGCGACAATCGAAGACCCAGTCGAACTGTTGCTTCCTTCCCTGCGCTTCGAGCGAGTGCGCGGCGAGCGAGTTCACTTCCGTTCCCGCATGGAACGTCACGCCCTCCCTCTTGAATGCGTCGGCCAGCGCGCGCAGCAGGTCACGGTTGTCGATGTGACGTTCCTGCGGGAAATAGAGGCCGCCTGCGAAATGCGGGACGAGTTCCGGTTCGAGTTGCGCGAGGGCATCGCGGTCGAGATCACGCATCGCAGTCGACGCATCGGGGCGGTCCAGCACCTTGCGGCGCAGCCGCTCCAATTCATGGCGATCCGGCGGGTGCGACACGACGATACTTCCGGCCTCACGATAGAACACGGGCGTGGGCAGGCTCTTGAGCCAGTCGGGCCACAGCGTCATGGAACGCAGGCCGAGGTCGGTGATCAGCTTCTCCGCCGCCTCGCGCTCGCAGTAGGGCGAGAGCATGCCCGCGCCGGTCCAGGTGCAGCTATGGGAACCCGCCTCGTCGTCGCGATCGAAGACGGTGACGGACCAGCCGCTGCGGCGGAGGCCGAGGGCGAGCATGCGGCCGAGCACACCTGCGCCGACGACTGCTGCGGACTTGGAGGCACTCATGAGGCAACCTTTCTGCCGCGCGTCAGGACGAGATAGAGCAATCCTGCCGCGAGCATGGACGGAATCGAGCCGCCGGGACTGAAGCCGAGCTTAGAGCAGAGATGGAAGACTGCCGTGCCGATAACCCACGCGGTGAGCCCGGCGATGTTGAATCCGGCCTTGTACCAGACGGCTTTGCCATCGAAGAGCTCATCGCCGTTGTAGTGTCCTTTTGAGAGCACGAAGTAGTCGGCAAAGACGATACCGAACAAGGGACAGAACACGGAGCCGATCATCAACAGGAACGGCTCGAACTGAAGCGGCTCGAAGAGCAGGGCCAACGCTGTGCCGAGGAGTCCTGTGATGATGACGAGCGGACGCTCGCCGAGGGCGGGGCAGAGGCTCTTGGCGGATACGGCGTTCGAGTAGATGTCGAGGAACGTGGTCGTGAAGGTGGAGATCAGGACGATGACCAGGGCGCCGATAAGCCAGCCCGAAGCGGCCATGACTTCCATCACCATCGCGTCAGGTGTCGTCGATCCGGTGGCAATCGCGACGGCAAGGCCCACGGTGTACATCCACGAGCTGGCGACAAAGTATCCGGTCCAGGTGCCCCAGAAGGATGTCCTTGTGGTCTTCGCGAAGCGCGCGTAGTCGGCTGCGAGGGGAATCCAGGACACCGGCATGGCGAGGACAAGATCAAGACCTTTGCCGAAGCCCATGGGCGTGGCGGACGGCTTCGCGTCGATGATTGCTTGGAAACCGTATTGCCGGAAGACGATGAATGTCATGACGACGGATAGAATGAAGAGCAGGCCGATCGCCATGGTTTGCAGCTTCTTCCAGATCGGGTGGCCTCCCAGCGTCCAGAGTATGGTCAAGGCGCCCGTAATCAGAATCCAGATCGTGGCGTTCAGCGGCAGGGCGTCTTTCATCAGCGCCGCCGCAGTTTGACCGCCGATCCAGAGCATCACGGCGGTCCAGCCGACCAACTGGATGATGTTCAGGATGGCAGGAAGATACGAGCCGCGCATACCCATCGCTGAACGCGTGCTGACCATCGAGGGAACGCCGTGGCGGCTTCCGATGATGCCGGCGAGGGCCATGGGTGTGTTGCCGATGACATGTCCGATGAGGATTGCGAGGAATCCGGCCCAGAAGCCCATGCCAGCGAGGAGGCCGCCTGCCCAGATTTCGGTGAGGGCAATGCCGGCACCCATCCACAGCAGGAAGAAGTCTTTGCCGGTGAGCGTTCGTTGATCGGAGGAGACAGGACTATTCATTCGCTTCCCTTCGCCGGCATTACCCGGACAGGTTCCAAGGGTTGTCGCGCCACGAAGCGCGATATCTCAGCTCGTTATGAGCACCCCTAGCGGTTCGGGCGCAAAACTAGAGGGTTTGCGCGGGAAGTCAAGGGGGGGGAGATTGGAGAGGAGATGCGAAAAGCGAGATTTGAGATCTGAAATCCGAAATTTCGAATCTCATATCTCAAGTCTCAAATCTCGACCTAGCTCTTCTGCCCCGGCTCCGGCTTGCTGTGCTCGGCCTGGGCTTTCTGGTTCAGTGTGATGAGGTCGGAGAGGATGTTCAGGGTTTCGCTGAGGACGATGTCGGTCTTCTTGTCGCCTTCGGCCGTCTGGTCCGCATCCTTGAGCATGTTCTGCAGTTCGCGTTCGCTGCGGGCGAGGGCGAGGCGGTCTTCGATGTTGAGCGAGATTTCGTCGGCGTCCTGGCGCTCCTTCATCCGCGACATCAGCTTCGAGTAGGTCTCGAACTTCGGATCCGTTTCGCGACGCTTTTCGGAGCTCAGGCGCAGGGCGGGGATCATCGCCTTGATCTCTTCGCGGGGCTCGTAGAACGCCTGGTAAACCTCGCTCCAGGGCATCGCGTGCGGGAGAAACTCCTCGCCGAGTTCCATGTTCTCGAGGAGGGACGGTATGACGATGTCGGGCGTAACGCCGTTGCGCTGTGTCGAGCCGCCGGCAATGCGATAGAAGCTCGCGGTGGTGACCTTGAGTGAGCCGAGTTGCGGGTTCTGGTTGCTGAGGTCGGTCAGCGTCTGGACCGTGCCTTTGCCGTGCGTCTTGCTGTCGCCCACGATCAGGGCGCGTCCGTAATCCTGCAGGGCACCGGCCAGAATCTCCGACGCCGATGCGCTCATCCGGTTCACCATGACGATGAGGGGACCATCGAACACCGTTTCCGGATTCGTGTCGCTCAGGATGTGGAGGCGGCGCGTGTCCTTCACCTGGACGACTGGACCGCTCTCGATGAATTCACCTGTCAGATCGATGGCTTCGGTCAGCGAACCTCCGCCGTTGTTGCGGAGATCGAGAATGATCCCTTCGACGTTCTTGGATTTAAGGTCATCGAGGATGGCCTTCACATCGCGTGACGCGCTGCGGGCCTCCTCGGGATTGCTGCGCGACGCCTTCATGTCGGCGTAGAATTCGGGGAGCGTCACGATGCCGATCGAGCGTTCGACGCCATCGGATCCCATCACGGTACGCACATCGCCTTTGGCCGCCTGCTCCTCGAGCTTTACCTCGTCGCGGATCAGGTCGATCTTCTTGATGATGGAGCCGGAGGTGTCGGATGCGGGGATAATGGAAAGCACCACCTTCGAGTTCTTCTCGCCACGGATGAGGCGGACGGTCTTGTTCAGTGGCCAGTGCATGATGTCGACGGGTTCGCCGTCGCCCTGTGCCACGGCGATGATCTTGTCGTTGGGCTTGAGCCGTCCGTCGCGTTCCGCGGGTCCGCCCGGGATCAATCGCTCCACTTTCGCCGCGCCGTCGTCGCTGCTTAGCAGGGCGCCGATGCCGACGAGGGATAGCTTCATGGTGATGTCGAAGTCCTCGGCATCGAACGGCGACATGTAGTCGGAGTGCGGATCGTAGGCTTGCGTGAACGACGTCAGATAGCGGTCGGTGACCCAGATTGCCTCATTGTCCTGCAGGAGGGTGAGATAGCGTTTGTAGGACTTGAGGATGCTCTCCTCCGGCGTCATCTTGAGATCGGAAGACGACTCGACCGGTTCCGCGAGGACTGCTTCGTCGCCTTCCTTCTTCTCGCCCGTCACTTCGACGACTTCGTTCGTGGCCTTCGGTTCCTCTTCCGCGAGCTTGCGGGCGACAATGCGGGCCACATACTCGTGTTTGATCTTCTTGCGCCAGACTTCGTTCTGTTCCTCGGCACTGGCAGGCCACTCGACATCCTTACGCTTCCATTTATAGGTCTCTTGCGCTTCCAGGTCGAAACCGTCGGCGAGCAACTTCTCGACGTAGGCCACGCGGTCTTCCACTCGCTGCTTGAGGCAGGTGTAGATTTCGATGGATATCTGCACATCACCTCGGCGGATCTTGTCGTCCAGCGTGGCCGCTTGCGCCTTGAACCCGTCGATATCCGACTTCAGGAAGTAGACGCGCTCTGGATCGAGCGACCGCAGGAAGATCTCAAGCGCATCACCGGCGACCGCGTCGCTGAATTCTTCTCGTGAAAGGTGGACCTGGGGGAGGGCGGACGCGAGGAGACGCGCGGCGCGTTCCTGCTGTGGATCAATCGTAAGCTTGTGGTCTGTCGTCTCCACGGCGTTGCATTGGCACCCCATGAAAAGCAGCAGAACCATCACCCCAAGGGTCGACTTCAGGACATATTGCATAAGTGTCACAGAATACCCCATTTCCCATCTAAAGACACGTGCTAGTTGTTTTTGTTCAATGATGCTGCGCGAAACATTTCGGGCCGTGTGGATTACGATGCGCGCCGGCTTCTGCAAGTCGTGTAGAGGGAAGGGTTTTCCCCGATGGGCCGTTCGGGGAGGGACGATTGCCAAGCAGCTTGACCCTTTGACGTTCATCCCTATCATCTCGCGAAACGTTACACATAGGAGTCAGTCATGCCTTTAGTCCCGATGCGAATTCTTTTGGACCACGCGGCCGAAAACGGTTACGGCCTCGCGGCGTTCAATGTCAACAACATGGAGCAGATCCAGGCCATCATGGAGGCCGCCAAGGAGACGAACTCCCCGGTCATCATCCAGGCTTCCCGAGGCGCCCGTTCGTACGCCCAGGAAAACTACCTGCGCCATCTCATGATCGCCGCTTCGGAGCTGTATCCGAACCTCCCGATCGCGATGCACCTCGACCACGGCAACAGCCCCGCCACCTGCAAGAGCGCCATCGATAACGGCTTCACGTCCGTCATGATGGACGGCTCCTTGATGGAAGACGGCAAGTCCGCGTCCGACTACGACTACAACGTCAAGGTCACGCGCGAAGTCGTGCAGATGGCCCACAAGGCCGGCGTCACGGTCGAAGGCGAAATCGGCGTGCTCGGCTCGCTCGAGAGCGGCATGGGCGAGAAGGAAGACGGACACGGCTTCGAAGGCAAGCTCGACCACTCGAAGCTTGTCACGGACCCCGAGGAAGCCGCGCGTTTCGTGGCCGACACGGGCTGCGACGCCCTTGCGGTCGCAATCGGCACCAGCCATGGCGCCTACAAGTTCACACGCAAGCCCGACGGTGCGGTGCTCGCGATGGACACAATCAAGAAGATCCACGCCAAGCTCCCCAACACCCACCTCGTCATGCACGGCAGCAGCTCAGTCGAGCAGTACCTGCAGGACGTCATCAACAAGTACGGCGGCAAGCTCAAGCCCACGTGGGGCGTGCCCGTCGAGGAAATCCAGCTCGGCATCAAGCACGGCGTGCGCAAGATCAATGTCGACACCGACAACCGTCTTGCCATGACCGGCGCCATCCGCAAGGTGTTCGGCGAAACGCCCGAGAAGTTTGATCCGCGCGACTACCTCAAGCCCGCGCGCGAAGCGATGAAGAAGGTCTGCGTCGACCGCATGAAAGCGTTCGGCCAGGCCGGCCACGGCGACAAGATCAAACAGATCACCCTCGTCGACATGGCCGCCCGCTACGCGAAGAAGTAGTCGACCCCGCGTCAAATCGTCGTTCAGAAAGAGCCTTCCGGCATAAACCGGAAGGCTCTTTCGTTTTCGCTACTTTCATAGGTAAGGCCCGGACTCCGATCCGGGCCGGAATTGCGGACGCGAGCGGAGTCGCGTCCCTGCCACTACAAGAACCGCACACTGCATTATTGTCGCTGGAACGGTTGATCGTTACCAAAAATGTAGGAGTTCCTTTCCGCTGTTCTGCACGTTGGCACAACGCGTTGCTTACGGAGAATTAATATTCACGAATTGGCAGCATCCATTGCATCCGTGGGAGCAACGTGTTCGCCTGATTTCATGCGC
This sequence comes from uncultured Verrucomicrobiota bacterium, assembly GCA_964503335.1. GTDB lineage: Bacteria > Verrucomicrobiota > Kiritimatiellia > CAIVKH01 > CAIVKH01 > CAZCZZ01. The sequence continues at coordinate 45,719 of CAZCZZ010000024.1, forward strand.
CTTCATGAAGTGCGGGCTTGTGGTCCGTACTCTTCACAAGAAAGCGTTTTCAACGCCTTGGCATATCCACTGCTAAACGCGGAAGGCCATCGGAGGCATGTACGATGGCTGACGCGTTGCCGATCCTTCCGCGTGAGTAGGGCGCAGCGACGAAGGTGACATCGTGGAATGCCTCCTCAACCAAGGAGGTTGTTTGTGAAGATGAAGAGCATGACACACGCACTGGCTGCGCTGGGCGTAGCCGCGGGACTTTCGACCGGTGCGTTGGCGGAAGATACGGTGAAGATCGGCGTTCTTCACTCGCTCAGCGGCACGATGGCGATCTCGGAGACTTCGCTCCGTGATGTCGTGTTGATGGCGGTGGATGAATTGAATGCCAAGGGCGGCGTGCTCGGCAAGAAGGTCGTGCCCGTCGTGGTCGACCCGGCGTCCGATTGGCCCCTGTTCAACGAGAAGGCCAAGGAACTCGTGACGAAGGAAAACGTGGCGGTCACATTCGGTTGCTGGACCTCCGTCAGCCGCAAGTCGTGTTTGCCCGTGTTTGAGGAATACAACGCACTCCTCTTCTATCCCGTGCAGTACGAGGGCGAAGAGCAGTCGCTGAACGTGTTCTACACCGGCGCCTCGCCGAACCAGCAGCTTGTTCCCGCGGCCAAGTACATGATGGAGGAAGTCGGCTCGACGAAGTTCTACCTCCTCGGCACGGACTACGTGTTCCCCCGCACGGCGAACAAGGTGCTGAAGGCGTACCTGAAGTCGGTCGGCGTGGCCGATGAGAACATCATCGAGGAATACACCCCGTTCCATCACCAGGACTACCAGAGCATCGTCGCCAAGCTGAAGCAGTTCGCCGCGGGCGGCAATGCCTGCGTGATGTCGACCATCAACGGCGACAGCAACGTGCCGTTCTACAAGGAATTCGCGAACCAGGGCCTGACCGCGGATGAATGCCCGATCATGGCGTTCTCGGTCGCCGAGGACGAACTCCTCGCTATGGACGTGCCGCCGCTCGTGGGACACCTTGCCGCGTGGAACTACTTCATGAGCATCGACACGCCGGAGAACAAGGCGTTCGTCGACGCGTTCAAGAAGTATTGTGCCGACAACAACCTCCCGCTCGGTTCGGCCCGCGTAACCGATGACCCGATCGAAGCGGCCTATTTCGGCGTCAAGGTCTGGGCCGCCGCGGCCGAGAAGGCCGGCTCGTTCGAAGTCGACAAGGTGCGCGAAGCCGTTTACGGCCTCGAATTCGATGCCCCGGGCGGCAAGAAGAAGATGCACCCCTCGAACCAGCACACCTTCAAGCCGGTGTACGTGGGCGAGATCCTCAAGGACGGCCAGTTCAAGATCGTCTACGCATCCGACGGTCTCGTGGAACCCGATTCCTACAGCAAGCTCCTGCATCCCGACGGCAACTTCCCCGCGCCGACCGGCGGACCCAAGAAGTAACGATGTATAAGGCCGGCGCCCCGAACTTCCGGGGCGCCGGTTCTTCTTCTCCTGACCGCTACAGAACAAATCATGCGTGGTTGGATTGTCATACTTCTCCTGATCTGCGGCCTGTCCAAGCCCGCGATGGCCGAAGGTCCCGCGTCGGACACCGTCATCCGCGAAACGCTCTTCAAGCTCTCGTCTTCCGTGGCCGACGAACGACGGCAGGCCATGTTCGCCCTCGCAAAGACGGGCGATGAACGCGTGGAAGACATCCTCAACCAGTTCCGCCTCGAAAGCCTCTACCTATGGAGCAACACGGTTGTTCGCTGCGACAAGTTCAAGACCATGGACGGCCTCAAGGTCGCTCCGCTTCTCGACGCGATCTCCGGCCGACCTCTGGTCGATGCCGCGGGAGCAGCCCTTGTTGTTCCAGCAGCGGACCTGATATCAATTTCCGCCAGCCGTGCGGATCGCAAGACGGCCTTGTCCGCGATTTCGCTCACCGCGCTTTCCGCCCCGGACCCGCAGAAGCGTCTTTCCGCAGTGCGTAAATGCGGCTCACCTCCGCGGCAGGAGGAGTCCATCGAGCTGCTGTCCGCCATCGCTGCGGGCGACCCTGTGAAGGCCATTCGCTCAGCTGCCGTCGAGAGCAGGGCGATGATCCTGCTTTCCCTTCCCGCGGCGACTCCGGAGCAGCGTATTCAGTCCGCGCAGGCGCTCGGCAAACTGAAGAGTTCGCACGGTCTTGTCCTGCTCAATGAACTGTTGAAGGACGGAAAGCCGACGGATGCCGAGAAGGCCGCATATCTCGGCGCCATCGAGAAGATCCAGTTCTACCAGAACCTCGTGCGCGTGTTCGACAGCCTGAAGTTCGGTTTGTCCACGGGCTCCGTGTTGATCCTGATGGCGCTCGGACTCTCCATCACCTTCGGCCTGATGGGTGTCATCAACATGGCGCATGGCGAGTTGATGATGATCGGCGCGTACGCGACGTACTGCATGCAGTTGCTCTTCGGCCACACGCCAGATGCCCCGAGCAACTGGTACTTCGTGGCCGCGTTGCCCGTCGCGTTCTCCGCTGCGGCCCTGGTTGGTTTGCTGATGGAGGTTCTCGTTGTCCGACATCTCTATCGCCGTCCGCTTGAATCCCTGCTCGCGACCTATGGCTGCAGCCTGATTCTGATCCAGGTGATCCGCATCCTCTTCGGCGACAACCGCGCCTGTAACAGTCCGACGTGGCTCGTTGGCAGCTTCGAAGTCTTTCGCGATATGACGCTGTCTTACAACCGAGTCTTCGTCTTCGTCCTCGCCTTGTTGTGCCTGCCGCTGCTGCACCTGCTGATGACCCGCACGAGTCTCGGCCTGCACATGCGCGCGACGATGCAGAATCGCAACATGGCCGGCGCGCTCGGTGTGAATACGCGCCTCGTGGATCGCTGCACATTCATGCTCGGCTCCGGCATGGCGGGCGTCGCGGGCTATGCGCTGACCACGATCGGCGGCATCACGCCGGACATGGGGCAGAACTATATCGTCGATTCCTTTCTCGTGGTCGTGACGGGCGGGGTGGGTGAGCTCGCAGGCGTCGTCTGCAGTGGCTTCGGCGTGGGTCTGCTCACCAAGCTCCTGGAGGGCACGTTCTTCGGAACCGTCTGGGCGAAGATTATCGTGCTCTCCGCCGTCATCGTGTTCATTCAGTACAAGCCGTCGGGTCTCTTCGCGCTGAAGGGGAGGCTCGCCGATGACTGACGCGAAGCGAAGATCCCTGACGCATCACACCGTCGCGCTCGTGCTGGCCCTGATCGCCGCCGTGGTGATTCCGACGATGCACGCGTTCGGCCTGATTGACACCGAGACGGTGAACATGCTCGGTCGCTACCTCTGCTTCGCGATTGTCGCCATGGGCCTCGACCTCATCTGGGGCTACACCGGCATCCTCAGTCTCTGCCAGTCGTTCTTCTTCGGACTCGGCGGCTACGCGATGGGCATGTACCTCGCGCACCAGGGGAACGTGACGAACGGAATCCCCGAAAGCCTTTACGTGGTCTACCCCTACGCCGTGGGTGAATCAAAGGGCGACGAAATCCTGCCATGGTTCTGGGAGCCGTTCCGGACGTTCCCCATCACGGTGCTCTTGGCCATCTTATTCCCAGCCGCGGTCGCGGCCTTCATCGGCTTCTTCGGATTCAAGAGTCGCGTCCGTGGTGTCTACTTCTCGATCCTCACGCAGGCGCTGACCGTCGCTGCGGCAATGTTCTTCAGCAAGAACGAGATGAAGCTCTGTGGAACGAACGGGCTGACACACTTCAAGAGCGTGGTCGGGCAGGGACTCACCGAACCCAACGTGAAGATTGGACTCTACCTCGTGACGGTCTTTGCTCTGTTTGGTGCGTACTTCCTCTGTCGCTACGTGGTGAACTCACGGCTCGGACGGGTGCTCGTCGCCGTCCGCGATGCGGAAAGCGTGTTGCGCTTCTCCGGTTTCCAGCCGCACCTGTTTAAGGTCTTCGTGTTTGCGATGGCCGCAGGCCTGGCGGGTCTCGCCGGACTCCTCTACGTGCCGCAGGCCATGATTATCAATCCGTCGATCATGGAAGCAAAGTGGTCGATCCTTGTCGTGGTCTGGGTTGCCGTGGGCGGCCGAGGCACGTTGGTCGGCGCTGTTCTCGGCGCGTTGAGCGTCAACCTGCTCTACAACTACCTCACGTCGGAACGAGACCTTCTGCTCTTCCACTGGAAGCCAGCGTATTGGCCCGTCCTGCTCGGTGTGCTCTTTATCGTGGTTGTGCTGAAGATGCCGCGCGGGATCGTGCCGGCGCTGATGGACCTGCCCGGACGTCTTTCGTTCAAGCGGAAGGCCGCCACGAGCGTCGAAGATATACCTCCCGTCATTGCGAAGGAGGGCGCGTCGTGATCGCGTTTGCGAAGCAGGCGAATTACGAGGACGACAAGCCTTCGGTGAGTCGCCTCTGGGATCATCATTACCTCTTGTTCCTGAGCGACGTGACGGCGGTGTTCGACGGTTTTAAAGCGCTCGATATCCCCGCGATCGGCATCGGACACAACGAGCTGCGCGTCATCATTGGTCCGAACGGCGCGGGCAAGACGACGTTCTGCGACATTGTGACGGGCAAGACGCGGCCCACGACGGGGCAGGTCCACTTTGACCGGGAGGAAATCACGTCGCTCCCCGAAGCCGAGATCGCGCGCAGAGGCATCGGCCGGAAGTTCCAGACGCCAACCGTGTTCGACAGCCTGACGACCTACGAGAACATGGAGCTGGCCCTGCCGGGGAACAAGAACCTCTGGTTCAACCTCACCGCGAAGCGCACGTCGGAGGAGAAGGACCGGATCATGTCCATCCTGCGTCGCGTTCGTCTCGACCAGGCGGTCGACACGCCCGCGCGCTTCCTCAGTCACGGCCAGCGCCAATGGCTCGCGATCAGCGCCTTGATCCTGTCCAGCCCGAAGCTGTTGCTGGTCGACGAGCCCGCCGCAGGCTTGACCGATTCCGAAACCGCGCTCACCGCGGAGCTGCTCCTCGAACTGCAGAAGGAGCACACGCTCATCGTGATCGAGCACGACATGGATTTCGTTCGTCGGCTGAACAGCCGCGTGACGGTGCTGAACGAAGGACGCGTGATGGCCGAAGGCACCCTCGACGAGGTGAAGGAAAACCAGCTGGTGATCGAGGCGTATCTCGGGAGATAGCATGCTCAACGTCAAGGCACTCGATTTCAAATACGGTGAAGTGCAGGTCCTGCGGGATGTGCACCTTGATGTGCCTGCAGGCCGCATGGTCTGCATCATGGGTCGCAACGGCGTCGGGAAATCGACACTCGTCGGCAACATCACCGGCCTGCTCAACCCCGTCGCCGGCGACATCGAGTTGAATGGCAAGAAACTGCGCGGGCTGCCCGCGCATGAGCGTGTAAAGGCGGGACTCGCGCTGGTGCCGCAAGGCCGACAGATCTTCCCGCGCCTGACCGTGGAGGAGAATCTTCGTGTCGGGCTTGCGGCATGCAATCGGGCCGAGCGCCACATTCCCGGCGAGGTCTATGAGTATTTCCCCGTGCTGGCCGAGATGCGAAAGCGGCGTGGTGGCGATCTCTCGGGCGGGCAGCAACAACAGCTCGCCATCGGCCGTGCGCTGGTGACCCGTCCAAGGGTCCTCGTTCTCGACGAGCCGACCGAGGGCATCCAGCCGAACATCATCCAGCACATCGGGGCGATCCTGCGGAAGCTCGTGGAGGATCAGGGCCTCACGGTGCTGATGGTTGAGCAGTACGTGGACTTCGTCCGCGAGCACGGCCACCACTTCGCCATCATGAATCGCGGCGCGGTGGTCGCGCGGGGCGAGACAAAGGACCTGGACGACGGGATGGTCGCTGAATTTCTGAGTGTCTGAACATCGCGCGGCGGATGTCGCGCGAAGAGAAGTAAAGCAACAACAAGGAGAGAGAGCATGACGAGTATGACGAACAAGCTGGGAATGTGCCTGATCGCAGGCGCCCTGGTTTCGGGTCCGGCCCGCGCGGAACTGGAGCTGGTGGAAGGGAAGTTGAAGGCGGACGGTTTCATCGACATGTCGGCGACGTACCTCGATGGCGAGGATGATTCGACGGAGACGATCTCGTTCGACCAGTGGGAAATCGACCTGTATTTCACGGCAGTATCCAACGTCACGGCCCGCGTTGACATCAACGACCGGACCGACGGCGAAGGCGTCTTCGTGGAACAGGCCTTTGTCGACTACGACTTCGAGAATGGGTTCAAGGCCCGTGGTGGTAAGTTCCTGTCGCCGCTCGGATACGAAGGTGCAGAGCCGACGCTGCTCTACCAGTACTCGGTCTCTGCGACGATCATCGGATATCCCGGCTACGCCAACGGCGCAGCGTTGATGTACGACATGGGCTTCGGCTCGTTGTACGCCTCGGTGCTCGATGGTTCGTATTCGGCCGATGAAGATGCTGAGAACGTCAGCTTCGAGACGCAGGCGAAGTTCTTTCCCGTGGAAGGCCTGGTGCTCCAAGCCGGCTACGCGACGGAAGAATTCGACGACGTCACGGACGAAGAGGGTGCGGTCACGGAAGGCTATGACAAGGGCATCGCGAACTTCTGGGCCGAATACAAGACGGGCGGGCTTACGCTTGCCGCCGAGTACAATGCCCTGTTCGACGCGCAGGGCGCGGACAGCGACGGCGACGGCTATCTCGTGATGGCCAACTACGCCTTCGGCAAGGCCGCCCTCACACTTCGTCACAGCGCCGTGGAACTCGACAACGACTACGAGGACACGGAGTTCACGATCAGCCCCAGCTACAAGGTGTCTGACAACCTTCTAACGCTGTTCGAATACCGCCATGACGATTATGGCGATGCTGGCGACACGGACCTGTACGCCCTCGAAGCCATCTTCATGTTCTAGTCCGTTCGGGTAGCAAGGTAGCAACGCACGTCCCCTCCCGCGGGTCTCCTCCTGGCGGGCAGGGGACGTTGCATTTTCCGGGGAAGCTGAATTTGCCCACGGAACACACGGAATACGCGGAAAGCGGAGAGGAGCTATTGCCCACG
>CAZCZZ010000025.1:0-47990 GCA_964503335.1 uncultured Verrucomicrobiota bacterium
CGGCGCGTTGACCGGTCCCGAGCACCACGCGTCGGACAACTTTCGAGCCCTCCGCTACATCGCGAAGTACACGATCAACCCGGCGATCACGCACGGGATCGCGCACGAAGTCGGGTCGCTTGAACCCGGGAAGCTGGCCGATCTCGTCGTGTGGAAGCCTGCGTTCTTCGGCGTGAAGCCGGAACTCGTCTTGAAGGGCGGCATGATTGCACTGGCGAACATGGGTGATCCGAATGCGTCGATCCCCACGCCGCAGCCGACCTTCTATCGTCCCCAGTTCGCCGCGCACGGCCGCGCCAGGTACAGCACCTCGGTCACCTTCGCCAGTCGTATCGCGCTGGAGCGAGGGTTGGGCGCTCAACTGGAACTCGGCAAGCGGTTGTCACCCGTCGTCAACACGCGCAAGATCGGGAAGGCCGATATGATTTGGAACGACGCGCTTCCTCACATCGAAGTCGATCCTGAGACCTATACGGTCAAGGCGGACGGGGTGGTGCTGACCTGTGAGCCGGCCCGTTCTCTTCCAATGGCCCAGCGATACTTCCTCTTCTGAGGAGACATGATCACCATTCACGAAAAGCTGGTTGACCCGCCGGCGCACGCGCGTCGCGTGGAAGTCGTCGCGGACCGCCATACGCTCGCCAAGACCCGCTGGCGCGGAACGGCTGCCGACGGAACGGATTTCGGATTCGATCTCCACGAACCGCTCCGCCACGACGATGCATTCCACGAGCAGGACGGTGTGTTGTATGTCATTCGCCAGACTCCCGAGGCCGTGATTGAAGTTTGTGGAATATCCGGCAAGACGGAGGCCGCGCAGATCGGGTGGGCGATCGGGAATATGCATCACGCGATCGAAGTCCTGCCGGACTGCATCCGCGTCGTCGACGATCCCGTTCTGCGTCAGCTTTTCGCGAAGATGGGGCTCGACGTGAAGCACCATGAATCCATCTTCCAGCCCGCGAAACTGGGTCCGACACATGCCCATTGATTCAAGCCCAGCCAGCATGGCCTTCCTTTTTCAGGCCGTGGATTCGATGTATCCCACCGGCTCCTACGCGCACTCGTTCGGTCTGGAAGGACTTGTGGAACAGCAGATTGTCCTCGATGCGGCTTCGCTTTCAAACTACCTGCAACGCGTGCAGATGCCTTCGCTCGCGCATGTCGACCTTCCGCTCGTTCGATTGAGCCATGAAGCTGCGACGCGCGAAGACATCCAACGCATCGTCGCGCTCGGCAGTCTGGCCCATTCGCTCAAGGGAACCCGGGAACTGCGCGATGCCAGCACGAAGATAGGTGGGCAGCGATTGGACCTCGCCATCCGGCTCGGTGGCGATGTGTTCTTACAGGCTGTTCGAACGCGCGTGAAGCCGCATGCGGCAGTCGTGTTCGGCGCCGAGACGGCGAGGAATGGCATCGCCGCGGGCGTGGCCCAGTCCGCCTTCGCCTACCAAGCCCTTGCCGGAACCGTGTCGGCCTCGATGAAGCTGATCCGCATAGGGCAGGACGCCGCACAGAAGACGCTCCGTGAAGCACTCGCCGGAGTGCCGGCCGCCATTCGCACCGCGGACGAGATCGACATGAAGGACGTGGGCTGGTTCTCTCCCCTGGTCGATCTGGCCAGCGCACGCCATGAAACGGCATACACCCGGTTGTTTATTTCCTGAGGTAAACCATGACGCGACCTGTACGGGCTGTGAAAGTTGGAATCGGTGGACCGGTCGGTTCAGGGAAGACGATGCTTGCGCTCCGCCTGTGTCAAAAGATGCGCGAGCGATACAACATGGCTGTGATCACCAACGACATCTACACGAAGGAGGATGCGCAGTTCCTCGTGAAGAACAGTGCGTTGGCGGAGGACCGTATTGTCGGCGTCGAAACCGGCGGCTGCCCCCATACGGCGATTCGCGACGATACGACGATGAACCAGCAGGCGGTGGACATGTTGATCAAGAAACATGAAGGCCTGCAATTGCTGCTGGTCGAAAGCGGCGGCGATAACCTGTCGGCCACCTTCTCGCCGGAACTCGTCGATGCCTTCATCTATGTGATCGACGTGGCGGAAGGCGACAAGATCCCTCGCAAGGGCGGGCCGGCGATCCGGACGAGCGACCTGCTCGTGATCAACAAGATCGACCTCGCTCCGCATGTCGGAGCCGACCTTGGCGTCATGGAGCGCGACTCGAAGGCGATGCGGGGCGAGCGACCGTTTCTGTTCTGCGACCTCAAGACCGAGAAGGGTTTGTCGGACGTAATCGCGTGGTTGGAGCGGGAGTATTTGTTTACGAAGGGTTAATGGTTGATGGTTGAATGAAGAGTCCGAACCATTAACCATCAACCCTCAACCATTTCCTACAATGCTCTCCGGCCACTTCCATATTGCTTGCACAGTCGACCACGACGGCGTGACGCGCATCGGTCGTCAGGATGTTTCGTCTCCGTTCCACTTGAGCAAGCCGTATTGGGATGGACGCGTGTTGCTCGTGCAGTGCGTCAACGCGACGGCCGGGGTTTTTGCGGGCGACACGCTGGCGCTCTCGGTTGATGTGGATAAGGGGGCGTCGGTTCTTCTCACGTCGCCCAGCGCCAGTCGCATCCATACGATGAAGAGCGGGATCGCGACGCTGGAGCAGCGCTTCGCGGTCGCTGACGGCGCGTGGCTTGAAGTCATGCCGGAGCTCTTTATTCCGCAGGCGGGGTCCCGCTATCGGCAGACGACGCGCATCGACGTGGAGAAGGGCGGACGGCTCTTCTTCGTGGAGACGCTTGCGCCGGGTCGCGTTGCGCGGGGCGAGACGTTTGCGTTCAGCGACGTGGCGTGGGAGACGGATATCTACGTGGGCGGTGAGCATATCTTTCGGGAGCGGTATGCGCTTTCGCCGGAGAATGGGAGTTTGTGGTCACTGAAGGTCCTGCATGAGGCTTCGTACTTGGCGACCTGTTGTGTTGTGACTTCGGCGGAAGACCGGGGTCGACGACCCCGGCTACAGGCGATTCTCGAAGGGGCGGGGCTTGAGGGGGTGCTGGGCGGGGCGACGGCGATTGAAGAGGGTGTTTGGGTCGTGCGGATGCTTGCGAAGGACAGTCCTTCGCTTCGGACGGCGTTGAAGAGTCTTCGCACGGCGCTGGTGGAAGAACTTCCCGGGTTGGCGTCGGACGCCAGGAAGTTGTAGTTGTAGCGGCTGCGCCGCCATGGACCAGCAGACGACAACCCATTCGCATGATATCGCCCTGAAACTGGCCCCGCTTCCTGAAGCGCCGGCTGACGTGGACCAGAAGGTCCGGCGTACGCTTTGGATCTCCACGCTCGAAGGCTGCATCACGCAGAACTTCCTCACGTGGACCACCGGCAGCGTGCTCACGGGCTACATGCTGTATCTCGGTGCGGGTCCCAAAGCGCTCGCGGCCGCGGCGAGCATTCCGCTGCTGGCGCAACTGCTGAATCCGCTGACGGCATGGCTCACGACGCGGATGGGCAGCCGACGCCAGTTCCTGATTGCCACCAACATTTTCGGGCGAGGCATTTGGATCCTCGTCGCGATCCTGCCGATTCTTCCCCTGAGCATGGCCGACAAACTGGCAGCGATGATGGCGATCATCACGATCTCTCATGTCCTGCAATCCGGTTCAGGCCCGGCCTGGACATCGCTCATGGCGGATGTCGTGCCGGCGGAAACACGGGGACGTTACTTCGGCATGCGCACATCCATCGTGGGCGTCATGGGCATGCTGGCCGCGTTGGGTGCGGGCTGGTTCCTCGACCGGGCGCCGGCGCCGGTCGGATTCCAGATGGTATACGTCGTTGCCGTCTTCCTCGCGATGGTGGGGGTCTACACCTATGGGATGTACTACGACCCCGGGACGCCGCGCATGCAGATCAGCCTGCGCGAGTCGATCATGGTGCCGCTGCGAGACCGGAACTTCCGGAAGTTCCTCGTGTTCTCGAGCTACTGGAACGCGTCGGTGATGATCGCGGCGCCGTTCGTCATTCCGTATTTCTTCACACACCTGAAGATGTCGTACACGGAGATTGCGATCTGGAGCGCCATCGCATCGATCTTCTCGCTCTTCACGGGTCCCATGTGGGGAAGAGTGGCCGACATGGCCGGCCACAAGACGGTGCTTTCGATCACGACGGTGCTGGCCGGCACCGCGCATCCGCTGTGCTGGCTCCTGGCGCGTCCGGGTCACCTCATGTTCATCTGGATCAGCGGCGTGATGGATGCCCTGTCATGGGGCGGCATTCATTCCGCGATCTTCAGCCTCAGCGTGTCCACTGCGCCGCAGCGCATGCGCATGACATACATGGCGGTTCTGGGTGCGGTGAACGGAATCAGTGGTTTTACGGCGGGGCTCCTGTCGGGTCCCTTGATGAACTTCCTGCTGGAACATGAGGCGATCGTCTTTGGCTACCACTGGACGGGGTACCACAGCCTGTTCCTCATCTCGGGATTCTTCCGCTCGCAGGCGTGGCGATTCCTCGTCGCCGTGCATGAGCCCCACGCGTGGTCAGCTCGGGAGCTGCTACGCCGGATGCGGATGTGGCCGGAGTTCGGTCGGTCGAACTAACTCGCCGGCAGGCACGCGACCAGCGTGCCCCTCGTAAGCAGGGGTTACGAATTCAGGAAGCGTGCCTTTTCGGCATCTGTCGGAATCCGGCAGGTCTCGCGCTTTCCGAACCAGCGGTAGCGGTTTCGGGCGACCCACCGATAAATCGCATCGCGCAGGGGGGCGGGGATCACGATGAAGATGTAGGGCAGCTTCCAGAACCCGCCTAGGGCTTTCATGACGCGCAGGGCAGCCGTGCTGCGCATCGAAACGCGGTTGTCCTCGATGAACACGAACGAGTCCAGGTCGCCTTTGGGAAGGCCCGCTTCGCGGAGAAGACGTTCGCCATGCTGGGACTGGAGTGACGCAAAAAGCAGGCTGCCGGTGCGGTCGTGGCGCAGCAGGAAATCGACAGCCCGGTTGCACAGGTTGCAAACACCATCAAATAGGACGATATTGCCGCGGTTCATAAGTGGCCTGTTATGAGGAAAATAGCACACTGCTGGCTTTACCTCAATGCGCGGGCTGGTTAGGTTGGGGGTTCAGGTGCATCGAATGAGGGGATCGATCCATATACTTTGCGGGTTCGTCCTGTCGGCGTCGCTGGCGCTGGCAGGAGACGGCCGCATCGAAATCGCACAATCCTCCATTCCTTTCTCGATCACCAATTCCGGGAGTTACCTCCTGACCGGGAATGTTACGGGCGTACCGGGCAGCAACGGAATCACGATTGCCGCGAGCGATGTGGCGCTCGATCTAAACGGGTTTACGCTGTCCGGTGCAACGGGTTCCCTTCATGGCGTCGCCGTGACCGGCGGCCGCATCAACATCGCGATCATGAACGGAACGATCCGTGGATGGGGGCAGCACGGCGTCGGTGGCTCGACCGCGAGCAACAGCGTGGCGCGGAAGTTGAAGGTGTTCCGGAACACGCTTGACGGGATTGTGCTCGGATCCGGAAGCCTGGTCAGCGAATGCCTGGTCGCGGACAATGGGGTCGACGGAGTGGAGCTATCGAGCCAGTGTCTTATCGCGGAGAGCGCATCACGAAACAATGGGCAGTACGGAATCCGGATCGGCGACTTTTCGTTGGTCTCTGCCTGTGCGTCACGCGAGAACGGCCTGTCGGGATTCACCGCGGGATCGCGGTCTCTGGTGCTTGATTCTGCGGCCCGTGACAACAGGGGGCACGGCATCGAGGTCGGCGAAGCGACGCTGGTATCCGACTGCGTGGTCTACAATTCGTACTCGAACGGAGTGCATGCGACGGGCAACGGCGTGAAGATTCAGAGGGTGAGCGCTTTCGGGAACGGAGGGTTTGGAGTGGACGCGCAAGCCTCGTCGATGGTGGACGACAGCGTGGCACGCCTGAATACGAACGGCGGTTTCAGGACACAGGGACGATCGTTCGTCCTTCGCAATACCGCCGATCAGTCCCAATCGGGCGCCGGGTTTGTATTCCAGGGGTCTGCCGTGCGAGTCGAAGCCAACATGGCTCGCGGAAACACCACGGGCTACTCGGCCGGTGGATCCAACCATGTGGTCATCCTGAACAGCGCCTACACGAACAATGTGAACTATTCAGTCAATGCCACGACCAACCGGTTTGACCTGGTGACCGACCCGAGGCAATCCACCTCCGCAACCCAGAGGGCATGGGCCAACTTTGCATTCTAACATCCACAGCATTTTCCTGGTGGCCATGCTTGCGGCGGAGGCGGTGTACGCGGCGGATGGCCGGTTTGAGATCTCGCAGGCTTCCATCCCGCTGGTCATCACCAACGGCGGGAGCTACATCCTGACGGAGAACGTCACGGGTGTATCCGGGACGAACGGGATCACGATCCTGGCCGACGATGTGTCGATCGACCTCAATGGCTTCAACCTCATCGGCGTGGCGGGTTCACGCGACGGCGTTTCGGTTCCGACGAACAGCTACCTGAAGAACATCGAGGTATTCAACGGTGCGGTGCGTTCCTGGGGTGACGACGGGGTGGACCTCTTCACGACGAGCAACAGCGTGCTATCCGACCTGGGCGTCTTCAGCAACGCCAACACGGGGGCGAAGGCCGGCTTCAACAGCGTGGTCCAACGCTGCCGCGTCTTCCGGAACGGGGGCATTCCTGGTCCTCAGCCTGCCACCACGAACCTGCTGGGGCAGGGCATCGACGTGGAGAACGGAAGCATCATCCGGCAGTGTATTGTCTGGCAGAACAACAGCCATGGCATTTCGGCTCATAGCGGTTCCGTACTGCAGGACACGATCTTGTGGGGGAACGGCCACGACGGATTTCATGGCAGTCACGCCACGACGGTCCAGGGCAGCATCGCTGGCCGGAACAGCGAGGGCATCGAAATCGATAGCGGCGGCCAGATCTTGAACTGCGTCGCGAGCGACAATTCCGAAGATGGGCTCCGCTGCAAGGCCGACACCAACGCATTCGCCGTGGCCGGAGGCATCACGATCAACGGGTCGCTGGCCTTCCGCAACGGCGATAACGGGGTGGACATGGCGGGGCCGGGCTGCCAGTTGGCGAATTCGCTGATCTACTCCAATGTGGGACACGGCGTGCGCACATCAAGCGGCTGCATGGTCCTTCAAAGCCTGGTCGCCTTTAACGGCGAAACCGCGGCGAGCGATGACGGCATCCATGTGTACGGCATGGGCGGCCGTGTGGAAGGGAATCACGTGGTCTGGAACTACGACCGGGGCATTCAGCTCGAGAACGGCGCCACGGGGGGCTCGGGCAACTTCATCGCCCGCAACACGTTGCAGGGGAATGACAGCGGCACGCCGTTATCCTTCTCTGCGGGTTTTACCAATCACGGATACCAGGTCACGATTGCAACGGGCGGAGCAATGCCGGCAGGCGATCCCTGGGCCAACTTCTTCACTTTGCCCTGAGCCATTTCTGCGCTTGCTTATCGGCCGCGCGAACGTATTCTATTGCACCTTTTGAAGAGGACAGGACTATGAAGGCAGATATTCATCCGAAGTACGTTGAAGCCGAAATCCGCTGCGTGTGCGGCAATGTGGTGAAGACTCAATCGACGAAGAAAGAGATTCACCTGAACACATGCTCGGCGTGTCACCCGTTCTTTACGGGCCAGACGAAGTTCATGGACACGGAAGGCCGTGTCGAACGCTTCCAGAAGCGTTACGCGAAGTCGGCAGCCGCCGCCTCCAAGTAGTGACTTTGCAAAGCGGGCCAGCCGGTGGAATCCCATCGCTGGCCCGCTTTCTTTTTTCCAAGGCTTGGAACTTTCCCCGGGGGCTTTTTCCAATCGTTGGAACACGACCATGATCGAAGGGAACTATCTTGAGAAGCTGAACGCGCGCATCGGCGCGCTGGAGGCCGAGCTTTCGCTGCCCGCGACCGCGGCAAACCAGAATCGCTACCGCAAGCTCGTTGCCGATCATCTCAACCTCAAGGAAGTCCAGAAGAAGGCGGAACTCTACTTCCGGCTCCTGCGCGAACGCGACGAGAGCAAGAGTATGCTCGATTCCACGGCGGAAGCGGACGAGATGCGCGACATGGCCCAGGCTGAGCTTCGTGAGATCGAAGAGCAGCTCCCGAAGGCCGAACGCGAGTTCATGATTTCCCTGCTGCCGCCCGATCCCGACGATAGCCGCAACACCATCATCGAAATTCGCGCCGGCACCGGCGGCGACGAGGCGGGCCTCTTCGCCGGCGACCTGTTCCGCATGTACAGCCGCTACGCGGAAAAGCGCGGGTGGACGGTCAGCGTCTTCGACGCCACCCAGGCCGAGATGGGCGGCTACAAGGAAATCGTTTTCAGCGTCGAGGGCGAAAACGTGTACCGCACGCTCCGCTACGAGAGCGGCGGGCATCGCGTGCAGCGCATCCCGGTGACGGAGGCCAACGGACGGATTCACACCTCCGCGGCCACAGTCGCCGTGTTGCCGGAAGCGGATGAGACGGACCACGTCGACATCAAGCCCGACGATATCCGTATCGACCGGTTCCGCGCCTCCGGCGCTGGCGGACAGAAGGTCAACAAGACCGAGTCCGCGATTCGCATCACGCATCTGCCCACGGGCTTTGTCGTGCAGTGCCAGGACGAACGGTCGCAGGGACGCAACAAGGACAAGGCGATGAAGGCCCTGTCCACGAAGTTGCTCGACCATATCCGCGCCGGCGAACGGGCCAAGATGGCGGACGAGCGCAAGACGCAGATCGGCACGGGCGACCGCAGCGAGCGCATCCGCACCTACAACTTCCCGCAGAACCGCGTCACCGACCACCGGATCAACCTCACGCTGTACAACCTGGACACCGTGATCGAAGGCCAGATCGATGCCCTCGTTGACGCGCTCTACGAGCGCGACGTGGAACTCAAGCTCAAGAAGCACCTCGCCAACGCGTGAAAACGATCGCGGCCACGCTTCAAGACCTCGGCGGGGCGTTTCGGGATGCCGGCCTTGACGAAGCGCGGCTCAAAGCCGCCTTGGTGATCGAAGAGGTCACGGGACTCCACCGGCTCCAATGGCATGGCACATCCCGCCACCTGACCGCGGATGAGCTTGTCCGGATCGACGGCATGAAGGCGCGCATGCTCCAGGGGGAGCCGATTCAGTACGTCTTCGGCGCGACGAATTTCCTGGGACGTCTCTTTGTTTCCGATCGTCGCGCCCTCGTGCCGCGTCCCGAAACCGAGGAGCTGGTCGAACAGGTTCTTGGTGCCCGGAAGGTCTGGGCGCGTACGGCCCCCGTCGTGGTCGATATCGGCACCGGGACGGGCTGCATCATCATCACCATCGCTGCTGAGAAGAGGGCCGCGAAATGCTTCGCGCTCGATACCAGTGCCGACGCACTCTCGCTGGCGCATGAGAACGCGAAGCGACTTGGCGTGGAGCAACGCATCACGTTCGTTCAGGCCGATGCCTTGACGGGTTGGAACCATGGGCCGATTGATCTCATCGTCTCAAATCCCCCCTACATCGCGACCCATGAACTTGCCGGGCTGCCGCGGGAGATCCGGGAGCATGAACCCGTCTCGGCGCTCGACGGCGGTGTGTCAGGCCTCGTGATCGTGGAGAGGATCCTTCAACAGGCATTTCCCCTTTTGGCCGATGGTGGTAGCCTGTTCATGGAAATCGGGTCGGATCAGGGGAAGTCGGCGCCGGAGGCGGCGGCGCGCGCCGGATTCCGCCATGTCGAAGTCCTGAAAGATCTCGCGAAGAACGACCGCATGCTGGTTTGCGAAAAGTCATGAAGGCCAAGAATTTCACCCGGTCCGGAAAGTACATCCCGAAGCGGGAGCCGAATCCGTTTGTCATGCCTGTCGTCATGCTGGCAGGCGTCCTTCTTTTCGCCCAGATGGTCTGGGTGAAGGACAACGACTATCTGTTCCAGGCTTTTTCGGTCCAGCGGTTTCAGTGCAATACATGCAACGGGCTGGGTGTGGTCAGGGACGAGGCGGATGACAAGACGCTCGTCCTTTGCGAGATCTGCATGGGCGTCGGCGCCCACAACGTCCGCCGCGTGGATGAGGAAGACAAGCGCTGCCCGCCGTGCGACGGGATGGGGCGCATAAGCGATGCGCCGGGCGAAGGACGGACCTGCAAGCGCTGTGATGGACGTGGACTTATCCGCAAAGAACGCTGGTCCGGATCGCCGGAGAGCCTCCGGATCAACCAGGTGGTCATTGATCAGAAACCCACGGAAACGACGCTGGTGCCCAAGGCCGTGCCCGACGTGGAGCAAAGCGAGTAACCCATGTTCGACAAGCTCACCACATCGTTCCAGAAGATCTTCAAGAACCTGCGCGGCTACGGGAAACTGAGCGAAGCCAACATCCAGGATTCGCTTCGCGAAGTGCGGCTGGCATTGCTCGAGGCCGATGTGAACTTCCAGGTGGTGAAGGATTTCACCCAGCGCATCCGCGAGAAATGCGTCGGCCTCGAAGTTGTCGATACGGTCACCCCGGGCCAGCAGGTCATCAAGTTCGTCCACGACGAGATGGTCAATCTCCTCGGCGGCGAGCGAAAGGACTTCGACCTCGCCGCGCAGCCGGCGACGATCATGCTGATCGGCTTGCACGGGTCGGGCAAGACCACGACCGCCGGCAAGCTGGCCAACCGCTGGAAGAAGAGCGGCAAGACCGTTCTCCTCGTCGCGTGCGATATCCGACGCCCGGCCGCCGTGGACCAGCTCAAGATCCTCGCAGGGCAGGCAGGGGCTGGAATCGTCACACCGCTTCCCGGTGAATCCGTTCCCGACCTGGGCGCCCGTGCGCTCAAGCACGCGGTACAGAACCGGTTCGACATCGCGATCTTTGACACGGGCGGCCGATTCCAGATCGACGAGGAACTTGTAGGTGAACTCAAGGAACTCAGGGACGCCATCCAGCCACGCAACACCGTACTCGTCGTCGATGCCGCCATCGGCCAGGAGTCCGTCAACGTCGCCGGAACCTTCCACAAGGAAGTGGGCCTCACGGGTTTGATCCTGACCAAGCTTGATGGCGACGCCCGTGGCGGCGCGGCGCTTTCAGTCCAATCGGTCACCGGCTGCCCGATCCTGCTCGTCGGCGTGGGTGAGAAGATGGAGAACCTTGAACCCTTCCATCCCGACCGCATGGCCTCGCGTATCCTTGGCATGGGCGACGTGGTCAGTTTCGTCGAAAAGGCGCAGGAAGCCCTTGCGCAGGAAGACTTTTCGGGGATGGAGCAGCGCATCCTGAGCGACGACCTGAATCTCGAGGATTTCCTGGGTCAGCTGCGCCAGATGAAGAAGCTGGGTCCGCTGGAGAATCTCCTTGAACTACTTCCCGGCCATGCTAACGTCCCCGCCCGCGTTAAGGACCAAGTCTCGGGCTTTTCCGGGAAGGAAATGAAGCGCACGGAGGCGATTATCCTCAGCATGACGCGAGAGGAAAGGCGCCGTCCGGGTCTGATCGACGCGAGTCGCAAGCGTCGAATCGCAGCAGGAAGCGGTACCGAGGTCCGGTACGTAAACGAGCTTCTCAAGCGGTTTGATGACGCGCGTAAGATGGCCAAACAGTTGAAGAAGCACCAAAAGAAGTTGCTTCGCTTTGGCCGGTGAGTTAACAGAGACGACTTTTTAGAGGTTGTTGGAGGAAGTATGGCAGTAAAGATTCGTATGCGCCGGATGGGTAGTAACAACAATCCCTTCTTCCGGATTGTCGCCACAGATTCGCGAAGCCCTCAGTCCGGTCGCTACCTTGAGACCCTTGGCTGGTATGACCCCAAGAAGGACAAAGGCGCCAACTTCGAACTGAAGATGGATCGCGTGGATTTCTGGAAGACCCGCGGCGCGATCATTACCGAGAGCGTGGCCAACCTCGTCAAGAAGGCGAAGAAGTCCGCGCCCGCTCCCGCAGCTACCGCCTAGCGCGTAGCCGCAAGGTTATCCTCCATGATGAATTACGTCCAAAGTCTCATTCTGCCCCTCGTCGACCATCCCAACGATGTCCACATGACGGCGATCGACGGCGAGAAGACCCTCGTGATCGAACTGCGCTGCAACAGCCAGGACCTGGGCAAGGTGATCGGCAAGAACGGCAAGACCATCCAAGCCGTCCGCGCCCTCCTCAGCACCCTCGCTTCCCGCCAGGGCAAGCGCGCGCTGATCGAAGTCGTCGAATAGCATCCGAAGCGGAACGATTCGGACTTGTCTTAACCACGAATGGACACCCATCGACACGAATTCTGATTCTGAGGATCGATCCAATCCCTCCTTAATTCGTGTCCATTCGTGTCCATTCGTGGTTAAATTTCCTGGTTCCGGATCTTCTCCATGCAGATCGACATCATCACCATCTTTCCCCGGATGCTCGACGGTATCCTCTGCGAAAGCATGATGAAACGCGCCACGCAGCAGGGCGCGGTTACGTTTCGCCCCATTGACCTGCGCGATTTCACGAGCGACCGCCACAAGACCACCGACGACCGACCCTTTGGCGGCGGTCCCGGCATGGTCATGAAGTGCGAGCCGATCTTCAAAGCCATCGAATCCGTCCGCACCCCGGAGTCCAAGGTCATCCTCATGACCCCGCAGGGTCGGCCCTTCAAGCAATCCATCGCCCGCGACCTGTCTGCGGAGAAGCACCTCATCATCCTCTGCGGCCACTACGAAGGCATCGATGAACGTGTCCGGGACGCCCTGGTGCATGAGGAGATATCCATCGGCGACTACGTCCTCACCAACGGGGCTATAGCCGCCGCCATCGTCATTGACGCCGTGGTTCGTCTCCTGCCCGGGGTCGTAGGCGGGGAGGGCGCCACGGAGCAGGAATCCTTCTCGGACGGACTCCTGGAATACCCCCAATACACCCGCCCGGCCGAATTCCAGGGCATGAAAGTCCCGGATGTCCTTCTTTCAGGCAACCACGAGGAAGTCGCCCGCTGGCGGAAACAGCAGTCCGAACAGCGCACCCGCGCCCGCCGCCCAGATCTTCTGTAGGGGGGGCTCGGCCTCGTAATCATACTCTTAATCATAATCTTCGGCTCATCCGGATTCCTGATCTGGCTCCGATGATCGGAAGAGTACGATTATGATTACGATGAGGAGGGGCAAAATACACTGCACAATCGCCCTTGACTCACGTGCTTTGCTACGTATGATCGCCGCCTTTCTACAAGGTAAGGGCATGATCATGGCTACGAGCATTTTTCAGAAGATCGACGCGGAAACCCGCAAGGACAAGAAACTTCCGAAGTTTGGCGTTGGTGACAACGTCAAGGTTCACGTGAAGATCAAGGAAGGCGACAAGGAGCGCGTCCAGGTTTTTGCGGGTACGGTCATCGCGATGGATGGTCATGGCGCTGCCGAGACGTTCACGGTCCGTCGTATCTCCTACGGCGAAGGCGTGGAGCGCAAGTTCCCCAAGTTCTCCCCGGCCATTGAGAAGCTCGAACTCGAGCGCTCGGGCAAGGTGCGTCGCGCGAAGCTCTATTACCTGCGCGGCCTCACGGGCAAGAAGTCCCGCGTCAAAGAACAGACCCGTGAAGAATCTCCCGCCTCCGCTCCTGCTGGAGCGTAAGGCCTGGTCTGCCGGTCACCGCAGGGTGGCCGGAATCGACGAAGCGGGAAGGGGTCCCCTCGCGGGACCCGTCGTTGCCGCCGCCGTCTGCATCGAAGCTACCAACCTCGAAGAACTTGCTCAAACGAGCCTTCTGGGTCTTACCGATTCCAAGAAGCTATCCGCTGCACGGCGTGAGAAATTCTTTGAGATCCTGACCGCTTCATCCGCCATCACCTACGGCGTGGGTCAGGTCTCCGCCGAAGAAATCGACCGCATCAACATCCTCAATGCCACGCATCTCGCAATGCGTCGCGCGCTTGAAACGCTTCGGCCGCCCGTCGAACTGGTCCTTGTGGATGGCTTGCCCGTTCCCGGACTTCCCACGGCGTCGGAAGCGATTGTCAAAGGCGACGCCTTGTCGGCTCTGATCGCCGCTGCGAGTATCATCGCCAAGGTTACCCGGGATCGGCAGATGGACGAGCTCGATGCGCGTCACCCGCAGTATGGCTTCAAGGACCACAAAGGCTACGGCACCGCCGCACACCTCGAAGCGATCCGCGTGCACGGGCCGATCCCCGAACATCGTCGCTCGTTCGCGCCGATCCGGGATGCAGCCCGTTCGTAGTCAGGCACGCCGCGAAGCAAGTGCCGTGGGTTGGGGGGCCCCCCGCGACTTGGTCGCAGACGTCCGGCGTCGGTCACTACAAACGTGCCGTTCGTTCTTGCTCACCGCGTTCGACCTGCCGCATCTTCGCCGCCATGCTTCGTTTTATCCTCGATCGCTTTCGTCGCGCGCGTGAGCCGCTTCACCTGCAAACAGGCAAGTGGGGCGAAGCCGTGGCGGAGCGGCATCTTCTCGCCAAGGGCTACAAGGTGCTGGGTCGACGCGTTCGCATCGGGCGCCGCGCCGAAGTGGATTTGTTGATGCAGAACGAAAGCGCACTGGTCTTCGTCGAGGTCAAGACGCGCGGCACGTTGCGCTTCGGAAGCGGGATGACCTACGCCAAGCGGCGGATGATCTCCCATGCTGCGGTGCGCTATGTCCAGCGGATGCGTCAGAAGCCGCCACACGTGCGCTTTGATGTCGTCATGGTGACTGGCCAGGAAGCGATGGGGTTGCCTGAAATCAGGCACATCGAAAACGCCTTCCCGCTGACCGACAACTTGAGGATGCCTACATGAACACGACCCGAGGATTCGTCACCGGCATATCCCTGTTCGCTGTGATTTCCGTCGATGCGCAGGACTTCGAGATTCCGTCGGAGTGGATCGACTCCGGAATGCAGGTGATCCAGCAGCTCGACACGATGGGCATCGATGTCACGCAGTTGGTGAACGGCCCCCCGCCGGCGGAGTGGCAGCAATTCTGGACGGGCATCGAGTCATCGCTGCATTCGGAGTCGCTCGACGAAATGGCGTGGATGCTGCCCGAGGTGAAAGCCGCGCTCGGCCTGCTGGACCAGGTTCCATCCGCACGTCCCTATGCCGATTGGCTCAGGCAACGCCTCGACTACTTCGAGATGGCGAGCGAAGTGTTGCAGGAGGAAGAGGAAGTCGCGCCGCCGCCCCGGAAGCCCGAGGGCAAGCCGAGAATCGTGACACCAAAGAAGCCTGTTCCTCCGTCGCCTCCTTCACCACAGAAGCGAGCGGTTTCGAACAAGAAGGCTGCAGACCTTGGCAAGTGGGAGAAGAAGCTCGCCAGCCGGCCGGCACCGAAGAACGCGGCACAGCTTGTTCCCGGACTGAAGCGTGTATTCCGCGCCGAGGGAATCCCGGAAGCGCTGGTGTGGATGGCTGAAGTGGAATCGTCGTTCGATCCAGCAGCGCGCAGTCCTGTCGGCGCCACTGGACTATTTCAATTCATGCCTGCGACAGCGAAACGGTTCGGGCTTCAGGTGAGCCCGACGGATGAACGTCTCCAGCCCAATAGGATTGCGTTGGCCGCCGCCAAATACCTCAAGTTCCTGCACCGCCGCTTCGGTTCGTGGCCCCTCGCGATGGCCGCCTACAATGCGGGTGAAGGCCGTGTCGGCGGTCTTCTTTCCAAACACAAAGCCACGACCTTTGACCAGATCGCTGACAAGCTCCCCCTGGAAACCCGCATGTACGTCCCCAAAATCATCGCGACGGTAAAACTGCGCGAAGGGGTTGATGCGAGGACGCTGCCGGGGCCGGGATAAACCTCCCTCTTCATCATAATCGTAATCTTAATCTTAATCATCCTCTCATCCGATTCCGATTCCGAATCCGATGAACCGAAGATTATGATTAAGATTACGATTATGACAGAAGACGACTAGTCGACCCGCCCCTCATCAATATCTGCCAGCAGCTTCTTGTAGATCACGGCGTAGCCACCGCCGTTCTGCGCGCCGAATTGCGCCACGGCGCGGGCGCTGTTGGTGTCGCCGAGCTTCAGATACGACACCATCAAGGCCTGGTCCGTTGCGACGCGGTCCATTTCGTAGAGCTTCGGCACGGCGGCCTTCAGGTGCGGAATTGCCGCGGCAAAGTCGCCGCAGAGCTGGTAGAGCCGCCCCACAAAGCGGTCGGTCTGACCCGTGTCGGTTCTTCCCAGCTTCAAGAGCACCAGCCCCTCGTTGATTGCATCCCGTGCGATGGCGAGATCGTCATCGGTGAGTGTTCCCGCAAGGCTCTGGCGGCATGCGATCCAGTAGTAGGTCGAGGAGATGTGCCACGATGTAAACCGCGGCACAGAGCGTCTTGCCACGGCGAGAAGGGGAAGTGCTTCCTTGTGTCGTCCCGCGGTCATCAGGAGGCTCGCGACATAGCCGGCGATGGGCTTTCGTCCGATGGACAAGTTACCCGAGAGTTCCCATTGCCTGACGCCGGGAAGGGCGGAGTCCGGCATTTGGTTCCTGAGATCCGTCATCACGCCTTCGAATCGCTTCGTCGCTTCGGGATTGCTTTCGAGAAGGAATGGAATCTGGAAGATCTCCTTCATCTGAAGCGCAACGGCGTAGCGGTCGTAGATGTTGTCTTCAAGGCGCCGCGCATAGACATCCCATGCCGGAAGCGCGGCGACGGCTTCCGGCGCGACGCGCACAGGGCCCGTGAGTTTCGTCATGGCTTCCACCATCGCACGCGCCATGAGAACCTGGCCTTTGAGCGTGGGGTGAACGTGGTCATCCATGAGATCCCAGCCGATGCAGAGGTCCGGACATTCGCTGCGGAAGGTATCGCGCACATCGCAAACGATGGCACCACCACCAGTGGCTGCCTCGCGAATGGCTTCGATGGACTTCGTCGTGGCACGCCACGGCATCGCGTCGAGATCGCGCGCGAGCGTGAACGCCGCCACAGCGGCGGCATTGTTGCCCTCGCGCAGCAGGTCGTGTCCTGCGTGGAACGCCTTGAGCGCTTCCTCGTTGCGTCCCACGGGGGAAAGACCCTTCTCGTTGGACGGCGGGAGACAGACGATCGCCGGAACGCCTTTTTCGCGACAGGCGACCAGCATCGCCTCCGTGTGCGTGCGCAGCGTGCGCACCGCGGCCTCCCGCTTCTTGTCATCCGGCGCAATCGGTCCGCGTGCCATCACTTCCATGAGTCGCTTCTTCTGGAGCTCCTCGTCCTTGCGCAGCTTCAACTCAAGGAACTGGATGATGCCGAGTCCTCGCATGCGGCGTTGGAGGGCCAGGAGTCGGGGGGATGAGGCGAAGGGCGAGGAGGCGACGCCATACGTTCCGTAGAATTCGTTGTGTCCGAAGTAGAACAGCATGAGGTCTGGATCAAATTGCAGCGCCTCTTTCGCGATCTCCATGATCGGGAAACTCGCCACGGCCGTGCAGCCGAGGTTGATGACTTCGACGCGTTTCCCGGGAAAGAGGTCGGAGCACATTTCGTGGAGGAAGGCGGACGACGCGAAGGCGACGGATTGCGGGAAGCCTTTAAGCGCCGATTCGCCCAGCATCATGATGCGGACGGTGTTGGTCGGTTTCGGCATCCAGAGTGCGAATTGGCTGTTCGGCGAGATGCGATCGGATAGTTTGGGAAAATAGGACGCCGGCCCTTCACGATCCGTGATGAACAGCGCGCCCTGTTCCATGGTGCCGATCTTGCGAAACGTCGGCTCATACCCGCCATAGCCCGCCAACCGGAATCCGATCTCGACCAGTGCGAGAAGGAGGAGGGGAAGGATGGCGGCGATGAGTTTGAAGATGCGGGTTCTTGACGGATTGGAGGCAGTCATAGCAGGCAGAGTATTGCCAATTCACCAAGCGTTGTCCTCGTCATTTTCAGGTAGGGCGAGGCGTCACATGACCTGAGCTATGTCGAAGGTCTGCCGAGCCGGTCCTGAACTTCCGACGGCTCACCAGGGACGGTTCGCCCTACTCAAGGGGAAATCCGAAAAGGTAGGGCGAACCCTCCGGGTGAGCCGCTCTCTGTTCCCAATCCGGCTCGGCAGGGACGCCTCGCCCTACCAGTTGAGGCGGAAAGCCCAAGCGGGTAGGGCGAACCGTCCCGTTGAGCAGCACTTCGCCCCCTACCACGAGCCGCGGACGAAGGTGAAGGACCAGTCCTTCCAATCCACGACCAAACCTTTGCGAACGGGGTTAAGCAACGTGTACGACAACTTCTCGCTGAATTCCGCATCGTTGCGTAAGCGGTGTTCGAAGAATCCTGACTGCCATGAAAGGCCTCCACCCCTTGCGTGAAACGACTTCCAAGCCTTGATCGTGGCCTGGATCCCGGGAATCCGATGAAAGGTCGCGATCATGTGAACATGGTCCGGCATGACGACCATAGCGTGCATGTACCACTTCTGCAGTGCTTCATACGCGGCAATGCTTTCGAGAAGTTTCAATCCGCGACCGTCCGCCACGAGGTCATCGCCACCGCGACGCGCACAGTTGATGGTTATAAAGTAGCGGCTGCCATCGGCAACCCACGACGGAATATCGTGCGGAAGCTTCTTTCGTATGGGTAGGGCGAACCCTCCGGGTGAGCCGCTCATCTGTCCTCTTTCCGACGGCTCACCAGGGACGGTTCGCCCTACCTGAAATGACAAACAAAAAACCCATGCCTTTCGGCATGGGTTTCTTGGAAGACTTTGCGTTTGCTTAGGAGCGGCGCATGCGGCGGGCCGCGAGCAAGGCGCCTGCGATGCCGATCAAGGCCATCGTGGAGGGTTCGGGGACAACCGTGTACTGCAGAGCGCCTGCGCCCGTCGTGAACGGTCCGCCCCAGGACGTGATGCTAGGCGTCGCGGACGAAAGGGCGTCCACTGCGCTGTCGCCAACGCCACCGCCGCTGGAATAGACGTCGAAGGCGAAAGTGTTGCCGACGCTCAGGCCGAGGCTCGCCAGCGGAATCGTGATGTTGATGCCTGCGCCAAGCGAATGAGTCGCAGCGACGGGGCCGTTCCACGTTGCACCCGTGTAGTTCCAAAGCTGTGCGCCACCGCCGGTGTTGACCCACGAGCCGATCCAGTAGTCCATACCAGCGCTCATGTTGATCGGGCGCGCCCAACCATTGCCGTTAGCCGCGGTGTCGCCGCCCGCCACGGAATCAATACCGATCATGTAGTTGCCCCAATCCGTCGGGGTGTTGATCGGATTCTGAACCGTCGTGATGGCGAAGTAGATGTTGGAGAGGTCGTTCGAAATCGTGACCTGATTGATGTCGAGGTGCGTGAAGCCGGAGAAATCATCACCGGGGGCGCCATCGAGATCACCCGTTGCATCGTTGTACACGTCAGCGCGAACCTGAACGGCGAGCGCGATAGCCAAGAGCGCAATAATCTTCTTCATGTCTGCATTTCTCCTAAGGGTTGACGACCAATCCCAAATCAATACTCAAAAAATAGTCAGGCATGAGGATTCCGTCAAACGGTTTCTCAGGTTTTGTTGGACCTTCATGCGGTGCAGGTTGTGTGGAATTCAGCGCCCGATTCAGGGATCAAGGACCGCCTCACGCGTCACCACCGCAACATACTAGACTAGAGGTACTTGCATAATCACAGCTCCGGGTAGGGCGAACCCTCCGGGTGAGCCGCTCTTCGGTGTTCTTGCCGACGGCTCACCCGAGACGGTTCGCCCTTGTGGTCCGGCCACGATTCGCTGCCCTGCAACTCAATTGCACTGCAGTGCAGTGCCACTTCACTTCAGGTCGGGCGCTGGGACCTTCAGTGAAGTGGATTCTCCGTGCAGTGCAGTGGTCCTGCACTGCAGCTCATGCCCTCCGCCAAGCAGTGAAGTGCGTCCGCGCTGCATGGAGATTCGTTCTCACTGCATTGCGGAGCCAATGCACTGCTTGTCCTTCGTTCTTCCGTCCAGTGCAGTGACGTTGCACTGCAGGTCCGACGACAGGTCGCGCATCGAAAAGGTCGGTAAACGCGTCCCACATAGCAGGAATGAAGAACTTTGCAAAAAAGTTGTAAACCGATTGAACAGATTTATGCAGTGGCTGTCTATAGCTCCAACATCGCCGGGCGTGTGCCGGGCGATGGTGTGAGAAACGAAGTAACGAAAGGAAGAGTATGTCTCGTCGAATTGTCCGTGTGGACATTCCGCGTCGCCAGCCTGATCGCTTGATCGAGTTGGCGCAGAAGGTCGTAGCGCAGCATGAGAGCGAGGGGGACAAAAGCCCCTTTGCCGAGGAAAGGATCTCCCGTTTGCGGGACACCCTTACTGCGGCTGCAACCCATCACAACCAGGCCGAAAGCCTTGGCGCGCTTGCCAGTGGAGCGCGGCACCGTCGTGACGAGGTCCTTGGGATCGCCGGGGGACAGAACCTGGCGAGTCCCGACACCTTGTTGTGTCAGGTCATCGATGCCCGAAAGCAGCTCGAAGTCCATTTCCGTGGACACGAGCAGGCCATGGAAGCCTACGGCTTCAACGTCGTCACCGGCGTGGCCCGCAACCCCCGACCCAAGAAGGGAGACCAGGCTGACCCCGTAGCCTAAACAGACCGACGAGGGAGGCGGCTTAAGACGCCTCCCTCTCCTGTCTGCCTCCCATTAAGGTGGGGCGAACCCTCTGGGTGAGCCGAGTGGTGGGTTTCGGGGGTTGGGTTTCGGGGTCGCACCTCGGTAAGTCGTTGGGTTGCAGAGATGGATACCCTTTTCTTGGGCCCGGGAGGGGGCTATGGCTCGATTTCCGGGCCTGAAAAACGCGCTGTAAATGGGAGAAGGAAGCCGGATAGGCTGTCGACATCATGCCAAGAGCCCATCGACATGTCTTGCCGGGTCGAACCTATCACGTCACCCATCGCTGCCACGACCGCGCGTTCCTTTTGAAATTCGGACGCGACCGTCAGGCATATCGTGACTGGATTCGAGACGGGTTGGATTGTCGGGAAGTGGCGCTGCTGAACTACTGCATCACCTGTAACCATGTGCACCTTCTGCTGCGCGCCGCGGTGCCTGAGGAACTGGGGCGATTCATGCAGTATGTCGCGGGTGGAAGCGCTCAGGCGTACAACCTGCGCAAGAAGCGTTCGGGCGCATTCTGGTCAGATCGGTACCATGCGACGATGATCGAGGATGGAGAACATCTGTGGCGCTGTATGATGTACATCGACCTGAACATGGTTCGGGCCGGCGTGGTACGGCATCCGCGCGAGTGGAACTGGACGGGATGGGGCGAACTCGTGGGTGAACGCCGTCGGAATCGCATCGTGGACATCGCCACCGTGATCAATGTCACGCGAGCGGGCGATGCGGAAACATTTCGGACGCAATACGCAGAGACATTGGAAAGCGCGTTGAACCAAGCCGCGCTGAAACGGGAGAGCTGCTGGACCGAATCTGTGGCTGTCGGCAGCGAACCGTTTATTGAAGTTGTCGAGCGGGAATTGCTGAGCGACTACACGAGAAAACGGCTGGAGAGAATACCTGGTAGCGAAGGGGAGCTAGTCCTGCGGGAGGCCTCCACTGCGTATGGAGCCGAAAACGACGCTAAAAATCGAGCCATAGAGCCTTTGCGGCCTGTCGAAACGGGATTAGTCAGTTGATCATGAAGACCTTAGCGAGGTGCGACCCCGATCCCCAATTGGAAAGCGCGTTGAACCAAGCCGCGCTGAAACGGGAGAGCTGCTGGACCGAATCTGTGGCTGTCGGCAGCGAACCGTTTATTGAAGTTGTCGAGCGGGAATTGCTGAGCGACTACACGAGAAAACGGCTGGAGAGAATACCTGGTAGCGAAGGGGAGCTAGTCCTGCGGGAGGCCTCCACTGCGTATGGAGCCGAAAACGACGCTAAAAATCGAGCCATAGAGCCTTTGCGGCCTGTCGAAACGGGATTAGTCAGTTGATCATGAAGACCTTAGCGAGGTGCGACCCCGATCCCCAAGATGGCGGAGATGGGGGTGGGGTGAGGTGCGATAAGAGAGACCTGAAACTTGAGACCTGAAACCTGAGTTCCGGTAGATCCAGGGCGAAATGAAGAATTGGACGAGTTCGGCTTTGTCGGGGATGGAGCCAAGCAGTGAAACAACTAGCGATCATATTCCTCGCCGCAGAAGCGCAAAGCATGGCGGATCTTGATACGACGCTCTTGGTGCAAGGTGTCATAGCCTTCTTCGCCATTAGCTTCTTGGCCGCCGTGCTTCGTGCCACCCTGATCCTGCGTCGTTACCGCAGACTGCTGGGAAAGTACCCCGATCAAGCTTATGCTTGGATAAGTGACCACTCACAATGGATCGTATTGCCCACGGATGATGTGGAAACCATGCGCCGAGAACTCGCTGACATACGTCCAACAAGCCGCTTCCGATTTGCCGTGCCACAGCTAAATGGCAGAGTCGTCAACGTGTTTGGTCGTGATAGGAAGGCTCTTGCCGATCTACATCGGTTCTTGGGCGCGCTGGATCGAAACAACGGCGCTATTGACGATGAGAGCATAAAGAGAGCACTTGATTCGGGTCCGACTCCGTGGGGAGCGCGGGACGAGCTGAAATTCTATTGCACTGAATGTCACGAGTACATTTCGGTCGCATGGATGTATCGCGGCTCGGTGGTGACCTGCCCGCGCTGCAAAGAACGGACGATAGCGCCGTACGAATCGCAATTGCCAAAAGGGTGATGCCAGCAAGGGGTGCGGGGACGGAACTCCGGGGCAGTGCCTGGAGCAGATTCGTGAAGGATGTAGACACGCCACTCTGTTGGCGTGTGTTCAGAAGACGCGGCAGCAGAGTGCCGCGGCTACAGTACTTCTCATCTACATTCCGTCGTCGCCTAATTCGTGTCCATTCGTGTCTCTTCGTGGTTAAAAACTCTGACTCCTCCCGGTTGTGTTGAAGAGTCTTGTCGTAAAGAGTATGTATCCACGGCTTACGGCATGACTACTGGAACAGAGCCTTCGCGGCAGGATGTTTGGAAGATGTTTGATCGTATTGCGCCGCGGTACGATTTTCTGAATCGTGCGCTTTCGGCGCGGTTCGATGTGTCGTGGCGGCGGCGGATGGAGAAGTATCTGCCGCAGAGACCGTCGCTCGATGTGCTGGATCTGGCCACGGGGACAGGGGATCAGATCATCTTTCTCGCGGAGCGTGTTCCTGCGATCCGGAGCGGGGTGGGGATCGACCTGGCGGAGAAGATGTTGGAGATCGGGCGGGGGAAGATTGCGGCGAAGGGTCTGTCGGGACGCGTGGACTTGAGGACGGGGGATGCGCTGAAGGTGCCATGTTCAGATGCTTCCTTTGATGCGACGACGATGTCGTTCGGGATCCGTAACGTCCTCGATGTGGATCTTTGTCTTCGGGAGATGCTTCGTGTGTTGCGGCCGGGTGGCCGCAGCATGATCCTCGAGTGCTCCGTTCCATCGTGGCAGCCGCTGCGGGCGCTCTATCTGTTCTACTTCCGTCACATTCTTCCACGGCTCGCGGGACTCATCTCCGGCGACGGCAGCGCGTATCGCTATCTCAATCAGACCGTGGAAACCTTTCCGCAGGGCGAGGCGTTTTGCGCGCTGATGGAAAAGGCCGGCTTTAAGAACGTCACCTGTCATCGACTCACCGGAGGCATTGCGAGCCTGTATGTCGGCGACAAGACCTGACGCCGCACGGGCGGTTCAAGCGATGCTTCAACGCATCGAAGCGTGGCGGGGTTCGCCTCGCGGCATCGCGCGCTTCGAAGAGCCGCTGGACGCCATGGAACTGCTCCCGTGGCTCGCCGCGCAGAAGCATCCGGTGAAAGGATACTGGTCCGACCGAAACGGCGAATTGGAAGTGGCGGCGCTGGGCGAAGCGGACCTTGTGCGCGGTTCCGAGGCCGATGGCATTGATGCCGTCTTCAAGGCGCTGAACGAGCGTTGGGCCGCGAATGCGGGCGACTTCCGCTATTTCGGCGGGTTCCGGTTCGACACGAAGCGACCCATCGACGACGCGTGGCGTCCGTTCGGCAGCTACCGGTTCATTCTCCCGCTGGTCGAAATCGTGCGACGCGGCAATGCGTGGACGCTGGCCTGCAATCTGAATGCGGGACAGGCCGACGCGGCGGACACCGTGACGCGGTGCCTCAGCGAACTCTTCTGGACTGGTCGCCCCGAAAGCGACGCGCCACTGCAGCCGCTGGGTCGTAAGGACGAACCCGATCTCGCAGGCTGGCGGAATGCGATTGATGCAGCGCTTCAAGCCATCGCCCGCGCCGACGTGGAGAAGGTCGTTCTCGCGCGTCGCTCGGCATTCCTCTTTCCCGCGCCGCTTGATGCAGTGGACATCCTGCAGCGCATCTCGCGGTACACCGACCGCTGTTCGCTCTTCTGCGGCAGCTACAGCGGCCAGGTCGCGTTCATCGGCGCGTCGCCCGAGCGCTTGTATCGTCGCACCGGCCGCGACATCGATAGCGAAGCGGTGGCAGGCACGCGGCGGCGGGGCAAGACCGATGCCGAAGACGACGTCTTAGGCCGTGAGCTTTTCGCCAGCGCGAAGGATCGCGACGAACATGACGTGGTGGTTCGCAAGGTGATCCGTGCCCTTCAACCCCTTTGCGAAACCGTCGATCACTCGAGCATGCCGACGATTGTGAAGCTGCGGCACGTGCAGCATCTGGTGACGCCGATCAAGGGACGACTCAAGGAAGGCGTGGCCGATGCGGAGGTTCTGCGTGCGCTTCATCCGACACCGGCCGTGGGCGGAGAACCGTCCGATGCGGCGCTGGCGATGATTCGCAACTTGGAGCAGTTCGACCGCGGGTGGTATGCCGCACCGGTGGGCTGGATCGGGCGGGATGCGGCTGACTTCGTTGTTGCGCTGCGCTGCGGCGTCGTGGCGGGAAACGCGTTGTGCCTGTTCTCCGGAGCGGGTATCGTGGCGGGGTCGAAAGCGGAAGATGAATGGGGGGAGATTGAGAACAAAATGCGTGGCTTCTTGAATCTCTTTTCCTGATGAATGCAGCACCGAATCTAAACCTGTTCCGCGCGGGCCTTGTCATCGAGGAATGTATCCGGCAAGGCGTCGACCACTTCTTTATCGCCCCCGGCTCCCGTTCCAGTCCGCTCGCTTTGGCCGTCGCCCAACATCCCCGCGCCTTCAGCGTCGTTCACTTCGATGAGCGCGGCCTCGCCTTCGCAGCCTTGGGCTTTGCCCGCGCGAAGGGTGTCCCGGGCGTGGTCATCACGACGTCCGGCTCCGCTGCGGCGAATCTCTTCCCCGCCGTGACGGAGGCATCGCAGTCGTGCGTGCCGATGCTGATCCTGACGGCGGATCGTCCGCCCGAGCTGCGCGATACGGCAGCGAACCAGACGATGGACCAGGTGAAGCTCTTCGGGGGCTTCGTGCGCTGGTACGCGGACGTGCCGTGTCCCTCGCTCGAAGTGCCGGCGGAGTCTCTACTGACGACGATCGATCAAGCCGTGTTCCGCGCATGCGCCGATCCGTCGGGCCCGGTCCACCTCAACATGATGTTCCGCGACCCGTTGTCGACCGACCGCGACGGTGTCAATACGCGACCTGAGCGCAAGCGTCTCGCCTCGTGGTGGAGCAGTGGACACGCGCTGACCACGTACGATATGGCGGATGAAGCGCCGGACCCCGCGACGGTGCGCGAGACGTGTGAGCTTTTGCAGCGTGCGAAGCGCGGGCTTCTTGTAGTCGGGGAACTGCGCGACGATGCATCGCGGCTTGCGGTGTCCCGCTTTGCCGTGCGGCTTGGCTGGCCGGTGATCGCAGACATCACGTCCGGCCTCGACACGACGACCACGCCGTTGCTGGTGGATCATCCCGATCTCGTGTTCCTGTCCGAACGTTTCGCGGGGAAGCACGCGGCGGATACGGTGTTCCACGTCGGCGGTCGCTTGTCCTCGAAACGGGTTGTCCAAGGATTGGAAACGATGCGCCCGCGCATTTCCATCCTTTGGAACAATCATCCTTTCCGCCAGGACGCGACGCATTCGTTGACCCACCGCGCGCAGGTGAGCATTGCTCCCGCGCTGCGAAGTCTGTCGAAAGCCTTGAAGCCCACGAAGAACGCGTCGTGGAGTCGCAACTGGATCAAGGCCGGCGCGACGGTGGAGAAGGTGCTCACCGAGACCCTCGACGCGGACAATATGATCAGCGAGCCGGGCGTGGCGCGTTTGCTGCATCGGATGTGCGCCGATCGCATGCCGCTGCATCTAGCGAGTAGTATGCCGGTGCGGGATGCGGACATGTATGCGTCGCGCAAGGTGTCGCCATGGATTTCCGCGAGCCGCGGGGTGAGCGGGATCGACGGGACGATCGCCACAGCGACCGGATTCGCCATCGGGGCAGGGGGACCGGCCACGGTGTTGGTGGGCGATCTCGCGGCGCTTCACGACCTGAACTCGCTCGCGATGCTCAAGGCGCCGACGCCTCCCGTCACGCTCGTCGTGATCAACAACGATGGAGGCGGCATCTTCTCTTTCCTTCCCGTATCCAAGTCGGGCGCGCCCTTCGAGCGCTTCTTCGGGACACCGCACGGACTTGGTTTCAAGAGCGCAGCGCAGCTTTTCGGCGTGAGCTACAGCACGCCGCAGACGATGAAGGGCTTGGAGGACATCCTCGCGAACTGGTGGGACAACGGGAAGACGGGCGTCATCGAGGTCCTGACCAAGCGCGACGAGAATCACGCCACGCACCAGTTGCTCAACAAGGCCATCCGCGCCGCGTTGGATCGGTAGTCATGTCGCTGGTCCTTCTTCACGGCTTCTTCGGCGCGCCGAGCGACTGGAAGTCGGTTCAATCGAGTCTGCCTTCAACGATTCGCGTTGCCACACCCAGCTTTGTCGGCGAGGAAGACCCGGCGCGGGCGGTTGCGGCTTCGCTGGAGTCACCGTGCGTGATCGCCGGTTACTCGATGGGCGGACGCGTCGCGTTGCGGATCGCGTTGGCGCGGCCCGACCTGGTTCGCGGACTCGTCATGGTGTCGTCATCGCCCGGGCTGGAAGATGAAGCGGAGCGCGCGAAGCGCGTGGTGGTGGACGAGGTTTGGGCGAAGCGGTTGGAGCAGGAGCCGGCGGACGACGTCTTGAAGGCGTGGTACGACCAGGCGCTGTTCGACAGCTTGCGCGCACGGCCGGAGATCTTTGAGGCGATGCTTAAAAGGCGTCGCTCCGCCGATATCAAAGTCTGGGCACCGACGATTCGCGCGATGTCGCCGGGTCGGATCGACTCGCTCTGGAATCAACTGCCTAATCTCGCAGCGCCCATCCATTGGGTCGCCGGTTCGCTCGACACGGGCTATGTGGACATCGCGCAGCGAGCGTCGCGCTTGAGCGTCAAAGGCTCTCACAGTATCGTGCCGCGCGCAGGGCATGCCCTGCATTTGGAAGCCCCCGAGGCCCTTGCGGCGGGGCTTGTTGAATTTGTCGAAAGGATCCAGTCATGAAGACGGTGAAATGGAAATCGATCGGCCGCTACTCGGACATCCGCTACCACAAAGCGGAAGGCATTGCGAAGATCACGATCAACCGGCCCGAGGTGCGCAATGCGTTTCGTCCGCAGACCGTGGCGCAGATGATCGAAGCGCTTGCCGACGCGCGTGACGACGAGACGATCGGGGTCATTATCCTGACCGGTGAAGGCGAGAAAGCTTTCTGTTCGGGCGGCGACCAGAAGATCCGCGGCGACGCGGGCTACAAGGACGCGAAAGGCGTGCACCGTCTCAACGTGCTCGATTTCCAGCGGCAGATCCGCACCTGCCCGAAGCCTGTCATCGCGATGGTCGCCGGCTATGCCATCGGCGGCGGCCATGTGCTCCATGTTGTATGCGATCTCACGATCGCGGCGGAGAATGCGATCTTCGGACAGACCGGCCCGCGTGTCGGATCGTTTGATGGTGGCTACGGTGCGTCGTATCTCTCCCGAATGGTGGGACAAAAGAAGGCGCGCGAAATCTGGTTCCTCTGTCGCCAGTACAACGCCCAGCAGGCGCTGCAGATGGGCCTCGTCAACGCCGTCGTCCCCCTCAACCGCCTCGAAGCCGAAACCGTAGCCTGGTGCCGCGAGATCCTTGAGAAGTCCCCGCTGGCCCTCCGCTGCCTCAAGTCCGCGCTCAACGCCGACTGCGACGGACAGACCGGCCTGCAGGAACTCGCCGGCAACGCGACGCTGCTCTACTACATGACCGAGGAAGCGCAGGAAGGCAAAAAGGCCTTCGTTGAGAAGCGCAAACCGAACTTTAAGAAGTTTCCGAAGAGGCCTTGAAGTTTAAACCACGAATGGACACGAATAGACACGAATGTTCGGATTCCGACCTCAGAAAGTCGGAAGAACGGCGGCTTCCATCCTCTCTATTCGTGTTCATTCGTGTCCATTCGTGGTTAAGAAATTCCTCCCGCTATGAATCCTTGGATTAGTGCTGCACGACCGAAGACGCTTTGGGCTGCTGTTGCACCTGTCCTAATCGGGTGTGCGATGGCGGAGGGGGATGGGGTATTTCATGCCCCGTCGGCGGTGGCGGCGTTGTTGGCTTCGTTGTTGATCCAGATCGGGACGAATTTCTGGAATGACTATGCGGACTATGTCCGGGGGACGGACACGAAGGAGAGGGTCGGGCCGACGCGGGCGACGGCGGCGGGGCTCATCTCACCGCAGGCGATGCGCAATGCGGCGTTGATCGTCTTTGCGTTGTCGGGACTTTGTGCGGTCTATCTTTTCCCGCGGGCCGGGTGGCCCATCCTGCTGATCGGCGCGGCGTCGATTGCGTCCGGCATTGCCTACACGTCCGGCTCGATGGCCCTTGCGTACACCGGCATGGCCGACCTCTTTGCGTTCACGTTCTTCGGTCCTGTAGCGGTGGCAGGCACGTACTATGTGCAGGGACTCACGTGGCCACCCGAGGTGATCGTCGCGGGCATCGCGCCCGGATTGCTGTCCGTGGCGATCCTCACCGTGAACAATCTTCGCGATATCGAGACCGATGCGAAAGCCGGACGCAAGACGCTGGCCGTCCGCTTCGGACGTCGTTTCGCGCGCACCGAGTACATCGTCGCGATCGTCGGTGCGTCGCTCGTTCCGTTCTGGACGATCCAGCTCGCGCAGCAGGGTGCAAACGCCGTTGTCGCCTTCCTCATTTTCCCCGCAGCGCTTCCCGCAATCCGTTCGGTCTGCAAGAAGAGCGGCGCTGAGCTGAATCCGTCGCTCGCGTACACCGCCATTCTCCTGCTCGTGTACAGCGTCCTGTTCTCCGTGGGTTGGACCAAATGAAGCTGGAGCGCATCGAGCTCTTCTCGTTTCACCTTCCGCTGGTCGCGGCGATGCGCGTCAAAGGACGTGATCTCCGTCACCGTGATGGAATTCTCATCCGGGTCACGGACGACAAAGGCCAATCGGGGTGGGGCGAGGCGTCGCCACTGCCGGGGTTCAGTGGTGAAGAGATATCCGATGTGCGCGAGGCGCTGCAGGAGCTTGCGGCACGGCTCGTGGGTCACGACGTGGCGTGGGACACGATCGATGTCGCTGAGCTTCCTCCGTCGGCCCGATTCGGAATCCAATCCGCACTGCTGAATCTCGTAGGGACGCCGGCCGCGTCCATCCTGTCGTCCTCCGCGTCAGCCAGAATTGCGCTCAACGGACTGCTCGCGGGCGAACGTGCGGACATGGAGGCGCAGGCGGAGCGACTGCTCGCGGCGGGCTACACGTGCGTGAAGATCAAGGTGGGACGCAAGACGCCGTCGGAGGATGCGGAGATTGTTCGCCACATGGCTGCCCGGCTCGGCACATGCCGCATACGGCTCGATGCAAACCAGGCGTGGAGCCTTGAAGACGCGAAGGCGTTTCACAAGGCGCTGGGTGGGACACCGATCGATTATCTCGAGGAGCCGCTGCGCAACGTCACGCAGATTCCGGACCTGATTGCGGCGACCGGGCTTCCGATCGCGTTGGATGAGACGATCGGAAATACGCCGATGCCGGTGTGGTCGGCGTGGGTCGGCATCAAGGCATTGGTGGTGAAGCCGACGTTGCTCGGCGGGCTTCAGCGCGTGAAGCGACTGGCCGACGTGGCGACGGAGAAGGGATTCCAGCTCGTCATCAGTTCCAGTTTCGAGTCGGGAATCGGCTTGGGCATGCTCGTCCAGCTCGCAGCGGCGTTCAGCGGGGAGCAGGTCCCGGTGGGCCTTGATACGTATCGATGGTTGTCGGCGGATGTGCTGGAGGAGAGACTGCCCCTACACGGACCCGTGGTGGAAGTCTCCCGCGTGGAAGCCTTGACCCGACGGGTCAAGATGGAGCAGCTTCAAGCGCTGAAGCCATGATTCAAATCCGCTGTCCCCTTTACGAAGCTTCGATCATCTCGAAGCACGAGCCTTCCATCGTCTCCGACGAGCGGACGCTGACCTATTTCGATTTCCACGACATGGTGTCGCAGGGCGTTGTGTACCTGCGGCGAAGCGGCGTGAAGCCGGGCGACCGCGTCGGGCTCTACCTCGCGCAGGACTGGCGATATCCCGTGCTCTTCTTCGCACTGATCCGGCTCGGCGCCGTGGCGTGTCCCATCAGCACGCGCCTTCCCCCCGCAGCGGCGGTCGACCAACTTCACCAACTGAAGGCCCGTCATGTGATCGCGCGCATTGATCCGTCCCGCAAGACCGTCCTGGGCGACATCGCGGTGATCGATCCCATGCTCGCGTCGGAGCCGGTGTTGGACTCGGAGCCCTTGGTCTGGGACCAGAAGGTCGACCTGGACGCCCCGGCTGCGATTCTTTTTACATCCGGCAGCTCGGGTACGCCCAAGCCTGCGGTGCTGACGTACGGCAACTTCTACTACAGCGCCCGTGGCGCGAACGTGAACATGAAGATTGCATCGCGGGATCGCTGGTTGCTTTCGCTTCCGCTGTATCACGTGGGGGGAATCGGAATCCTCTTCCGCTGCATTCTCGCCGGCGCGCGCATTGCGATTCCTCAGGCGGGGGAATCAATTGCCGAGGCGAGAAAGCGTATGGAGATCACGCATTTGTCGCTCGTCCCTGCGCAGCTCCTGCGGTTGCTGCGTGATGATCCGACGCCGCGCTTCAACGAGATCAAAGCCGTGCTGCTCGGCGGAAGCGCCTGTCCGCGAGGACTCCTCAAGGAAGCAATGGACCGGAAGCTCCGGATCTTCCCCAGCTACGGCATGACGGAGATGACGTCGCAGATTACGACGATGGCCCCGATCTCGCCGCCGACCAAGCGTCACACGTCGGGCCTGCCGCTCAAGTATCGCGAGGTCCGGATTGCCGCGGACGGGGAGATCCACGTGCGTGGTCGCACACTATTTGCCGGATACCTTGAAGGCGATGAGACGAAGCTGCCGCTGACCGAGGACGGCTGGTTTGCGACGGGTGACCTTGGACGCATCGACGCCGAGGGCTATCTGGACTTGATTGGTCGCAAGGACAACCTGTTCATCTCCGGCGGCGAGAACATCCAGCCGGAGGAGATTGAGAAGCTGCTCTCCGTGATGCCGGAGATTGATGAAGCGATCGTGGTGCCGGTGCCGAACGAGGAGTTCGGGCAGCGACCGTTCGCTTTTGTCCGCTTCCGCACGCAGTTGGTGGAGCCGCAGGAGCTTGTGCGACGCCTTGAAAGCGTCCTTCCAAAGTTTAAGATCCCGGTCCGCTTCGAGGAACTGCGCGGGGAGGATGGGGAATTGAAGCGAAGCCGCGCTGAGCTTCGGGCGATTGCTGAGGTTCTATATCGTGAGACGCCTGCCTGAACTGCTGATCTTCCTCGCAACGGTGGCGCTGACCCATGGGTCTCCGTTGCGACTGATGCCGCTCGGCGATTCCATCACGGACGGCGATGCGATCCATGGAAGTTATCGGGGAAAGCTCTGGGAGTTGCTCAAGGATGCGGGCTATGAGATCGACTTTGTGGGGAGTGAGTCGGGCGGGCGGGTATTCAGTCTCAAGGACCTGCGCAGCGACAGGGATCACGAGGGGCACTGGGGTTGGCGGACCGACGAGGTTATCGCCAAGCTCGATCGCTGGCTTCGGCTCAATCCGCCGGACGTCGTCCTGATCCATCTCGGCAGCAACGACATCTTCCAGGGCGAGAAGCCTGACCAGATCATTGGCGAATTGAGCAAGGTCGTTGCTATGATCCGGCAGCAGAAACCGCAGGCGATCATCCTCATCGCGAAGATCATCGGGAGCGATGCGATGCCGGTGGAGACCGCGTCGTTGAATCGCGCCATCGATCAATTGGCGGAACTGGATACGCCGGAATCACCGGTGAGGATTGTGGACCAGGCGACGGGTTTTGATCCCGCGAAAGACACGTATGACGGCATCCATCCGACGGTCGCCGGCGCGGAGAAATTGGCGAAGACGTGGTTCGACGCGTTGAAGGAAGTTCTGCCCGCGCCAGCGGTCAAGTGAAGCCGAGCCAGAGCATGGTCTGGTAAGTGAGGAATGCGGCGACGTAAGCGAGGACGGTCATATAGGCCAGTTGCAGCATCGGCCATTTCCATGAATTCGTTTCCCGACGCGTGACGGCCTGCGTGGGCAGGCATTGCGCTGCGAGGACATAGTAGACGAGCAGGCTAAGGCAGGTGGCGACGCCGAAGACGGGCGTGCCGTCCGTGCGGGTGGCTTTGCGCAGCGTGTCGTACAGGGAGTCCGGATTCTCGTCCACGCGGTCCGAACCCACGCCGTACACGATCGCCAGCGTGGAAACGATCACCTCGCGTGCGGCGAATGAACTGATAATGCCGATGCCGATCTGCCAGTCGAAACCGAGCGGACGGATCACGGGTTCGATCAATCGTCCCAACCGACCCGCGACGGAGTGCTCCAACTGGTGGCGGCTTGTGAGTCGTTCCGCCTCCGCTTCCATCGCAGACGCTTCGTCGGATTTTCCCGACTGTTCCAGCACTTGCGCTGCTTGCACCATCTGCACAGCCTCTGCAGGCGCATCGCTCTTCGGATACGTAGCGAGTGCCCAGAGACCGATGGAGATGACGAGGATCACGGTGCCGGCCTGACGCACGAAGACGCTGGCGCGGTCGTACATGTGCAGGAGCGCTGTGCGGAGGCTGGGAATGCGGTAGTGCGGAAGCTCGATCACGAGCGGGCGGCTTTCGCCGGGCAGGATCGTGCGCTTCATTACGAACGCGGCGAGCAGGGCGGTGCCGATGCCGAGGGCATAGGAGCCCGTGAACAGCAACGCGGCCTTCACCGGTGAATGTGCGAAGAGCAAGGCGATGACCATGGTGTAGACGGGAATGCGGGCCGAGCAGCTCATCAACGGGGCGACGAGGATCGTTACGAGGCGGTCTCGTTTGTCCTCGATCACGCGCGTGGACATGATGGCCGGTATTGCGCAGGCGTGGGCCGACAGCAGGGGTACGAAGGCCTTGCCGGGGAGTCCGATCCGGCGCATGAGGCGGTCCATCACAAACGCGGCGCGCGCGAGGTAGCCCGTGTCTTCGAGCAGGCAGAGGAAGAAGAACAGGATGCAGATCTGCGGCAGGAACACGAGGATGCCGCCGACGCCGCCGATGATGCCATCGACCACGAGGCTTTGCAGATCGCCGTCGGGAATATGAGCCATGGCGAACGCGCCAATGGAGGCGAAGAGATGATCAATGAGGTCCATCGGCACGGATGCGACCTGAAAGATGAGGAAGAACATCGTCGCCATGACCATGAGGAACGCGAAGATGCCCGCGACGGGATGGGTGAGCACTTTGTCGATTTGTTCCGTGCGATGGCTCCGGACGAGATGAGGCGTTGTCACGCATTTCGCCGACACATCCTCGGTCCAATCGAAGCGGGCCTGGAACGGGCAGCCGGGACACCCACCCGCGCAGGACGGTTTGGGGTGCATGACAATGGTTGACGCCTGGGTCGTGGTGATGAGCTTGTCGAGCCCCGCCTTTAGTTCATCGATGCCTCGTCCCGTGCGTGCGGCGGTGGGAATGACGGCACAGCCGAGTTCCTTCGAGAGCTTCGCGGGATCAATGTGAAGTCCTGTCTCTTCCGCCATGTCGATCATGTTCAGCGCGATGATGACGGGGAGGTCGTATTCAAGGACCTGGCTGGCGAGGAACAGGTTGCGTTCGAGGTTCGATGCGTCGACCACGACGATCACGGCCTCGGGCCTTGTCACGCCGGGGATCGTTCCCAGGAACGTGTCGCGCGCGATGATCTCTTCCGGTGTCGCGGCGTTGATGCTGTACAGGCCAGGGAGGTCCAGGAGTTCGATAGTGCGAGAGCCGAGTTCGAACGTGCCCGTCTTCTTCTCCACGGTTGTGCCCGGGAAATTGGCGGTCTTGGCCCGCAGCCCGGTGAGGGCATTGAAGAGGGTCGTTTTGCCGGAATTGGGATTGCCGACCAAGGCGACGCGAAACGCCTGTGCCGTGACGCGCGGCGGCGTGCAACCGTTGTCGAGAATGGGGATGGGGCGCTGCATCGACGTCAGTGCTGAACCGGGCAATCCGGTTCGTGACACGTCGATGCATAGATCTGCTCCGCCAGCCGGGCCGATAAACCGATGCGTGTGCCGAAAACCCGGAGAATCAAAGGATCGCCACGAAGCACGACTTCCACTTTGCGGCCGGCGCAGACGCCCATGCTTTTCAAGCGGTCGATGTCGTCACTCTGTGCGTCGATCTTCCCGACCGTGGCACACGTGTGCGGCGGCAGTTGTGTCAAAGGGACCAAACCGTTTGCGGGAAGCGTCGCCTGTGCTGGGGTCTCTTGGTTCATGGTTATACATCATGATTTATATACCAACCAAGGGGCTGCGTCAAATGAGGAGCGGGGAAGTGTGGGTCGTACAAGTTTTCAAGAGTGCCGCTCGCGGAGCGGCTACTACAACGCGGGCGGTAAATGTAGTAGCGCCTCCTCGATGCGCATCTTTCCTCGTCTTCGATTCTTAGCGACGCCCCTACGGTATCGTGATCTTCAGGCGACCGAAGCCGATGACGTCTTGCGGGGGCGGGGTGAGGAGGCGGTAGGTGACCCATTCGTAGCCGCTGGGTGGCGTGGCGAGGCCTGCGGGGTTCTGGGTTTCCTGTTGGATGGAGACAGACCACGAGTTCAAGTTGGTCGAGGCTTCGGGGCGGTATTCGATGTCGCCGACGCGATAGAAGCCGTCTTTCCAGTAGCCGCCGGTCTTCCGGAGGTAGGTAAAGCAGAAGCTGCCCGCCGTGTTGGTGTTTGCCGGGGCCATGGTCGCAGCCCAAAGCGGCGATGTGTCATCGGGGATGGTGGGGTTCGTTCCGCCGGTGGCGAATTCGAAGACGTTGGGATTGCCGTCATCGTCGGCGTCGTCGAGCGGACCGTTCTCCCCGGGTGCGGAGAATCCAGCCATGTAGTTCGAGAAGGTGGGTGCTCCGATTCCCGTCGATGCCGTGGCCGCAGGTTCGATGTCGTCGATCTGGTTCAAGTAGGCGATGAGCTGGGCGAATTGGGTCGGTGTGATCTGATTCGTAACGCTGTGCGGCGACGACGGAGGTGTGTTGGAGAAGACCGCGTGAAGCGTGGGGGCGGAGCCGTCATGCAGGTAGGGCGCGCCGGCCCAGACGCCGCGAAGCGTCGGGGTATCGATGCCGGTCAACGCCGCGCCGAGGCGATTGCCGGACGAGGGCTTGATCGTTCCGATGTCGTGGAAGCCGCCGATGTCGCTGTCGGTGAAGTTTGTTCCGCCGTGGCAGGTGAAGCAGTTGAGTTGGTTGAAGAGTTGCTGGCCGATGACGCCGTCCGCCGTGAGCGTTCCGTTGGTGGCGCGGTACGGGCTCGCGGGGGCTTTGTTCAACGACGCGACGTAGGCGGAGAGCGCATCGAGATCGGCGCTGAAGCCCTGCTTCGGAAGGCCGAGAGGCTGGGAGCGGGTGCCGACGTTGAAGTTGGTGTTCTCCATGAGGCCGAGGCCGGAGCCGAAGTTGCGGATCTGGCCTTCGAAGTCGTGGACCTCGTCGAAGTTCGCGGACCAGTGGAGGCGACCGTGGCCAGTGCCGGACTTGCCGCGCAGGTCGATCGTGTTGCGCAGGCCTTCGCCGCTGCCGGTGAAGTCCCAGACGCGACCGTCCTGGCCGCCGTCGAGATGGCACGAAGCGCAGCTCATGTAGCCTTCGAGGTTCAGGCGCGTGGACGTGGCGTCGTAGAAGAGCTGTTTGCCGAGGAGCACGTTGCTCGCGAGGGCATCGGATGCCACGAGGGACACGGGTGAGCCGATCGACGGCGTGATGTTGTCGGTGGCGTTAATCAGGTCCTCGACATCGAACGCGGACAACGTGCGCGATAGGAAGTTGAGGACGTAGAGGCGCTTGGTGATGGGATCGAAGAGGATGCCCGTGGGCGCCTTCTCGACGTTCATCTGCGTGACCTGTGCGCCGTTGTAGGTGTTCACGACCTGGACATGGTTGTTGCCGGGCATGGAGACGAACGCGAGGTCGCCGAGCGTGCTGAAGCAGACGGCGTGGGCGCGGTCGCGGTTGTCGTAGTCCACGCGTTCGGAGAGGACCTCGAGCCCGGTGGAGAGGTTGATGGATGAGGACATGGCTCGGACGGCGAGATCGTGCGTCAGCGCGTTGCCATCGCGCAGGGTGCCGCGCTGGATGTTGTCCTTCTTCGACGGCGCCCAAAGCCGTGTCCCGTCCGGATTGATCGCGATCGCGTTGAGGTAGTTCGGGAGGCCGCGTCCGCTCGTCGG
Organism: uncultured Verrucomicrobiota bacterium; assembly: GCA_964503335.1. Lineage (GTDB taxonomy): Bacteria > Verrucomicrobiota > Kiritimatiellia > CAIVKH01 > CAIVKH01 > CAZCZZ01. The sequence goes on from CAZCZZ010000025.1 coordinate 36,615, forward strand.
CGCATCGGGCCCGAGGTCGATCGCCAGTGTAATGGTGCGCGTCAGCGTCATAGCCGCTGCGTTGACTTCGTAGACCTGGCCATAGGTGTCCGGCGAGACGAAGCGGCTGACGTAGACCTTTGTGCCGTCGCCGCTGACCGCGACGCCGCGGACCTTCGGACGAATTCCATTCGTGTCGGACGGGAAGTCGTACGAGCCTGTGATCGTGCGCGTCACGGAATCGAGTTTCAGCAGGCGACCAAGACCTTCGAGGGCGACGAAGGCGCTGGAGCCATTCGGGGTAAATGTGAGGCCGTACGGTTGCGAGGCGCGGGGCAGGGCGATGGTCGTGACGGGTGCGCCGTTCGAGTTCAGCACGGAGATGGTTGCCGCGCCGTGGTTGGCGACCCAGAGCGTTCCATCGGGGGCGAGGTCGAGCGTCTCGGGCTGATCGCCCACGGGGTACTCGCCGATCTTCGTCAGGTTCGTGGCGTTGACGGCGGTCACCGAATCGTTGTCGGGATTCACAACCCAGAGCTTGTTGTGCGCGTTGTCGAGCGCCATCGGCTCGCTGTGTGTCGCGGCGGGCACGGTGAGAGGGCGGTGAACGATATGGGTGAAGCTCTTGATGCTGGTCTGCGGGTTCGGGAATGTGACGGTGACGGAGTCGATGTTCGCGCCCGCCGAGCCCATCGTCGCGCGGAACTCGATCGTGTTGACGCCGGCCGTGAGCGCGGCGTTGAAATAGGTCTGCGTGCCGTAGGTGGTCCACGCGCCTGTATTCGGGAAGGTCAGCGTCGTGGAAGAGCCGCCGTTGATGAGGATCTGAAGCGGCCGGTTGGTCCCGGAGCCGTTGCCGTAGCGGAAATAGAAATGCGCGTTGCCGGCGGTGAGCGCCGTGACGTTGAACCGGAGGAATACACCGGCGCCTGTTGCGGCGGGGAAGTCGGCATACCCTGTGCCGGTATAGCCCGCGTGCTCCGTGCCGGTGAAGACGCCGCCGCCGTAGGTGGCGTTTTCGGCTTCGTAGAGCGCATTCGACGGCGTGGCGCGGAGCGTGACCGCGTAGCGGCCCGGGGAGGCATAGGTGTGGTTCACGGAGGATCCGATGTTCGTGACGCCGTCGCCGAAAACCCAGGCATAGTTCACGCCGGGGATCGGGCTTGAAGCGAGCGAGAAGGCCGTTGCATTGCCGAGCTGCGTCGGCGGGACGGGTGAAATCTGGAGATCGCCGGGGAAGCCGATGACACCGCTGTCGGTCTGGAATTGGGAGATGAACTGCGTCGCGACTGCATTGCCGACGAGGTCGCGAACGCCACCGGCGGGAAGGACGATTTCATACGTGGTGTTCGGCAGCAGCGGCTCGTCCGGCGCGAAGTTGAGCAGCGTGTAGGTGCAGGACCATTTGCCCGCGATGGGTTGTCCGCCCACCGGACGCACAAAGAACGAGGTCGAATTGACCGTGGCGAATTCGGGCCACTCCGACATGGACAGCGTCATGCGCGTGGTCAGCGGCTGGCTATTCGCGCCGTTGGTGGGGAACACCTTCAGGACCGTGGGTGCCTTCGTGTCCGGATTCAAATCATGGACGACGAGCACCGCGCCGACGTACTGGTTGTTGACGAGCTGGTCGTCGGCCACGGCGAGCAGGTTGCCCATGGGGCAGCTGAACTGGTCGTCCCATGCGGAGTTGCGGCCGACATAGCGTCCGATGAGATTCGGGCTGGCCGGGTTGGTGATGCTGTACTTGTAGATGCCTTCCGTCCCGCCGCGGAGACCGCCGAGGAACAGGTAGTTGTCGGCGAAGCTCATGTATTCGCTGGCGGGCACGGCGACGGACGCGAGCAGGTTGATGTTGCGCGGATCGGTGGTGACGTCGTAGGTGCGCAGCGGCGTGATGAGATGCGCGTTGCCGCCGTAGAATCCGCCGATGTAGGAGTTCGCCCCGCCCGTCACGGAGTCGAGCAGCTTCGGGTCGGTCGGATTGCTGATGTCTACCGTCGCGATGCCGGCCGTGTCTTTCGGTGTCGTGATAACGAGCAGGTTGCCGACCGCGAAAAGGGGTCCCGCCGAAACGCCGCCGAGGCCGGACTGGCTCAGCGTCTTCACGTGCTGCGGCGCTGCGGGATTCGAGGCGTCGATGACGTAAAGCCCGTAGACGGTAGCGCCGGCATAGATGTAGTCGCCATGCCAGTACACGCCCCAGATACCGCCCGCGACGTCGCCGTAGTTGATGTTCGGGAGTTCGAGCGAGCTGACGAGCGTCGGATTCTCCGTGACCGTCATGTTCCAGATATCGATCCCGCGCCCTGAGATCGTCACCATGTAGCACGTGCCGCTCGCGTTGCGTGAGTAGCTGACCTGGTGCGACTCCGCTTCGCCGAAGCGGTGGGGGCTCATCAGCGTCTGCTTCCAGACGGGATTGTACGGATTGGAGATGTCCCACACCTCATGGATCGCATTGCCCGCGAGGACGAGATAGCCGTTGTACACGGAGGGCTGGTTCAGGTGGCGATAGGTGATCTGATTGCTCACCCGCTTAAAAAGTTGGGTACCCGCGTACGTCAGATTCGGGATCGTGCCGCTCACCGCGAGCGCAGAGCTTGAAACCATCGTGACAAAAACGGCCATCGCGAACGCGCACAATTTTGCGGAATGTGACTTCATACTCTCCATTAAAGCCTTAAACATACCCGATTTGGCCGTAGGGATGCGGCAATTCGCTAACCAGAATCGGACATTCGCTTTACAATAAGGGTCAGGGATTCCCCGATAGTTCCAAGGATTGGAAGAATCGGCTGGAAAAGTTCCAATCCTTGGAAGTTTGCCGTGATGGCGCCGGTCATCACAACCGGCTTTCCTTGAGGGGGATGGGGACGGTATAACGACGGTCCGCCAAATTGGGAGGATCGTTGATGGCTGCTCATTCCGAGATCGAGTCCATGATGAAGGAGGATCGCTCCTTCGCTCCGCCGCCCGAATTCAAACGCCGCGCCCATATCCAGTCCGTTGAGGACTACGACCGGATGTACAAGGAGTCGGTCGAGAATCCTGAGAAGTTCTGGGGCGCGCAGGCCGAGCAGCATCTGCACTGGTTCAAGAAGTGGGACAAGGTGTGTGAGCAGGACTTCGAGACGATCGGACAGAAGACGACGCCCTATGTGAAGTACTTCGTCGGGGCGAAACTCAACGTGGCATACAATTGCCTCGACCGGCATCTGACCTCCTCCCGACGCACCAAGGCGGCGATCATCTGGCAGGGGGAGAAGGAAGAAGAGAAGCGCACGCTCACGTACCAGCAGCTGCACCTCGAGGTGAGTCGCTTCGCCAATGTCCTCAAGAAGCAGGGCGTGAAGAAGGGCCACGCGGTCACGATCTTCATGCCGATGGTGCCGGAAACGGCCGTGGCGATGCTGGCTTGTGCGCGCGTCGGCGCAATTCATTCCGTCGTCTTCTCCGCCTTCAGCCCCGAGTCGCTGAAGAGCCGCATCCAGGACTGCCAGTCATACATGGTCATCACGAGCGACGTGGCGTTTCATGCGGGCAAGGTGATTGACCTCAAGAACAAGACGGATGCTGCATTGTCGGAGTGTCCCACCGTGAAGAAGGTTGTCGTGTTCAACCGCGGCAACACGACGGTGAACATGCAGGCGGGACGCGATGTGTGGTGGCACGACGAAATGAAGTCGCCGGACATTTCGGAGAAATCCGACGCCGAGATCATGGATTCGGAGGATCCGCTCTTCATCCTCTACACCAGCGGCAGTACCGGTAAACCTAAAGGCGTGCTTCACACCACGGCGGGATACCTGCTCTACACGCATCTGACGTTCAAGTGGGTCTTCGATTACAGGGACGACGACATTTTCTGGTGCACGGCCGACGTGGGCTGGATCACCGGTCACTCGTATTTCCTCTACGGACCGCTCTCCAACGGGGCGACGTGTATGATGTTTGAAGGCGTGCCGACGTATCCGACGCCGGACCGTTTCTGGAAGATCATCGCCGACTACAAAGTGAACATCTTCTACACGGCGCCGACCGCGATTCGCGCTCTGATGCGGCTCGGCGAGGAATGGCCGAACAAGCACGACCTCTCCAGCCTGCGGCTTCTTGGCACGGTGGGAGAGCCCATCAATCCCGAGGCGTGGATGTGGTATCACCGTGTGATCGGACATGAGCGGTGTCCCATCGTGGACACCTGGTGGCAGACCGAAACCGGCGGCATCCTGATCACCACGCTGCCAGGCGCGATGCCGACGAAGCCGGGTTCGGCAGGCAAACCGTTCTTCGGTTGCCGGCCGCAGATCCTGAAAGAAGATGGCAAGGAAGCGGGCGTGGACGAAGGTGGCAGCCTGATGATCACGCACTCCTGGCCGGGTATGCTGCGCGGCGTGTACGGCGATCCGAAGAGTGAACTCATCCAGCGCGTGTATTTCTCGCGTGTGCCGGGGAAGTATTTTTCCGGTGACGGATGTCGTCGCGACAAGGATGGATACTACTGGTTGATGGGACGCATTGACGATGTGCTCAATGTATCCGCGCACCGCATCTCGACCGCGGAATTGGAGAGCGCGCTCGTGTCGCATCCGAGTGTTGCCGAAGCCGCCGTCGTTGGTTTCCCGCACGAGACGAAGGGGCAGGGCATCTACTGCTATGTGACCGTGAAGAAGGGGATCGTCGCGGACGAAGCGTTGCGGAAGTCCGTCATTCAACAGGTCCGAACCCAGATCGGCCCCATCGCCACGCCGGATAAGGTCCACTTCACCGACGCCCTTCCGAAAACCCGCTCCGGCAAAATCATGCGCCGAATCCTCCGCAAGATCGCCGAAGGCAAAGTGGACGAAGTCGGCGACACGAGTACGCTGGCCGACCCGACCGTCGTCGATTCACTCGTCAGCAATCGACTTTGATTCCGGCAAAGACGCGTCGCAGGCGCTCCGCGCTCCACACTGGAGTCGGGCGTTGCACTGAGGTGTGACACCCGTCAAAATCGGAACGGAATGCAGACAAATAGGATGAAACTGGCAATCTCTTGGATCACCGCGACGATTCTCGGCCCCATTGCGGTCTTCTTTGTTACATCTTGGTTTGCCTCAGTATTTAGCGATCCCGGGAACAGCATGGCCCCCATGAGCGGCCTGGGTATTATCATTACGTTGTACTTTGCTATTCCAACCTACCTGTTGTTCTCTGTGATACTTATTTCCATTATAGGCTCGCCAGGGTTACGCTATCCTTACTGGAAGCGACTAGCTATTCAGACCGGCAATTTTTCATTCGTGTATGCCCTTTTCACGTTGGTTCTCCGCTCACTCTAGAGCCCAATTGGCAGAGCCAAACCATGCCATCCAGCTAGTCGAGCGAAAACTCTCGATCGCCGAGGGCCGACGTTGGAACATCTGAGAGGACCTTGCGTGTGTGTTGCAGGCGTGATACACTGCGGGCATGAATAAATCATCGGTCATCCATGCACGCATCGAACCGCGCACCAAGACGGCAGCCGAACGGGTTCTTTCACGCCTGGGGATTAGTCCGACAGAGGCTATTCGCATATTCTACACGCAAATCACACTGCGGCAGGGCCTTCCGTTTTCGGTCGATATTCCGAATGAATTGACAGCCAGTACGCTGCGAAAGAGCCGGAAGGGGCAGGACGTGGAACCTTTCGCCGGCTCTGATGCGATGTTTGCGAGCTGGCGGAAATGAAGAAGCTCTCGCAGACGAAGCAGTTCTCAAAAGACATCAGGTTAATGAGGAAACGGGGTAAAGACCTCTCGAAGATGGAGTCGATCGTGCGGCAGTTGGCAGAAGGCCAGCGTCTCGATCCGCGACACAAAGACCATCCGCTCGGCGGCGAGTGGGTGGGAACGAGAGACTGCCACATCGAAGGTGATTGGCTACTTCTCTATTCAATCGGCGAAGATTGGCTTCGACTGGAGCGTACTGGAACGCACAGCGATTTGTTTAGATGAAGAGGTCCAACAAATGCACCGCGCCTTCCCTATGCTGATTTTTTCGCGAGCAGGATTCCCATGGTGAATGGGGGGACGGGGAGGGCGTGAAAGGTTGCTTGTGGGAATGCGGCTTGGGTGAGGAGGGACTCGAGTTCTTCGCGCGAGTACACATGGCCCTTCTCTGTGCGCAGGGCGAGGCCCATGGCGTACAGCGAGCGCGACAAATCTCCGCGGGGTTGCCCGGCGAGGACGTCAATCACAGCAAGTTCACCGCCGGGTCTCAGCGCGCGATGCACCCGCCTGAAGATGTCGATGTTGCCTTCGGGCGTCTCGATGTGCGTGACATTCGCCACGATCGCCAGGTCGAACGCGGAGTCGGGCAACGCCACGTCGTGGCAATTGCCGGGCAGCGTCGTGAAACGACTTGTAACGCCCATTTGTTGGGCAAAACCTTCTGCGACTTTCAGAACGGCAGGCCAGTCGAGAGCGGTGACTGTGGATGCGGGATCCTTGGCTGCGAGGGTTAGACTCCAAATCGCGGAGCCGGCGCCGACATCGAGAATGTTCAGGCCTTTGCGGGCCTTGCCGATCCCGAGCGACATGGCCATGGCTTCCGCGGACGGCTTCATCATCCACGCGAGCGCTGTGACTTGCTTCTGGTACAGCGCCTCGCTTTGCGTGGCATCATCCATGCGTGCGATGGGAACGCCGGTTTTGAGGAGCACGGGGAGATGATCCCAATACTCGTCGCCGAGGTTCTTGTAGTTGCCGGATAGGAGCTGCATGACGGGAGCGAGCGCAAACCCGTCGTCCCCGCGCGTGGCCACGCCGAGGCTGCAAAGGCCGTCGAGCAACAAACCCACGGGACGTTCCTGCAGTCCGCAGGCGGTTGCAACGGAGGCGGGTGTGGCGGGTCCGGCGGCGAGGGCCGCGATGATGCCCGATTCAACCGACGCGCGATAGAGGCGCGCGCCTCCGTTCATGCTCATCAAGTCGAAGTAGGTCTGAAGTGCGGCAAGTTGTTCCTCGTTATTCATGACGCTGTTCCCTTGTGAGCTGTTGCAACGGTGAATATGCCGAAGGAGTCCGGCTTCATGCCATCTTTCGTGAGCCCGACGGACCGCACCAATTCATCCATCTCCGCCTGTGTGCGTCGCCGCATAATCCACGCAACCCCGTCGCGGTTCACAAGCGTCCGCGCGATGACCTCCACCTGGGGATGCCAGGGCTGACAGGTGTAGATCAGGATGCCGCCGTCCTTCAGTGCTCCAGCGATACCGCCGAGCGATGTGAGAATCATCGCGTTGTCCGCAAACAACTCGTAGAGACCGGAGACAATCACAATGTTCGGGCGCGGCTCGACCTTCAGAATCGATTCGGCATTGAAGGCATCGCCTTCCACATACGTCACGTTCTTCAACCCCATGGACGCCGCAAGGGCCCGCCCCTGTTCCAGGTTCTGCGGTGTGCGATCGCGAAGAAGAGCCTGTATATCGTTGCCACCCGTTTCTTTGAGGACATCGAGCACGTAGCGGCCGCAACCTGTGGCGATGTCTAGAATGCGCACCGGTTCACCGCGCGCGCGGATGCGGGCGATGCTTTCGCGAAGGCACGCCTTCAAGTTCACACCGCGCTCGCGGATTCCGCGCCAGCCGATGGCGTCGAGGTATCCGCGGTCGATGAGGCGTCCGAGCGGCGTGATGCCGCGCGCCTGATTCTCATAGACGTAGTCGAGGGATTTCCCGGAGTCGAATCCGGTCTCCCAGCCAACGCGGATCCCGTTGCTCAACCTGCCCAGCGTGCGGAGTCCCAGTCGCTGCATGCCGAAGTTCACGGCGCCGAACGCGGTGGGTGGCCCGAGCAGTCGTTGGTATTCATCGTAGGTATAGCCTTCCTTGTCGGCCCTGAGCAGGGCGGTGCGATCCACCTCCGTTTTGAACGCATCGAGAATGAACGCGCGCGCTTTCGCGATCGGGCGCTGTCGTTCCTTCTCATAGAGGAGCGCGTGGAAGAATCCGGGATACGTCTCCATGGCTTTGACCGGCGATGAGAGGGCATCGAAGAACGTCTTCTGCGCGGAGTTCTTCACGACATAGTCGGAGCCGGCGGAGAGCAGGAGCGTCGGTGTCACGATCGCTCCCGCGTCGGCCATGATGCGCGTCGAGGTGTCGCGCAGGCCGAGCAGGACGTTGACGGAGATGTCGCGCGTGATGAGCTTGTCCTCGTCGTAGGACTTCGACTGCTCCACGTCGTGGGTGAGCATGCTCGACTTCACGTAGCTGCTGATGAAGGACTTCTTCTTCACCTTTTCGAGCAGGCGCAGCGACGGGATCGCGCCGGGGATATAGAGCTTGATGCGGAACGCGGGGGCGGCGAGGACCATTGCGCGGATGCGCGGTGCGAAGTCGTGCACCCAGGTCGCGGCGGTGACTGCGCCGACGCTGTTCGCGACGACGGCAATATTCTCCATGGGGATGCCGTGTTGGGTGGACACGTGCCGGGCGAAGGCGTCGAGATCGTTGACGAGGGCCATGTAGCTTGGCGCGTCGCCGCGAGCACCGGGCGAACGACCATGCCCGCGGTTGTCCCAGCTGAAGGCCCAGAAATCGGGGAGATCCAGCATATCGACGAGGCCCTGAAGCCGGCCCGAGTGTTCGTGGCCGCGGTGAATCAGGATCAACGCTTTCCGGCTTTCACCTTGCGGCGCCCAGGTGCGGCAGAAGAGTTCCGTGCCGTCCCACGTCTTGAACGTACTCTCGGTAGATGTGCGTGTGCTCATGGCTGATCTGTGTCCTCGTCGATGGTGCCGTGCTGGATGGCGTGAAGTTCCGCAAGAAGTTCCTGAAAGCGACTTTCCAAGTCGACCATGAAACGTTGCTTGTCGCCGGTCCACGACATCGACGCGCCGACAAGCACATCGCAGAAGCAGGGAACGAGCAGGCCTTCGCCTTTGGGGAGCGCTTTGCCGAGTCCATGCAGCAGTATCGGAATCACCGGCACGTCCGGCCGGCATTTTGCGAGATGGGCCACGCCGGTCTTGAACGCAGAGAGCTTCTCGGGCTCGCCGCGCGAACCTTCGGGAAAGAGGATGAGGATGTCGTTCCGCTCGAGGGCCGCCACGCAGGGGGCGAGGGGATGTTCATGCGCGCCGAACGCTTCGCGCCGAATAGGGATGATCCCCATGATGTTCAGGGCGAACCAGGCGAGCCAGCGATTGCGCAGGAAGTAGTCTGCTCCGGCAACGGGCCGGAGATGCTTGAGCATGCGGAGCGGAAAGAGCGACATCAGGACCGCCGTGTCGAGATGGCTGTTGTGGTTCGCGACGAGGATCGCCGGTCCCCTTTTCGGGAGCAACTCCGGTCGCCGCACATTCAGGCCGAGGACGATGTTGACGACGGGATTGACGATGAGCGCGAACCAAATGCACTTCAGAACACGGATCATGGTCAGAAGTAGTAGTAGCGTATGTAGTGCAGGAAGAGTGGGGCGGTGAACATCAGGCTGTCGACGCGGTCGAGAATTCCACCGTGACCGGGGAGAAGCCGTCCGCTGTCCTTGATGCCGAGATCGCGCTTAAGGGCGGACACCGTCACGTCACCGAGGAATCCGCCGAGGCCGATGATGATGCCGGACACGATGGCGGAGCCTGTGGTGAGCGGAGTCAGGTAGGGCGCAATCAGGACGGCGAGCACGATGGTTGTGCCGAGGCCGCCGAGGAATCCGACCCACGTCTTATTCGGACTCACCTTCGGTAGGATTTTCGCACGACCGAGCGATTTGCCCCACAGGTACTGGAAGATGTCGTTCAGCTCCGTGAGACCGACAAGAAACAGGACCAGCCCCGCGCTGCCGCCGGCTGGGTTGCCCGCTGCGGGAAGTACAAAGAGCCACGCCGCGTGGCTTAAGCAGAACACCGTGATCATCAAGCCCCACTGGATGCTGCCGGCGGCGCGGAGGAATCCATCGGTGTCCTCCAGTGACACCATGCGCATCGGGATGATGAGGAACATATAGACGGGGATGAAGATGATGAACATCCCGTACCAGCCGCAATAGGCCCACCAGTATTGCAGCGGAATCGCGAGGTAGGCCCAGAAGAGGACGCGTCGATCCGCGCGCCGCGTGGGAATGAGCGCGAAGTACTCCTTCAGGGCGAGGAAGGACATGAACGCGAAGAGGAGAAGGGCCGTGACACCGTTCACGAGAATCGCGCCGAGGAAGAGCAGGACGATGACCCACCAGCTCTGGACGCGGAGGTGAAGTTCCTCGGACGTCTTGCCCGGCTTCGTGCGGCGGAGCACGCCGATGATGACCGACGCCACGACGAGGAGGGCCATGATGATGGCGGATGCGATGGCCGTTGAAGGGGTGGGTGGTGTCCAGGTCATCGGGATACTTCCTTAAGGGCGCGAGTGCCCCGGTTCCAAATCGTGATGACGAGGAGTGTGATCACGCCGCCGAGCACGGCGTCCACCCAGCGCCCGCGCGATACTCCGAGACCAAGGAGGAGTCCGAGAGCGCCGAAGACGAATGCGCGGTCGCTCTTGCCCATCGGTCCGTCGTATCTGCGGCTCGCGCCGATCTGGACGGCTGCGAGTCCGGTCAGCTCCGACACGATGCCCAGGAGGACGACGAGGACGATGAGTGTGCCCGGAACGCCGGGGATGATCATGAACGGCAGGTAAATCGCAGCGTCGGACACCACGTCGCCCACCTCATTCAGGAGGGAACCCAACGGCGACTTCATGTTGTGCTCGCGCGCGAGCATTCCGTCGATTGCGTTCAGCGCCATGCGGATGAACAGGACCACGGGGACAAGGACCAGCGTCCCGGCTGCTCCGTGCGTGCACCAGATCAGCGCTCCCATCGCGAACGACAGAAGGGCAGCCATCAATGTCACCTGATTTGCCGAAATCCCTGCGTTCGCCATCGCGCGACAGGCCGGACGAAGCAGGCTCTGAAAGCGCGGCTTTAGGTCATAGATCGTCATTCCGTTCACTCCCGCTAACGCAACTCCTTGCAGAGAAGCATCCAATCCTGCTCGAACGGACGGGAAAGGCAAGACGGGAGGCCTTGGAGAATCCTCGCGGATGGTGTATGTTGTGGCCTTGTAGGTGGTGCTGGGTGGATCTGCTGGCCGGGGGGCGGTGGTCCGGTGGTTGGAATCAGGGGAAGGGGAAGACTTGAGGTTTGTCTTCGGGGTGGTGCTAGCTCTTGTGTTGGGGGGAATGGGTCCCGGGGTGGTGCGGGCGGAAGATGCTTCCGTCACCTGGTCTGACCCGGGCGATCCGTCTGCCCTGGGCAGGACAAGCTACAATCCAGCGAAGCAGACCCTGCGCATCGACTTCTCAGTCAACGGAACCTACGAGTACCGCGGCGTCCCGCCGGAACTCTACGATGCGTTGAACCGCGCGGAGTCGAAGGGAAAGTTCTTCAACGA
>CAZCZZ010000025.1:48090-51764 GCA_964503335.1 uncultured Verrucomicrobiota bacterium
GGCCTCGCCCGCATCCACGGCGTCGGCATCGCCGCCCTCGCCACCGAAGAGGTCGCCCGCCTCAAAGCCCTCGAGCTGGAGGCCAAAACGAACAAGACCGGAGCCTGGGGTCTTTCAAGCGTTCTGACGGATTCAGAGCATCCCGAGTCCAACGATCCGCCCGCGTGACACTTGCCCGCTTTTGATCACTGCAATCAACAGGCGTCGGCAGCAATCGCCTTCACAGTCTCCATCGCGTCTTTGCGGTTGTGGCCGATGAGGCCGCGGGCGCCGCGTTTGACCCAGCCGGCGGCGTAGAGGCCCTTGGCGGGTTTCCCGTCGATGACGATGCGGTGGTCCTGGGTGGGGATGACGCAGCGGTTGGTGTCGAAGGGAAGTCCGGGCAACGGGACGGCGCGGTGGCCGATGGCTTTGATGATGAGTCCCGCCTCGAGCGCTTCTTCGTGGCCGTTGTGATCGATCACGATGCGATGGGGTGATTCGAATCGGACGACCGTGCGATGGAACAGGAAGGTGCAGCGAGGTTCCGGTGCGCTCATGGCTTTCAAGACGGCGTAGGATTCGTTGTCGTTGTGCGGCACACCAGCCGTCTCGGCTCGGCAGGGGAAAAGCGCTGCGACTTCAGCGATCTCGCTCTCGCCAAACGACGTCTCGTGCGGACCGCGTCGGCCGAGGACGAAGATGTCTTGAATCGAGGAAGATTCGAGCGCTGCGAGCGCGGCGGGTGAAATGTCCGATGACTTAAGATCTGCGGCGGGACGACCCAGCACGCGGACTGCATCGAGCGCCACGTTGCCGTTGCCGATAATGACGGCGACAGGATGGGACAGGTCAGGCTGCACATGTGCGAAATCGGGGTTGCCGTTGATCCAACCTGCCCACGCGGTGGAGGGGATGACATGGGGCAGGTTCTCTCCGGGGACGGTGAGCTTCCGGTCCTCTTCCGCTCCGGTCGCGATCACGACGGCGTCGTAGTCACGGCGAAGTTGTTCAATGGTGATGTCCTTGCCGATGGTCACTCCGGTGCGCAAGGTCACCCCGGGCTTCGCAAGGACCTGTTCAAAGAGCTTGGAGACACGGCGGGTATGGGGGTGGTCGGGCGACACACCAAAGCGGACCAACCCGAAGGGCAGGGGAAGTCGCTCGAAGACGGTGACGGTCGTAAGGCGCGGAAGGCGAAGGAGTTCTTCGACGCAAAACAGCCCCGCAGGCCCGCTGCCCACGACGGCCACGTTGAATGCTTTCGTTGCGCTTTCCATGAAAAAGACCTTGTTCTATCCTTTCATCCGGATAAAGTAATAGATGCTATGAATCAACGCAACCGGGAACAAGAACTTCGCGCCCTGCTCCAACGCCGCATCCTTATTCTGGATGGCGCCATGGGCACTATGGTGCAGCGTTACAAGCTGGATGAACAGGCCTTTCGAGGGGAGCGTTTCCGTGACTGGAAGGGCAAGGACCTGAAGGGCAACAACGAGTTGCTGCTCCTCACCAAGCCCGAGGTCATCGAGGAGGTTCATCGCCTGTACCTCGAAGCCGGCGCCGACATCATCGAGACGAATACGTTCAGCGCGACGACCATCGGCCAGCACGACTTCTTCTTCACCGGCGAACATTCGGGCCGGAAGGATCAGGCCTACTTCGATCGCGTTGTGAGCGATCCGGATTTGCAGAAGCTTGCGAGGGATCTCAACCTCGCTGCGGTCGCCGTCGCACGCCGTGCCGCGGACACTGTCGAGGCGAAGACGGGGAGTCCGCGCTTTGTCGCCGGCGCAATCGGTCCGATGCCCGTCAGCGCGTCGACCGTCGTGGACGTCAACGACCCGGGCTTCCGTCCGATCAACTTCCAGCAGCTTGCCAAAGCGTACACCGAGCAGGTCGAAGCGATGCTTGATGCCGGCGTGGACATTCTACTGGTTGAGACGATCTTCGACACGTTGAATGCCAAGGCGGCGCTTTTCGCCATCGAAGGCGTATTCGACCAGCGCCACGTGCGTGTGCCGGTGATGATCTCCGGAACGATCACCGATCGCGCGGGGCGCACGCTGAGCGGTCAGACGGTGGAAGCGTTCTGGAATTCCGTATCGCACGTTCGACCCCTGAGCGTGGGCTTCAATTGTGCGCTCGGTCCGGACCTGATGCGGCCGCATATCGAGGAGATCTCCAAGCTGGCTGGTTGCTATGTCAGTGCCTATCCGAATGCAGGACTGCCCGACCCGATGTCCGAAACGGGATTCCCCGAAACGCCGGAGACGCTCGCGCCGCAGATTCGTCCGTGGGCCGAAGCGGGTTGGCTGAATATTGTCGGCGGCTGCTGCGGCACAACTCCCGCGCACATCAAAGCCATTGCCGAAGCGGTGCGTGGACTTCCTCCGCGTCCCATCCCGGTCATTGAGCCGACGCTGCGCTTGAGCGGGCAGGAAGCCTTCACGTCGCGGCCGGAGATTCCGTTCATCAACATCGGCGAGCGCACCAACATCACAGGGTCGCCGAAGTTCGCGAAGCTCATCAAGGAAGGCAATTACGAGGAAGCGGTCCGAGTGGCTCGACAGCAGGTCGAGGCGGGGGCGCAGATCATCGACATCAACATGGACGAGGGCATGTTGGATGGCGTTGCCGCGATGACGCGGTTCGTGAATCTCATCGCTGCCGAGCCCGACATTGCGCGAGTGCCGGTCATGGTCGATTCGTCGAAGTGGGATGTGATCGAAGCCGGCCTGCGTTGCCTGCAAGGCAAGGGCGTCGTCAATTCCATCTCGCTGAAGGAAGGCCCCGCAAAGTTCCTCGAACAGGCTCGTCGTGTGCGTCGCTACGGCGCGGCGGTCATTGTCATGGCTTTTGATGAGAAGGGGCAGGCGGACAACCTGGAGCGTCGCAAGGAAATCTGCCAGCGCGCTTACGACATGCTGGTAAAGGAAGCGGGCTATGATCCGCAGGACATCATCTTCGACCCGAACATCCTGACCGTCGCCACCGGCATGGATGAGCACAACAACTATGCCGTCGACTTCATTGCGGCCACGCGCTGGATCAAGGAGAACCTGCCGGGCGCCCGCGTGAGCGGTGGCGTGAGCAATATCTCGTTCTCGTTCCGCGGAAACAATCCGGTCCGCGAAGCGATGCACAGCGCGTTCCTGTATCACGCGATCAAGGCCGGACTCGATATGGGCATCGTGAACGCCGGCATGGTCGGCGTGTACTCCGACATCCCGCCGGACTTGCTGGAACGTGTTGAAGACGTGCTTCTCAACCGACGGCCCGACGCGACGGAGCGACTCATCACGTTCTCCGTCTCGGTCAAGGGCAAGGAGAAGGAAGCGGTGCAGGACGCCGTGTGGCGCCAGGGGTCTGTTGAAGACCGCCTGAAGCACTCGCTGATCCACGGCATCACGGACTACATCGATGCGGACACGGAAGAGGCGCGGCAGAAGTACGGCAAGCCGATCAACGTGATTGAAGGTCCGCTGATGAACGGCATGAACGTGGTGGGCGACCTGTTTGGCGCCGGCCAGATGTTCCTGCCGCAGGTCGTAAAAAGCGCGCGCGTGATGAAGAAAGCGGTTGCCGTGCTGGAGCCCTATTTCGCTGCGGAGCGTGCCGCCGGTGGCACGACGAAGGGGCGCGTCCTGATGGCGACGGTCAAAGGCGACGTACACGATATCGGCAAGAACATC
>CAZCZZ010000026.1:0-3213 GCA_964503335.1 uncultured Verrucomicrobiota bacterium
GCAGAACCGCTTGGAAGCGTCGATCACGACCCTGCTTGGCGGAGCCACCGGCCGAGTCGCCCTCAACGATAAACAGCTCGCAGGAGAGGGGATCCTTCTCCGAACAATCCGCCAGCTTGCCGGGGAGGCCGCCTGAATCCAGCGCACCCTTGCGGCGGGTCAGGTCACGCGCCTTGCGCGCGGCTTCCCGCGCCCGCGCGGCGAGCATGCCTTTTTCCACGACACGGCGGGCCACGTTGGGATGTTCTTCGAAGTACGTTCCGAGGTGCTCGTTGACGATCGACGACACGATGCCCTCGACTTCGCCGTTGCCCAGCTTCGTCTTGGTTTGTCCTTCAAACTGCGGGTCCGGAACCTTGACGCTGACTACGGCCGTCAGGCCTTCGCGAATGTCGTCGCCCGACATCGTTTCGCTGTCGTCCTTGATCAGCTTGTTCGCCTTCGCGTACTGGTTGACGGTGCGCGTCAGCGCCGTGCGGAAGCCGGTAAGATGGGTGCCGCCCTCGATCGTGTTGATGTTGTTGACGTAGGAGAAAATGCTGTCGTTGTAGGAATCGCTGTACTGCAGCGCGATCTCCACCTGCACGCGATCCTTCTCGCCTTCGCAGTACACCACCTTGGGATGCAGCGGCTGCTTGTTGCGGTTCAGATGCTCGACGAATTCGAGGATGCCGCCCTTGTACTTGAACGTCTCCTCGCGCGCCGGCTCCTCCTGCTTCAGCGTGATCTCGATGCCCTTATTAAGGAACGCGAGCTCGCGCAGGCGATTCGCCAGCGTGTCCCAGTTGTACTGCAGCGTCGTGAAGATCTGGCCGTCCGGATAGAACGTGACCTTTGTACCCGTGCCCTTCGTCTTGCCGATCGGCTCCACCTTCGTCACGGGATTCCCGCGCTCGTACCGCTGGTGATAGACTTTCCCGTCGCGCCGGACTTCCACTTCGAGCCATTCACTCAAGGCGTTCACGCAGGAGACGCCGACGCCGTGCAAACCGCCCGAAACCTTGTACGCGTTGTGGTCGAACTTTCCGCCCGCGTGCAGGACGGTCATGACCACTTCCAGGGCCGACCGCTTCTCGGTCTTGTGCATCTCCACCGGGATGCCTCGGCCATCGTCATTCACCGACATCGACCCGTCGGCATTCATCGAAACCTGGATGTGTGTGCAGTACCCCGCCAGGGCCTCGTCGATGCTGTTATCAACGACCTCATAAACGCAATGGTGAAGACCCCGGACGCCCGTGTCGCCGATGTACATCGCGGGGCGCTTCCGGACCGCCTCAAGGCCCGCCAGGACCGTAATCTTGTCCGCGCCATACTCAGCCGACCCCGCGGCAGAGTCCTTCGGGGGTTCTGGCGGCTTAACCTGTTGAATGTCAGACGGTTCCATTACGGATGCCGACGTGTCGGAATTCGGGTTCTGGGGGGCTTGATCCTGATCGTTTTTCGCGTTCGCCATGTGTCGTTATACCCTTCGGAGTAGAAGGCGCGATTCTATAGAAAACACGCAAGAAACGCAAAGGACAACATGGTGTTTTCGGGGGTTGTTTTTGGGGTAAAAACGGGTCAAAAAACCGACTCTTTCAGGGTCGGGAGATTCCGCTTGGCACGTCGCACCACGGCACGCATACTCCCGAACCTTTTTGGCAAGAACCGAAGGAAAGACAGCGAGGCTAGTATGTATAGTGCGTCCGATCTGCGTAAGGGTCTGAAAATCCTCTGGGAAAACATTCCCTACGAAATCACCGAATTCCAGTTTGTGAAGCCTGGCAAGGGCGCGGCGATGTACAAGTGCCGCATCCGCCACATGCTCTCGGGCGCGACCCAGGACAAGACCTTCCGCGAAGTCGAAAAGTTCGAGAAGCCCGACCTCCTGGACCGTGAACTGGTCTACTCCTACAAGAACGGCGACACCTTCATGTTCTCCGACCCCGAGACCTACGAGGAAGTCGAGATCAGCGGAGAGGCGCTCGGTCGCAACCAGTACTTCCTCACCGACGATATGCACGTGAGCGTCCTCTTCTTCAATGGCAAGCCGATCGAGGTCAATCTCCCGGTCTTCATCGAGAAGGAAATCATCGAGACCGATCCCGGTTTCAAGGGCGACACAGCCACGAATACCTACAAGCCGGCAAAGATCGACAACGGCTACGAGATCCAAGTGCCGCTGTTCATCAATCCCGGCGACTGGGTTCGCATCGATACCCGCTCGGGCGAGTACTCGGACCGCATCTCCAAGAGGTAGGGCCGGAATGGCTGATGGTTCAAGGTTGATGGTTGATGAGCCATGAACCCTGACACACTGCGTATACGATCCGACGCGCTCCACGCGATCCGGATGTTCTTCCACGAGCGCGACTTTGTTGAGGTCGAGACCCCTGTGCGCCTTCGCGCGCCGGCTCTGGAAGCGCATATCGATGCCGAAGCGTCAGGCGATCACTGGCTCCGCACGTCGCCCGAACTTCACATGAAGCGGTTGCTGGCCGATGGGGCGAAGCGCATCTTCCAGATGGGACCCTGCTTCCGCCGCGGCGAGCGGGGCCATCTCCACAACCCCGAATACACGATGCTCGAATGGTACCGGGCCGACGCGGATTACACCGATATCCTCGTCGATGCCAAGGCGCTCATAGCCCATGTCGCGACGAAGGTCCTTGGCGGAACCGACATCCAACGCGGGCGACAGACGATCCAGCTTCTGCCCCGTTGGGAACGAATCACCGTGGCCGACGCCTTTGTTCGCTTCGCGGGATGGGACCCGACTGGAGCCTACGACGCGGACCGCTTCAACCTCGACCTGGTCGAGAAGGTGGAGCCGAATCTTCCGAAGGATGTGCCCGTAGTCCTGACCGACTATCCTGCCGAAGCCGCCGCGCTATCGCGTCGCAGGAAATCCAATCCCGCCGTGGCGGAACGCTGGGAGCTCTACATCGGTGGCCTGGAGCTCGCGAACGCCTACTCGGAACTCACCGACCCCGCCGAGCAACGCGCCCGCTTTGAAGAATGTGCAAAGGACCGGGCGGCGAGGGGCAAGGACGTCTATCCGCTCGACGAGGACTTCCTCGCGTCCTTGAAAGACATGCCGCCCTCAGGCGGCATCGCGCTCGGCGTAGACCGCCTCGTCATGCTGCTCGCCAACGCCTACACCATCGACGAAGTCCTGGCATTCCCCGCGTAAGAAGAGGTTGTAGGCTGTAGGAGCGCTTAGGCTGTAGG
>CAZCZZ010000026.1:3313-9451 GCA_964503335.1 uncultured Verrucomicrobiota bacterium
GCCTACAGACTCTTCCCTCGCTTCGCCCTACCGCTGCAACCGCTCGATCGCGATGACTTTCTCGTCGCGGAGTTCCACGCGCAGGTGCTCGAATTCGGTTCGCTGGTCCACGTCGACCCAGACCCAGTCGCTGACTGTGCGGTAGGAGCCGCTGGAGTCGCGCACCCGCGAGCGGACGTCGACCCGTTGACGGTCCGACTTGGTGTAGAAGTCGGTATAGGACCAGACCTCGACAAGGCCTGACTCCGTCTGTCGTGAATACACCCGGTTAGGTTCGCCCAGGGCGATTGTCACCATGTCCTTGGTGTAGCCGATGTCGATGTCGCCCTTGCGCACACGTTCCTGCACATCCGGCGGGAAGCTGTTGAAGAGTTCGGGGTTCTTCTTGATCCGCGCCTCCGGCGATGCGCAACCCGTGAGCAACGCGAGGATGGGGATCGCGAGGAAACGCAGGGAAGGTGTCTTCATGGTCGTCACGTTGCGGGTATAGTAACGTGGCGGCGTGGGCGGGACAATCTCGCATCCTTGACGGTCCAGCGCGCCCTACGCATAGTCGCATGAGTCAGAAGGAGCCCACTGCGTGAACAAACAGGTACTCGCCGCAGCCATTCTCGTCCTCGCCACTCAGGTCCAGGCCTTTGATCGTACCGAGCTCTCCCCGGAATCCCAGGCGCTCCTTCCTGCCGAAAGTCCCGTCGTCGTGAAGCTCAAGAACGGGAACACCCTCCAGGGCATGATCATCTCCCGCACCGAGAAGGAGATCGTGCTCAAACAGACCAAGGGTTCCATTTCCTCCCAGCTCCCGTTCTCCATGGCCGACATCCTCAAGATTGAAGACATGGACCTGTGCGAGCTTTGGGCCAAGGCCTTGAAGGCCCGCACCTTCGAGCCGGCGAAGGAGCAGGCCGCGGCGACGTACGAGCAGGACATCAAGCTCTACAAGGAATTCCTGGATCGCTGCAGCGCGAATGCAAACGCAGAGGAGCTGCAGAAACGGGCCGATTTCCTGGCGTCGGAGTTCGCCAACCTGAAGCGCGGACTCAATAAAGTCGGCGGCGAATGGCTTCCTCCTGTCGCCGCCGCAGTGCGTCGCTTCGACGTGTACACGGAGCAGCTCGGGAAGATCAAAGCCCAGTACCCGGGCGTGGAGACACCCACGTACAGCCAGAATCCACGCGCGAAGCAGGCGTACGACGGCATGGAAGACCAGCGTCGCGAAGTCGCGCGCGGCTTGCCGAAGACCGTGACCGAGCGTGTTCCGCAGTTGATCGAAGCGGCCGACTTCGACCTTGCCGCCGAGGAAGCTCACGCGTTCATGTCGTTCTGGATCACACGCGTGATCGGAGCCGAGGCGGGACAGAGCGACGCGCAGCAGATCCGGAAGGTCATCGAAGGCATGGATTTTGCTTACATCCTCCGCTTGCAGAAGCAGATTGGCGAGGCGTGGAACAAGGCGCGGGAGGGCAAGGCCGTGACTGCGCCGGAAACCTTGGCGGACAATGAAGTGTATGTGCAGGGCGGCTACTTCCTCATGGGCAATGAAGCCGCAACGATCGGCGACGAAGCGTTCCCGTATCGCCTCGTCTTCGTGAGCCCGTTTGTTATCTCCAAGTACGAAGTCTCCAACGCGGAGTACCGCAAGTTTGTGGACCATGTGAAGGCGACGGGTGACTCCTCGATGGAGCATCCGCAGGCGCCGCCGTTGAAGGATCACGCCCCGGAAGGCTGGAAGGCGCCGGAACTCAGCGGCGACGGACAGCCTGTCGTCGGCATCGACTGGTTTGACGCCTACGCCTACGCGAACTGGAAGAAGATGCGTCTGCCCACCGAAGCGGAGTGGGAACTGGCGGCGAGAGGGTACGACGGAAGGAAGCTGGCGTGGGGTGATGACCCGTCCATCCAACCGGTAGTCAACACGCCCAAGGGTCGCCAGTACGTCGAAAACGAAATCATGCGCCAGAGGCCCGCGCCGCCGCCTCCGAAGGAAGGCATGTTTGGCTCCAACAAGACGCCGCCTCCGCCTCCACCCGTCAACGTGCCCGCTGTTACGTGGAATGTGGACGCACCGCTTCCTGACATCGCGGAACCGGACTATTTCCCCGACACCAGCGGCAGTCTCACCGTGAGCGGTGCTCGACACATGATCGGGAATGCGGCGGAGTGGGTGCAGGATTTCTATTCCAAGGACTACTACCAGACCTCGCCGCTACGCGATCCCACGGGCCCCGAGACTGGATCCGACCATGTCCTTCGCGGCGGCTCGTATGTGAGCGATGACGACGAGTTGTTCGTCTTCTCGCGCATCGTGCCACGATCCGATCCCGAGCGGAACGGCTTGAACAGCACGGGTAAAGCCGTGGCCGGCATGCGCCTGGCCCGATCTCTCTCCATCGTCTCCCCGTAACCCGGCCTCTTCATGATGCATGAATAGGCCGCCCTGCGGGCTTCGACTGCGGCCCGCGAGGCCGAGGCTCTGCTGAGGGTAAATCTTCGGGTAACCGAAAACTCACGGAGATTCCTGCGATCAAGGCTTGATCGCCGCGTCCTGCTATGGGACACCGCATGGCTTCATTAAGGAATTTTCCATGCTTACCACCAAACGCTATGACTATGTCGGCTTCGATTCCATCCAGGTCCACCCCTCTCTCGCGAACCATCGCGCGCTGAATGATCAAAAGGTTCGTCACTACCACGACGACATCCTGAAGAACGGCCTGCTGGAGCCGCTCGTCGTCTGGGAGCGCAACGGCGGCGAGTATTTCCTCGTCGGCGGCTTCCATCGCTTGAATGCAATCAAGCTCATCCGCCAGGGACACCAGGGCTACTTCGATCGTATCGACGTCCGTGTCGTCGCCGGCGACCTCGAAGAGATGCGCGCGCTGAACCTCAAGCTGAATGCCGACCGCCTCGACGCCAAGGTGTCGGAGTACTTCGATACGGTGATCTTCCTGAACAACGCGAACTGGGAGAAGCAGCGCATCGCTTCGTTCCTCGACAAGAGCGTGACGTGGATCGAGGAGATCGTGCGCTTCGTGCCCGGCATGGATCCGCGCCTGCGCAAAAAGCTCGATGAAGGCGCTGTCACGTGGACCAAGGCCAAGGCCATCTGCAAGCAGGTGCTGGAAGCCAAGCCCGGCACGGAGAAGCAGGTTGCGGATGCCGCGCTCCTTGAACTTGAGCAGGGTGGGGACAAGCCGGCTGCGCGCAAGCCGATCTCCGTGAAGTCCGCGGCGAAGCGGTTGGCGAAACACATCGAGATCAACCCGAAGACCTCCATCACCATCGACCTCCAGGACCTGTACTCCCTGTTCCTTATCCTGGACGGCAAAGGCGGCGACGACGGCCACATGGACCGCGTCCGCCGCAAATTCCCCGCACTGCTGGAGTCTTAGTCTCGGCGACGGCACTGAAGGCCGAAGAAGATTCTACAGGAAGGCCGCAAAGATCGTGAAGTGCACTTCGCCGCCTTCGCGGTCTTCCTGTGCATATTCAGGTCTTTTGTGTCGATACTCGACAGTCGCATCAGAAAATTACGCGCCCGATTCCTCGAACCGGTTTCCCCTGCCTTTTTACGGGCTAATGTAGGGAAAAGCCTACACTGGTGTCTGACATCTGCTGACATACGTCTCCAAGCGTTTCTGGCACTTTATTAGCGCATGATTAGTGAGCTGCTGAGCGTGTTTCGCCCGAAAGAACGTTCGAGCAAAGACATGACAAGCGCCCTGCGTGCCCTTTGGGATATCCCGGAGGCGCGACGGGCGAAGGAAGAAGCGCCGGAGGGAGTCAGTACAAATATTTATAGCCTCGGTTCGCGTCGCAACATAATTCCACGCAGGCCGCCCCCCCGATTCAAGCATCACTAGGTTTGTGTGGTTTCCATTCGGTGACCGTTCCGAGGTTTACGGGGCTCTCCGCTGCAACGGCGGAGAGCCCCCATTTTTTGAGGGGACTAGCAGCCCGACAGCGCAATCTTTCCACGTCATGCTCCTGATGGTAGGATCGTTGAAGCATGAGACAGTTCATCAGCCTCGTTCTCCTGGTCCTTATCGCCTACCTCGCATTTGACTGGTATCGCAAACGCACCGGCCCCCGGTCTTCAGCACCTGCCGTGACAACCTGCACGCGCTGCGGCGGCACCGGGCTATTCGTTCGCGAGGAGACCTGTCCAACATGCAATGGCACGGGCCACGGCAACTGGGCACTCCATCCCAAGGGCCGGTTCTCGAAGAACGATAAAGGTCCGATCTGCATGGCCTGCAAGGGCGCGGGCAAGACCTCCGCCAGTTCGACGTGTCTCACGTGCCAGGGCCGCCGGGTGATAGCGAGCACGCGCGAGAAGCTGGCCGAGAAGGGGTCGCTCTGGGATCGCATGGCCAACTATTTCAGCGCGAATACCGGCCGATAGGACCAACCTGTCGAGCAACAATGCACTCCCGTGCGCTGCCACAGCGGCGTGGCGTTGCAGATGCCGGCCACTTCACCGGTCCGCGGGAGCGTCACCGCGTCATGCTGCCGCGGTGCATGCCGGATCTGCAGGGTTGCGCAACGGGGCGGGAGCGCTCCCTGATCAACTGGTTGTGCTCCGCCATGAGGGATGAGCAGTTCGGGCCGACGCGGGAGGGCTGCGTCCTCGCCGCGCGCGGTTCCCCGGCTGCGTGGCCGTGCTCCCAGACGGCGCGGGAGCGCTCCCGAATGGTCCGTCCGTTTTCACAGGGCACCCCGCCACGTGTTCAAAAATATATGCAAAATCTTTGTTGGACCCGTTGTACCGGGTCGAGCTACTTTCCATGTAAGAGTACTACCTTCTCCGTGACGTCGGGCGGTTTAGACGGGTCGAGCGACCAGTCCCGCGCCGTGTGCGGATGAGGCTGGCTCGTGGAGAAGAAGGAAGAATGGCCAGGAAGTCGTATATGCCCCGGACGCAGGTGGGGCAGATAGAGTGGATGGGGAATCTCGCGGCGAAGCTGCCCGTGTATGCGGAACGGCTGGGCCTGACGGAAGAAGACGTTGAAACGATACGGAACGGACATGCATACCTTAAGCACGTACTGGCGAAGGGAAACGCCTTGAAACTCAAGCTCCGCGCATGGACGACGCACAAGGATGAGGCGATGCGCGGCGCTCGCATATCGGCTCCGCTCGCTGAGCCCGAGCCGGATGCCCCGGTCGCGCCGATTCCGGACATCATGGGAAAGGCCCGGAATCTCGTGAAGCGGATCAAGGTTCACCCGAAGTACACGAACTCCATCGGCCGTGATTTGCGCCTGATCGGCCCTGAAATCATCGACGACGATGTCCTGATTCGACCGAACCTCCAGGTGTCGCTCAGGGCCGGTTTCCCGAGCCTGAAGTGGCTACGCCAGCGAACCGACTCCATGGAAATCGTCGTCGATCGCGGCACCGGCACGTTTCAGCACTTGATCACCACGACGAATAACAGCTACCGCGACACCAGTCCGCTCCCGCCCCCCGGAACCGCCGCCGCCTGGCACTACAAGGCCATCTACCGGCGAAAAGACGAGGCCATAGGCCAGTGGAGCGATATCAAAACCGTAACGGTGTTGGGCGCCTAGAGGTCGGGCGGCGCATCCTCTTCTTGAAACGGTGTGCCCTCTATTGCGCCGTGTTGGAGCAGGATCTCGGCACAGGAGTTTTCCTTCGCAATTGCAATGCTGAGCGGTGTTGCTCCTGCCTTTGTCTTGGCGTTCACGTTTGCTTTGCTCTTGAGGAGCAAGTCTAGCAGCTCCACGTCTTCCTTTAGCACGGCTATGTGCAGTGGAGTTAGGCCCCGTTTATCAGCCAGGTCCACCTCGGCGCCTTTTGCAATAAGGTGTCTCGCGATGGGCACGTAGCCGGCCTTGGCAGCAAGCAGAAGTGGCGTATCGCCCTCCGAAAGCTCATCGACGATTGCCCTGCTCGGGGCGTCGATCTTTGCCCCCGCCGCGAGAAGGGCGTCCATGAGGGCAACATTTCGTTTTCTTGTGGCCCGGTGCAGGGGTGTCATTCCGTATTTGTCGGGCAGGTTGACATTGGCTCCCTTCGCGATGAGAAGGTCAACGATCGTGTTCGTTTCGGATTCAATCGCGATAAGGAGCGGAGTGATGCCGTACTTATCCGCTGCATTGATATCAGCTCCCT
>CAZCZZ010000026.1:9551-51092 GCA_964503335.1 uncultured Verrucomicrobiota bacterium
CATGCTATTTCCTCTCCGCAGTATCCGATTGTCTTACGGATATGATCGCTCCGAAGTGATTGTCCGAAAGGGCGTTGGTCGTCGGATACGTCGTCGATTGGGAGAGATCGCCATCCAAGAAGAGCGCGTTCCTGCAACCGCGGGCGGCGAAGAACTGAGCGAACTCGTAGAGATTCGGCAACTGATCCTGGAAAGGCTCGGTGATGGCAAACAGGACGTTGCCGTCGGGCAAGATGCCGACGCCGTTTCTGTGCAGCCTGTTTGATGAGGCCGGGCGGAACTCTGGATGGGGCAAGCCCTCCAGGAGCAACATCGGACCTGATTGTATCGCGAAATGTGGCTTGGACATCATGGTCGAGAAGCGATGACTTTCGACGATTGCTGCGCCGTCCGCGTCGACGAAGAATACGCCGTTTGGCTTGAGATAGAAGTTTCCGCTGCCATCGGCCAGGTTCAATGGGCGTTTGACTTCACCACGCTCAACAAGGAGGCCGGCGGGTATGCCGCCCTCGTTGAAGATGCCTGCATTCATCATGAACACGGGTTGGATGTGCTTCGCGCGAAGGTGTTGCGCTGTCGCCTGAAACGTGCGCAGTGGCGCGCCATTCGTATCCGCCCAGGTAATGATAACCTGATCGGGCTGACACACATATCCGTGGTACGTCGTCCCGTGATGGTTCGTCGCAAACTCCCCTGCACGTGCCAGAGAGACACAGGCAATGGCGAGCAAGGCCAGTTTCTGAATGACCCAGGGTCGTGATTTGGACTTTGGCGCATATGGGACGATTGCCCGCATTTAGTCGTTCGACGCCTCGTTCTTTGCCATTTCGATTATGGCCTTGCTGCACGCACTGTTGAATTCGAGTTTTGCAGTGCTGAAAGGGGCTGTGGACAGTTGGCCATCTCCATTGAGGATGTGAAATTCCTCGTGCAGGTTGCATGCGTCCAAGAGGACTCCAAGCTCCCAGTTCTTGCCGTAGTTCTGAGGCCAGAAAGCTTTGGGGTAGATGACGGAATGGGCCAGCGCATTGCCATGTCGCTCTGCGAATGCGGCCACATCAACCTCGGTCCAGCGGAACGGAAAGCGCTCATGCTCGTCGAGCAGAGCTGCAATTGCTCCCTCGAGTGTGTCCTGCGTGGGTGGGCTTTTGTACCAACGGGCGTACGTGTTGCCCAATCCGAACATCTGGGCGAAACCGACCTTGCAGTGTATTGCGTCCACATGATTCCACGATCCCTTTTCCGCAGGAGACTTATAACCCGTGGAGTGGATCAGCCCGGTTATGGGACTGACATCCTTCCTGCTGATATGCATGTCGAATGGGATGGCACTCAGAAGGATGGCCACCTCTGCTCCGAGTTCCGGGTCGTCAATATACGGGAGCAATGCAGCGATAAGTTCCAGCCTGCTGTGTTTCTTAATGAAGACGCTGCCCTGTCGCGTCAGGCGTGGCTCGTAGAACTCAGGATAGCGGATTGAAGGAGCGTTGATGCTCGGGATCGTCCCGTGTGGCTTGTGGCGCTTCCACCCCTGCAATACCGGCTTCTTAAGCAAAAGGAAATCCTCCCGAAGCGCATGCAGTGTGAGAACGGGCCTGCTTGTGTCCTCGAGCGCCGTGGGTCTTCCGGACTTCCCTCCTGCGAAGCCTTTGATCGCGAATGCCCCGACGACGCAGGCAATCACGAGAATGCCTGCTATGTACTTCTTCTTCATGATGAGGCGAGCGACAAGCCTCGGGGGTGCGCGCTAGGCCCTCTCTTCCAACCTTCCGGATACAAGTTTGTGCAATGTGCTCGAGATATAGGTCTGGTAGGGCATGCCTTCTCTGGCTGCTCTCATCTGAATTCGTTCCAGATCACGCGATGAGATGCGAATATTGATGCGCTTGTCTTTCTGAAGAGTGTTTCGAGCTGCCTCTTCAAGCGCCTTCTTTTCTGCTTGGAAGTTCGGCACCCGCTTAAATTCGCCGCGTTCGAAGTCCTCGAGTATTTGTAGCTCGTCCTTATCCAGCGATAATGTCCTTTTCATGTCAGGTACTCCTTCGTGGCCTTGCGACTCGGTATGATCGTCTTTAGAAAGCGAACGCCCTTTGATTTTGCGTATGGGACAAGCCAGACGTAGTCAGCAATATTGAGAACGATGATGTTCTGATCTGGATATCGCTCCCGATTCGGGTGCTTGATGATGTCCAGCACATCACCATTTTCAATACAAACCAGCACATCCTCAAAGCAAACGCCGCGAGTACGCTCAAGCAGAGCATTCTTTTCGTCGCTCCAGTCATAATCGCTCATTTTGAGCTATATACAGCGACGTGTGCCTTATGTCAACAGGTCGGATGACTCGGGTCTAGCGTATGGCCTCGGACGGAGGCTTTTCGCCGATATGGCGTTGGAGACGCGCGTGACGGATTTGGCGGGGAATGTCGAATGCGACAATCCCTTGCTGGAGGGGCAGCCTCCGGCTGCCCGCGGGCACGCGGCAGCGTGCCCCTCCGGAACGACACGATGCATGACCGCGGTGATGGAGCGCCGGGCTGCGGCGAGGAGTCTTGACTTAGGCGCGGAAGATGGCGCCGAGTTTCTTGCCTAGTATAAGGCTGCTGCCGAGGATGGTGACGCCGAGGAAGGCCATGGCCCAGACGCCCAGGGCGGAGGCAATGTATTGGCCGGTGCCGAGGAGTTGGAAGAGTTCGTAGATGGTTTTGGTGATGGGATAGAAGTCCTGGCGCTGGGCGAGCATCAGGCTGTCGGACACCTCAAGCATGCTGAAGGCGAAGGCGAGCAGGGCGCCGGCGATGAGATTGGCGGTGATCAGGGGTACTGTGATGCGTCGCAGCGTGGTGAAGAATCCCGCCCCGAGGCTTGCGGCGGCTTCTTCCAGTGTCACCGAGGTCTGCTGCAATCCCGCAACGGCGGATCGCACCATGTAGGGCAGGCGCCGCACGCTGTAGGCGATGATCAGGAAGAGCGTCGGATTTACGCGGACATCGAGCAGGTTCTGCCAGAACGGGCTGTTCTTCACGAATTCCGTGTTGCTCATCTGCGAGCTGATCGCGAGATAGCCGAACGCCATCACCAGTCCCGGCACAGCGAGCGGCAGCATCGCCAGCGCATCGAGTGCGCCGCGCCACGGAATGTCGGATCGCACCACGACGAATGCGATCGCGATGCCGAGCACGACGTTGAAGAGGACGGCGAGCGATGAGAAGAAGAGGCTGTTCTTGATGCTGCTCACGGTCATCGTGTGGCCGAGCGCTTCAATGTAGTTCCCGCCGGTCCACTCCTGCGGCAGCACGGACTGATACCAGCTCCCGGGCGCGGCGAAGCTCGTGGCGATGACGCCGAGATGCGGTGTCATCGCGATGAGGATGACCGCGGCAAACGGCAGCAGGACGAGAAGTCCCTTCACGCCGCTTACCTTTTTCGTGGCCGACACAGTCGCGGCCTTGCTCTGCATCGCGTAGGCCCTACCCCCAAAGGCGAACTTGCCGATCGCATAAAGCAGCACGCTGGCCGCGAGCATGACGAAGACGAGGGCGTAGGGGAATGGATTGGAGCCGATCTCCTTCAGGGCATCAAAGACCTGGACCGACGCGCAACGCGTGTAGTTCATGATCAGCGGTGTGCCGAGTTCGGTGAAGCTCCAGATGAAGACGATCGTGCCGCCTGCGAAAAGGCCGGGCATGATGAGGGGCAGGGTGATCCGGAAGAACTTCCGGATGCCCTTGCAGCCGAGGTTCGCCGCGGCTTCCTCCATCGCCGGATCGATATTCGCCATCGCGGCCGATGTGTTCAGGTACATGATGGGATAGAGCGAAAGCGCCTGGAGCAGCACGACGCCCCAGTACTGCGCGCGACCGAGCCAATCGACCGGGCCGAGACCGAGCAGGGCGTTGAGTCCGCCGTATTGTCCGAGCACCTGCTGGAATCCGATCGCGCCGACAAACGGCGGAAGGATCATCGGCACGAGGATCATGCCGCTCACGAACTTCTTTCCCGGGAAATCGTACTTGTTCGTAAGCCACGCGAGGGGAACGGCGATCGCGGTCACAATCGACGTGGTGCCGATCGCGAGCATGAGGCTGTTGAACAGGCCCTCGGTATAGATCGGATTGCGAAACACGCCGGCGAGATACTTTAGCGTGAAGGAACCGCTGACGATAAAGCCGCCCTTGATGACCATCCACAGCGGCGCGAGGAAGAGCAGGCCGAAGACGAGCGACGTCAGCAGGAAGATGGTCCATGCCGTCCCGCGTCTCATGACCCCGCACTCCTCTCCGCTGCTTCGCGCGCGCGCCGGTACTGGTCGCGGAAGGCGAGGGTCCAAATGCGCATGTACTCGATGCGGTCCATCTTCTTGCCGATGCCGAGCGCGGATTTCCATGTGAGCGGTTCGGGCTGATCCGGCAGGCTGCGCAGAATCTGCATCGCTTCGGCCTGCTTCTCCGGCCCGCCTGCGCCCAGGATGGCAGACCACGCCGCCTGCAGCTCCGCACTCGAGTCCATGCACATTGTGCGGATGAGATCGCGGTGAACACCGAAGTGCTGTCCGGTCCAGCGGCTGTAGTAGGTGAACGCCGCGGCGATCGTATAGGGATCCGTCGCGGGGTCGGCGAGGTCATCCGCCGCGAAACGCGCGTGCGCTTCATGGCGTGCCTGCACGGCCGGCACATCCGACGGATAGAAGCTGCGCAGGATGGGAAGTCGGCGAAGCGCGAACTTCTCAGGTCCGCCCGGCGTCCCGGGCTTGTAGGTCCAGAGCTTCTGTCCGTCTTCACTCAACACAAACGTGATGAACCGGCAGGCGATCTCGCGATGCGTGGCGCCGCGGAGCAGGCTGATGGGATCGGCGCTCGCGCCGGAACCGCCCTTGGGCGTCACGTAGACCATCCGCTCCTTGCCTTCGGGACTCCGCGAAAGCTGGGCTTGGTAGCGACCGTAGAAGTCGATGGCGACGCCGGCCGCCGCGTTGCCGATGCTCACATCGATCGGGACTTTGCTCGCCGAATCTGTGAAGTAGCGGGCGTTGGCTCCTATCAATTGCACGAGGCGGATGCCGTCGAGCCAGCCTTGTTCAACAGCTTCTTGGTAGTGGGCGGGAACATCGGGGGGGAGCTCACCGGGCGGGAGGGCGGCTTTCTTGATGGACGCTTCGAAGGTGTCGATCTGCTCCTTCGTGAACCCCGCGGCTTGCACGGCATCGAAGCACTGCTGGTGAATGATCATCTCGAAGGCCTTCGCGATGCTGCCGCTCTTGGTGGGGTCGGCGAGGCCGAGCTGCCGGTAGAACTTGGGATTTGCGAGATCGCTCCATGCCCGGGGAGGTTCCGTGACGCCTAGGTCGGCGAGGCGATCAAGGTTGTAGCAGATGCCGAAGGTGCTGATTGCGTTGCCGAAGAAGGCGGCGCTGCGCCAGGTCTCTCCGCTGATCCTGTCGGGAATGAGGAGATTCCCCTGGCCGTCCGTGAAAAGGTCCGGCGTCTGGTCCTTCGGCCACGGCGGAACGGTCAGGCCTTCGCCAAAGGCCTTTGAATGATCGTACTCGCCGCCGCC
Organism: uncultured Verrucomicrobiota bacterium; assembly: GCA_964503335.1. GTDB lineage: Bacteria > Verrucomicrobiota > Kiritimatiellia > CAIVKH01 > CAIVKH01 > CAZCZZ01. The sequence goes on from CAZCZZ010000026.1 coordinate 15,108, forward strand.
GAAGAAGAGGTCGATGCGGGCTGAGAAGGCATCCTTGTCATCGGTGCTGCGAAACGCTGCGTGAAGATCCTTCGCACGTTCCCATGTCCTGCGGTTCTCGGCGTCCCGCGTGGCGAAGGCTTCGTCGCTCTCGTTCTCCTTCCGTTCGAGCTTCGGCGGCGCGTTGGTGTTGAACTTGCGATCCACGATGGCGTCGCCGAGGGCGGAGGACCAGGGAATGCCCTGGCGGATACAGTAGGCGCGGGCGGATGCGACAAATTCCGCGGTGAGGTAGCGGCTGATTTCTGTCGTGCCGCCGAGCGCGCGCCAGTCGATGCGTACGGGCTTGCCGAACTTCTCCGCGTGCCACTTCGAAAAGGCCTGGCCGAATTCGTATCGGATCGCTTCGTTGTGCGAGGAGACGATGACCAGCTCGGGGTCGCCGGGTTTCCAGTCGCCCGTCTCAGCCTCCTGCTTGAAGATGAACGGCAGCGCCAGCACGGTCCCTGCGGCGAGGAGGATGGCGGCGTTCTTGAGCATACGTCATCGCGCCAGGAGGACGACGTTGTTCGGGCGGAACCAGATCTTGGCTACCTTCACTTCGTCGTCGTGGGTGACAATCTTCGGGTTAAGCTCGAAGGCTTTGAGCTTCACGTCGCTGTTCTCGATATTGACCGTGTGCTGCGCCATTTCGCCGAGGTAGATCGTGTCGTGGACATTCGCATCGAAGACGTTGGTCACGTCCTTGGGAAGGGTGCCGACGTGGATGACTTCCGGGCGCAGCGACACGGTGACCGCTTGGCCCTCCTTCAGGGACTCGTGGGCCGGGGCTGTGCTGACGAGCAGCCCCATGGCGGTTTCCACATCGATGCGGTCAGGCCGCACATCCGAAACCTTGCCCTCAATGAAATTCGTCTCCCCGATGAAGTTCGCCGTGAACTTGCTGTTCGGGTGCAGGTAGACATCCTGCGGCGTGCCGCACTGCTGGATCGTGCCCCGGTCGAGGATCGCGAGACGGTCGGCGATGGACAGCGCTTCCTTCTGGTCGTGCGTGACGTAGATCGCCGTGAGACCGGCCTGCTTGCAGATGCGACGGATCTCCGTGCGCATTTCGAGCCGGAGCTTGGCGTCGAGGTTCGAGAGCGGTTCATCGAGGAGGAGGCACTTGGGACGGACGACGAGGGCGCGGGCTAGGGCGACGCGTTGTTGCTGTCCGCCGGAGAGTTGGTTGGGTCGATACTCCGCGCGATCGCTCATGCGGACGAGCGACAAGGCCTCGGCCACGCGCTGCTTCATCTCGTCCTTCGACACCTTTCGCAGCTCCAGTCCGAACGCGACATTCTCCGCGACGGTCATGTGCGGCCATAGCGCATAGCTTTGGAACACCATGCCCGCATCGCGATCCTCCGGCCGGAGCTTCGTTACATCGCGATCACCGATGAAGATGGACCCACTCTCGGGAATGTAGAAACCCGCGATGCTCCGGAGCAGTGTCGTCTTGCCGCAGCCGCTGGGCCCAAGGAGGAAGAAGAGTTCGCCCGGCGCAATGTCGATCGTGATGTCATCGACCACCCGGTTTGAACCGAAGGACTTGGTAACATTCTTGAGTCGTACGGAAACAGCCATGAGCCCCTGCATTCTCCGGTTCGACCCCGCAAGGGTCAACCGGGAAGCGGCTGCTCACAGAATTCTCACACGCGCGGAGGACGTTGCTGTAATTGGCTTGTGCTGAATGCGTTGCGCGTTCTTCGAGCTTGGAGAGACGGCATCGTCGGCGTGCCGTCCGGGCGGCTAGACGAGCTCGACTGCTCTCTTCATCGCCTTCTGTTTGCGCATGACGAGGAGCATGGCGATGCCGCCGAGGACGCCGAAGGCGGACATGATGACGTACCAGAAGAGCCAGCCGTGCTCGGCTTTCGTTGCGTCGAGGACGCGGCCTGTGATGATCAGCGAGATTGCGCCGCCGTAGTATTGGAAGGAGTCGATGACGCCTGCTGCAAAGCCGGCCATCTTCTTGCCGCCGATGTCCATGGGGGCGGCGGCGCCGACAATCGAATGGGTCGAGTTCGCCGTGAGCGAGATCATGATCAGGATGCCGCAGCCGGTGAGGATGCCCGCAGGGGTGGGCGTAACGAGGCCTTTGACGAGCAGGACGGCGGCGAAGGCAATAACGCAGGCTTCGAGGAAATAGAGCGACATGGCCACCGGCGAGCGGTGTCCTTTGAAGAACTTGTCCGAGATCCAGCCCGAGAAAAGCGAACCGCACACCGCGGCCATCGGCATCATGGCCAGCGTCCAGGATACGGTCGAAGGGATGTCGCCCTTCATGTTCATGCCGAGCTGTTCCTGGAAATAAAGAATCGCAAGCTGGTCGGAGCTGGTGCGGACCGCGCCCGTACAGGCGTAAGCGCACGCGTAAAACCAGACTAATGGATGGGTGAAGATCGTGCGGAAAGATTCCTTCAAGGTGACTGTGACGCCTGCTGAATCGTCGAGCTCATCCTTGATCACATTCGGGAAGCCCGCTTCTTCCGGCGACTGCTTCGCAGCGAGCGACATGAAGATCACGGCGGCCAGCGTGACGAAGGGCGGGATGATGAACAGCCACCGCCAGTCACCTTTCGCGACGACAAGGCCACCGATGGCGAAGCCCGCAAGGATGGCCTTGGAAAGCTTTGCGCTCATGACCTGGCCGAGCTGGATCATGAACCCGAAAATACCGGCAAACGTTCCGCGCTCCGTCCGGTGGAACCACGCCGCATTGATCTTCACCATGCCGGGTGCGCCGAACGACTGGAACCAGCCGTTGATCAGCCAGATGGCGGAGATGGCGAGGAAGGCGGGATCAATACTTTCAGCGCCGAGCACCTTGGCGGATGCGGCAAGGGCACCGCCGATCGTGAGGATCGGGAGAAACGCCAACATGAAGTTCACGGCGATCGTGCCGAATGCACCGATCTGCATCGAGCGCTTGCCGCCGATCTTGTCGGTCAGCAGTCCGTTCACCAACTGCCCGGTACCATACGTCAGCGACCAGATCGCCAGCATGTCCGCAATCTGTGTGGTCGTGAACCCGAACTCGGCCTGCATGCCCGGCGTCGCAAAGCGGAAGTTGTAGCGGCACATGTAGTACGCCGCGTACATGAGACCGAGCGAGAACCAGTTCAGACCGCGGCGCTGGCGGAAGCCGGGAGGATGATGAACGACGAAGTGAACGTCCGAGTGTCCTGAGCCCATCCGGCGTTTCTAGCGGATTCGTAGCCGGATTCCAACAAAATCCTAATGCATTCGTGCTCAAGCGTTTGACTAAATTGTGGCTGCGGAGGCCACCCGGAGCGTTCGCCTGCGTCATCCGGTCAGTCGTGGTCGTGTACGTGCTCGTGCGATGGATGGTCGCCGAAGAGGAATTCGAAGGCGAGCCAGACCGTGTGTGCGTCGCCATCCTCGAGGTGATCCGCATCATCGAAGTTGTACTGGAGTCGAACGCGCGAGTTCTCCGAGGGGTGGTACGCAAGAAGAGGTGATAGGCGCAAGCGATCATCGCGCGCGTCGTCCTCCTCGCGCGGTTCCGGTCCTTCGCCATCGCCTGTCGCGTACTCCACGCGAAGTCCTGCTGCCCAGCCCGGCGTGAAGCCGTAGAGGAGCTGAGAGTAAAGTCCCCAATCCTCCAGGTCTTCGTCCGCTTCGTAATCGCGACGGATGACTTCCGACTGCCACTCGACAAACGGCCAGCCGTGCCCGTGGTCGTCCGGCTCCCATGTCACGGTGAAATCCGCGCCGTAAATCGCTGACTCCGTATCCTCGCCGGCCGCATTCGGTCCGACCATGCCGGAGAAGCCGAGCAGTGCGCCGGTGTCATCGGACAAGCCAAACCGGTTCTGCATCCGCGCGGAAAACACGAGGTCGTCGAAGTCCTCCGCCTCGCGATCCGCACGCGGGAACCCGCCGATCGCTTCCTCGCCTTCCTCTTCCTCCCCTTCGTCGTCGTGATGATGCGACGTCTCGCCCAGGAAGCTGGCCATGGTCTCGTTGTCCGCATTCTGCGCCCCGAAGCTCACGTCGGAGCACCAAGGCAGCGGCGTGTGCCACAGGACGCGAGCGCCGGGTGCGCGGGATCCGTCGGGACCGAAGAAGCGACCGATCACGACGGGTTGGTCGACCCAGCGCCATGTGTGGGGATGCGACGCGTTCATGCGTCCGAACTCGGTGAGGTAGTGACCGAGCTTCAGCTCTGTATTGCCGGGCAGGGCGGTCGACGTGATGAAGGCCTCCTCCAACTCCACGTCGTCTTCCAGAAAGAGGATGTGTGCCTCGCCTTTGAAGTACGGATCCACCTCGCCGGCGAAAGAAAGCTCCGCCTGCTGGAAGTTGAAACCGCGTTGCTTCGGATCGTGCCCGCCACCCTGCAGCGACTCGATCCCTTCGTTGTCCTCGCTCGAAGTGCCCGCGCTGATCAAGGTGTTCACGGACGCTTCGATCGGGTCCTCATGATTCTTCCAATCCTTGGAAGTCTCGTCCTGCTTGAGTTCCAAGCGTTGGATCTTTTCATTCAACGCATCGATTTCACGCCGCAAATCCGTCACTTCATCCGCCACCGCCATCGCAGCCGAAAGGCCAAGCGCGGCAAAACCCACAAAAAGTTTGTATTTCATTCCCTGCAATCCTGTTTTCGTTCGGCGCGTCGCGATCGCAGACGCGCCCTGGTTCAAACACACACACGGAATCGATTGAACGCGAGAATCAGGCAGGCGGGCCACGGGCGGGATGAAGGGAGATGATCGGCGAGGGCGAGGGCGTGACGGTCGCGGCTGGCAGCGATCGGACAGATCCGACGGATCGGACCAATCCATCCGATTCCACCCCCGGCACCCACTGGCTCGTCGTCGCCGAGTGGGCGCAGAATGAGCAGGACTGGCTCGCTTCACAGTCGTGGTGGGCGTGATGGTGGAAGACCGGGGCGAGGAGATGAAGAAGGGCCAGCACGCATGCCAGCGGCAACAAACGCTTCGCCCAGACTCGGGTGATTTCGTGCACAGCGACAGGCAGCCTATTTACTGATACGCATTTATCAACAACATTCTGCGCCTTGTGACTGTCTAATCCATTGGGTACACAGTGATGATGACACGAATCGCGAATTGGGGAAACCACCCTGTGGTCGATGCGAAGGTGCATCGTTTCCGCAGCGAGGAGGATCTCCGCGCAGCGCTTGCCGACCCGGCGCCCGCCATTGCCCGCGGGCTGGGACGCAGCTACGGCGATTCGTCCCTCGCAGCCTCGATTCTTTCCAGCGACAGCTTCAATCGCTTCCTCGCGTTCGACCCGGAGACGGGTGTCCTGACCTGCGAATCCGGCGTGTCGATTGCTGACATCCTGGATGTGTTTGTCCCGCGTGGCTGGTTCCCCCCGGTGACCCCCGGCACGAAGTTTGTCACGATCGGCGGCGCCATCGCGGCGGATGTCCACGGCAAGAACCATCACAAGGTCGGCTGCTTTGGCGACCATGTCCTTTCGATGGACATCATGCTTGCAGACGGGAGCATCGTGACATGCTCGCCGACTGAGCACGCGGAGCTTTTCGATACGACCTGCGGTGGCATGGGCCTCACCGGAATCATCCTTCGCGCGACGATCCGTTTGAAGCGCATCGAGTCCGCTTACATCCGCGAGGAAGTCGTTCCGGCGGCAAACCTCGACGGGATCATGGACCTCTTCGAAGCGTCCGCCCACTGGACCTACACCGTGGCGTGGATCGACTGCCTGTCCAGCGGTAGCAGCCTCGGTCGCAGCATCATGATGCGCGGCGAGCATGCGACGGCCGAGGAGACGAAGAAGGAAAAGCCCGACGTGGATCCGCTCGGCTTCAAGGCGGTGCCGAAGTTGACCGTGCCCTTCATGCTCCCTTCATTCCTGCTGAATTCGCTCACCGTCCGCGCTTTCAACGCCCTGTACTACAGGATGCACGCGGGCGCCAACCAGCATCGCCTCACAAACTTCGACACGTTCTTTTATCCGCTCGATGCGATCCTGCACTGGAATCGCATCTACGGCCGCCGAGGCTTCACGCAGTACCAGGTCGCGTTCCCGCTGGAATCGAGCCGCGCGGGCCTGCGCGAACTTCTGGAGAAGATCAGCGCGAGCGGGCAGGGGTCCTTCCTCGCGGTCCTGAAACTCTTCGGCCCGCAGCGCCGCGTGCTATCGTTTCCGCGCGAGGGCTATACGCTGGCGCTCGACTTCCCGATCAACGACCGCGTGCTCAGACTCTTCGACGAACTCGACCAGATCGTGCTGCGTCACGGCGGTCGCCTCTACCTGGCGAAAGACGCGCGCGTGCAGGCCGACGTGTTCCGGAAGGGCTACGCCAACGCCAACGCATTTCGCGACCGCATCAAACAATGGGACCCGGCAGGCCGCTGGCAGTCCCTGCAATCCAAGCGAGTGGGCCTCACCTCATGAAAAGCATCCTCATCCTCGGCGCAAACTCGGACATCGCCGTTGCCATCGCGCATGTCTTCGCAAAGAACGGCTTCACGCTGCTGCTCGCGGCTCGAAACGTCGCGCGGCTTGATCCCATCATCAAGGATCTCGCGATCCGTCATCAGGTCCAAGCGAAAGCCCTGGAATTCGATGTGCTCGCGATGAACACGCATGAATCCTTCTATCGCGGCTTGCCCGCGAAGCCGGACGTCGTGGCCTGCGTCGTGGGTTATCTCGGTGACCAGTCGAAGGCCCGCGCCGACGGCGATGAGCTTCGTCGCATCCTCGACTCCAACTTCACCGGCCCCGCGTCGATCCTTCGCGTGGTCGCCGATGATTTTGAGTCCCGCAAGGCCGGCTGCATCATCGGCATCAGCTCCGTCGCCGGCGACCGCGGCCGCCAGAGCAACTACGCCTACGGCAGCGCGAAGGCCGGCTTCACGGCCTATCTATCGGGATTACGCAACCGTCTCACAAGAGCCGGCGCGCACGTCATCACGGTCAATCCCGGTTTTGTTCGCACGAAGATGACCGAAGGCATGAAGCTCCCGCCCGTTGTCACGGGAACACCCGAAGCCGTCGCCAGGGACATCTACCGCGCTTTCGAAAAGAAGCGCGACGTGCTCTACACCCTCTGGATGTGGCGCTGGATCATGCTCCTGATCCGCAATATCCCCGAGCGCATCTTCAAGAAGCTGGGGATGTGACCCCCGACATCCACCCGCAGTCTGACTTGTTCTGGGAGGGGCTGTATGGCAATCTTACAAAGTGAAGGTGCGTACATTCCATAAGGCTCAAGACGCTGATTTGATGGACCGGCGAGCCAATCGGCTCATGACTCCGGGCGAGCGACTTGAATTGGTGGAAATTCTCCGCCTGCAATCGGGCAAATTCCTCTATGACTACCCAGCCAGACTTCGAAGAGTTTTTGTCCCTGTTGGGAAAACACCGCGTTGAGTACATGCTGGTTGGCGGCTATGCCGTCGCATTTCACGGGTACCCACGATTCACGAAGGATCTGGATGTCTATTACCTACGAAGTGACGAGAACATCCGCAGGCTAAAGGCCGTTCTGATTGAGTTCGGGTTTTCCGCATCCGAGGTAGATGCCTTGGCCTTTGACAGGGAGGGGGAGATTATCCGCTTCGGTGTGGAGCCGGTTCAGATCGACCTGCTTAATCGTGTCGATGGAATTACATTTGAAGAGGCAGCTCGATCGGTAGTGCAAGGCACGTATGGTGACGCTCCCGCAGTATTCGTCGGCAAGGTGCAGCTGATCCGTAACAAGAGGGCTACTCCACGACTTAAGGACAAGGTCGATGCCGAGGAACTGGAGCAGGAGTAGCTTACAATTTCCAAGGTTCGGCTCACCGGGCGGGATTTGCCCTGCCTCACGGCTGTAGGCCGGGTCACCTGACCCGGCGGAGTTGCTTCGCCATCTTAATGTCATCCATCACGAAGCCGCCGCCGATGTTCTGGATGAACGGGATGTAGTGCTGGAACCAGATGGAGCGAGCGAGGCGGGTAATCGTCGTGATCTCGCCTGTGTCGTCGACGGCTATGCCCTTGATCTCAGGAATCGCCGATGGAGAACATCGAATCCAGGTCGTGTTTTGAGTAGGTGCGGAAGGCGAGCATCGTTTCGCTGGCGAGGATGCCGTCGAGCTTGAGCATGCTGCCGGTCACGATCTCCGCGAGCGACTCGTTGTCGCGGGTGCGGATCAAAGCGATGAGATCGTAGCGACCGCTCACCGAATAGACCTCGGTGACGTCCTTCATGTCGGAGAGTTGCGACGCGATGTTGTTCACCTGTTTCCGGTCTACCTTCAAAGCGATGATGGCGGTAACCATGACGATTCTCCTGGTCGGTTTCTTTTGACGGAAGAATACCGGGGACCCCTGCTATCGGCGAGACTGGATATAGGCGCGGTCGCTCGCGCTGAGCTGCTTCAGGGGGACGCGAACTTCCTTGCCGTCGGCTTTCTGCATGATGGCCGCGTCGTTCTCGACGGCGAGAAACCGCGCTTCAAGCTTGCGACCCTGCGTGTCGGTCCATGTGCGGACAGGTTCCGGTTCGGGTGGCGCGACGGGCTCGATCTCAAGCGTGAGCGCTTCCTCCTTGAAACGGAAGAGGTACGAGCCGTCCAGTGTGTTCAGCACCTTGATGGGCGGACCGAGGCGGCGGACGCTTCCGTTGTACGGCGCGGAAACTGTCTCGAAACCGGAACCCCAGAAGATCATTCCGTCGTCATTGGCAGACAGCGTGAACTCCGCGGCGGCCGCGTTCGTGAACGCAAAGGTGCCTTCCCATTCTCCATCGCCGACGAGCTTCATGGGCCACGCGGTCTTGCTCCATGCATTGAAGTTCCCGCTCACGTTGATGCTCGCGTAGAGCGAGAACGCCGGCTTCGGCGGCGCGGCGGGTTTCGGTGGTGCGGCCTTGTACTCGCTCGAACGCGCCGCCTTGATGCCTCTTGCGGGAACGAAGATGCGGGCAGTGAAGGGCTGCATCGTGGTTTCGGCGGTGGGTTTGGTGCCGGACAGTTCGAATGGAGCGGCCTGCTCCTGGCGCGAACTCCCGCCGTAGCGCGTCCAGTCGGTGTCGAGCGCTACGCGCCATACGCCGGGCGAGGGGAAGGGGATGCCGACCTTCTCGGCGACTCTTCCGGACAGGTTCACGGCGATGACCATCGTCTCGTCCGGCGTCGACTCATGGTGGCGCCAATAGACGAAGAACTGCTTCTCGGTGTCCATGACACCCATTTCGATGCCCATGCCCTTGAGGGCGCGGCCCTGCCCATCGAGGTCGCGGCGCAGCCGGATCAGGTCCCGGTGCAGCGCAAGCTGTCCGGCGTGGCGCGTGCGCTTGTCCCAGTTTAGCGGGATGTTGTCGTGGAACGTCCCGCTTTCCTGGAACTCGTTGCCCATGAAGAGGAGGGGGATGCCCGGGGCCGTGAACGTGAGAAGGGCGCCGAGGCCGCAAAGGCGTCGCGCCCGGTCACCATCGGGGTCCTTCGGCGCGATATCGGTGGCTATACGATACTGCAAGTTGATCTTGCCGGCCTCGTCGTGGTTATCGACGTACACGACTCGCATCATGGATGTGGGTCGCGACTTGAGTGCGCCTACAACCGTGTAGAGGTTGCGATCCTCGTCTGAAGGCTCCTTGAGCGCAGGCATGACCTGGTGGTGGAATTCATAGTCCCACGAGCCGTGGAAACCGCCGATGTCGAGCGAGTCCTCGGCGATGCTGAGGCGTGACGGAAATCTTTCGCGCAGCACGGCGTTGATGGATTCGAGCATCGACAGTCCGGCGGGGAGGGGGCTGGCGCCCATGTTGTAGGCGCGGATGTTGATCGTGGAATCCCAGCGGAAGCCGTCGATGCGATACTCGTCAAACCACATCAACGCATTGTCGCGGATGTATCGCTGCACCATCGGGCTTTCAAAGCGCACGCGCGGACCCCAGGGGGTCATGTTGATCTCCGGCGCGTCGTAGAAGTAGATGCCGCCATCCTTTTCGTTGCCGGTGCCGTCGAATTGGAGCAGGGACAGATTTTGCGGTCCGTAGTGATTGTGCACGATGTCGAGATGCACGACGAGGCCGCGCGCATGGCACGCCTTCACGAAGGCCTTCAAACCGTCGGGCCCCCCATACGCCTGCTCCACGGCAAAGGGATCGCTCGGGTTGTATCCCCAACTGTGCATGCCGTTGAACTCGTGGACCGGCATCAGGAGGATGCCGTTGATGCCGAGGTCGACGAGGTAATCGAGCCGTTTCGCCGCGTCTTCGAACGTGGCGGGACGTCCGTCCGCCGGTTTCGGATCGTTGAAGGCGCCGACGTGGAGTTCGTAGAGAACAAGGTCCTCCGGCGCGACCGTCGGGGCGGTGTCACCCAGCCAATTGAAGGCCGCCGGGTCGTAGAACATGGAGTTCTTCCCGTCGGCCGAAACAGCCCGCGCATACGGATCGCGCCGGTGCAATTCGCCATTGATGCGGAACGCATAGGGCCCGCGGGGAAGCGAGCGACGCATCGCGACGGACCAGATTCCCGTCGACTCGTCCTTGGTGAGTCGTTCTGCCAGTGAGGGACTCCAGCCGTTGAACTCGCCGACGAGCTCCACGCTCTTTGCGTTGGGGGCCCAGACGCGGACCGACGTGACGCCGTCCTTCTGCGTGACGCCCATGGGCGCGTCATCGCCCATCGCTGGCGCGATCGACCACAGGGAGGCCAGAAGGAGTGTCCCCGCGCGAAGGTTCATGGGCGGGGAATCTAACGTTTTGCGCGGCGGCGAGACACTAATTCTTCACGTAAACCAGATAGGTGCCGCGTCCGTCGTCGCTGATGCGGAAACCGGTGACATAGAGTTTGTCGCCGACCTGGATCTCGGCCTGGTCGCCTTTTTCGATCCGGCGACCGACCGTCTTTGGCGTCTTCTTGTCGCCCTCGCGGATGACCACCGTGTTGATGACGACGCTGCCGTCCGTGACCTTGATGAGGCATGTGGAGCAGTTCCGGTTTACCGCCATCTCCTTCGCGTCGCCTCCCGCCGTAAACGTGCCGACCTTGTGCCATTCGCCGGCGAGGGCGGATGTGGCGGAGAAGATGGTGAGGAAGGCGGTGGCGAAAATGAGCGAACGAAACTTCATGGCGAACTCCTTTGTATGCGACGTGTATGACGCATCAGGCAGGTAATCATTCACAGGGACGCGTCGTCGTGTCCATAAAATGATCGCGGGAGATGTAGTTCAGGACGAACTTCACCTCCCGCGACCTCCTTGGCGCTGCGCGCCCTAAATCGATCACAATCTAAATCTACCGAAATAGTAGTGATTAGGAGCGATTTTACAAGGAATTTTCAGATTTCAGAATCTGTAACAGGCAACCGGTTTCGCACGCTATGCATGATGAAAGCGCCGGGTTGCCATGGCGGCCAGGCCGGCCAAAAGGAAGCCCAGTGTGGCGGGTTCGGGAACGACGGTGTAGCCGATGGTGAGGGTGGGTTGGGCACCGATCGTGCCGCTTTCGCGGGCATCGAAGCGCATGGCACCGCCGTCTTCTTCCCCGCGAACCATCCAGCCGTGATCCGTGGATGGCGAGTTCAGCCATGCCTGGACATCGGCGACCATTTGTGCGGACGAGAAGCTGTAGAATCCGAATGAGGGATTGATGGTCAGCGTTGCGCTTGCGGATGCCGCGAAGTCGCCGCCGGCGGTCGCCCAGAAGTTCGTGTTGTAGAAGGTATGGATCCACGACGCGCCGCCTGCGGTGGATGGACCGCCCTGTCCGCCGCCGCTGCTCGGCACCGAGGAACCTTCGCCCCATGCCGTGGTGATGACATGCAGGCCTGCGTTCATCGCGCTGGTCCGGGTCCGGTTGAGATTGAGCGTGAGTACCGCGCTGGTGATCACGGAGCCCGAGGGGACGAAGGATGCGACATCGAAATCGAGAAGACCGCGCACGATGCGCCCGTTGCCGGTGACACCGATGAAAAGGTTGTCGTCGGCACCGCCGCCAATGTTTCCGCCCCCTTCATTATAGAGGGTCGTGTCGGCGACGGGCAGGATGGAGACCACATCGGCGTGAAGGACGCCGGTGACGATGAGAAATGCCGACAGGATCGACCGCATGTGAAACCCTCCGTGGACGCGGAGCCTAGCACCGGATTCCCGAGAAGCGCAAGTTCCAGGCGCGGTCGCGCCGACCCTATTTCTTGATCAAGCCGATCACGAATAGAACGAGCACGGCGCCGATCACGGCGTTTACGAGGGCGCCAGCCAGCCCTCCGCCGAGGCTTACGCCGAGCGAGCCGAGAACAAAACCACCCACGACGGCACCCACGATACCGACAATGATGTTTCCGACAACCCCGAAGCCTCCGCCTTTCATGATCAGCCCGGCCAACCAACCGGCGACGCCACCGATCACCAACGTTACAATCGCCTGCTGCACGTCCATGATCCGACCTCCTTGTTGCGACAACGGCCGCGAGTCAGGAAATACACGGTTGCCTGCCTTGGATCAAGCTCGGCAGAGCCCGCATCCAAAGCGGTTCAACATCTTCCACGCACGATCTTTACAAATTCCTGAAAACCCCCCTAAACAGGACTTCGAAAGACCCCTATGTTAGTAAAACGGTTGACCCTTCAAAGGCGTTGTCCTGCCTTGGGTTATGGGTCGCGGGGGCGGATTTCATTTTCTAGGGAGTATAGACATGGTGACTCGTCGTTTCGTTCGATTTGGCGGCCTGCTTTTCGCGGGGCTCATGGCGGCAACAACCCTTCATGCGGAAGTCATGATGCAGTGGTTCGAGTCCGACTGGGACGAGATGTACCAGAAGCTGCCGAAGGTGGCGGAAATCGGATACGACAGTCTGTGGATCCCGCCTCCGACAAAGGGTCCTGTCGGTCGCAGCACCAAGTGGGCGAACGTCGGCTACAATCTCTACGACCGGTTCGACCTGGGCGACATCCCCCAGCGCGGCACGCGCGAGACGCGCTACGGATCACGGAACTCCCTGCGTGCGATGGTGGACAACGCGCACAACCTCGGCGTGAAGGTCATCCCTGACATCGTCATGAACCACAACGGCAACGGGCCGGACTTCCGCGAGTACCCGGGCATGACGGCGACCGATTTCCATGTCCAGTACCAGCAGGGCCACGTCAACACGCTGAACTACAAACGCGCCCCGCGCATGAACTGGTGGCTGCCCCGCGAAGGCTACGGCGCCACGATGTGGACAGACCTTGCGAACCTTGCCGACATCCGCACCGAAGACCATCCGCTCAATGGCGATCCCAAGCGGTTCACCGGCCAGAAGACCGATGCCGACGGGCAGAGCTTCAACTTCGTCGATGGCACCTCGTATATCCGTCACGTGGGCCAGTACGACCGGTATCCGTACGCCTACACGAACGAGAATGCGGCGCAGATGCTGTATCGCTGGATCACCTGGCTTGGCAACGCGATGGACTACGACGGACTGCGTCTCGATGCCGGCAAGCACACGCCCTACGAATTCTTCGGCTGGCGCGGATCGGGCTTCCTCCATGAGGCCCAGTGGAACTACACGCAGCGGCGCGGATACGCTTTCGGAGGCAATCCCACGGATCTCTTCTCGAACGATCGCGATCGCACGAATGCGTTTATCTTCGCCGAGATCCTGTCGCCCTGGAACGACTTCCGCGACGGCATTCCAGGCAACCAGGGTTGTGATCACTGGTTCGGCAGCGGCACCCGGAACCCCATGCGGTTCCTTGATTATGCGATGAAGAAGAACGCCGATGAGAGCTTCGGCGGAAATCTCGCGCCGCTGGGACAGTTCGGCAAGGACTTCGGACCGAACAACGGCATCACCTATGTCTGGGGCCATGACGAAGCCTTGAACGCGAACAAGGCCACGCTGGCGTACGCCTACATCCTCTGCCATGTGGGCGTACCGATGGTCTATTACACCGGCAACAACATTACGTGGGATGATCACGGCCGCACCGCCTATCCCGACTCCCGCACGTGGATGATCCCCGGGTTTGACAGCCATGCGCTGGGCGAGGGCGACCCCGGTGGCGACCTTCCGAATCTCGTCTGGATCAACCAGAACTTCGCCCGCGGTGGCGAGTTCAAGCGGTGGGAGAACGACGGCGACTTCTTTGCGCTGGAACGCTACGAGGATGTGGACGCCAACGGGATCGATTCCGGCGACGGCATCATGATCCTCGCCCTCAACGATTCCGGCAACGACATCACGAAGTCGCTTTCCTGCTCGTTCCCCAACGGCACCGTCCTGAAGGATTACACGGGCAACAACGGGGACTTGGTCACGGTTAGCGGCGGCCAGGCCTCGATTCGCGTTCCCGGCATGAGCGGGCAGGGTTTCGTCGTCTACGCCCCGCTCTGCGCGGACGGCGTCACGATCAATGTGAAGCAGGGCGCCTCACCCGCCGGTACCATGCCCTGGGTCATCCCCGGCGGCGTCCACGCCGCGTCCACGACACAGCAGATGACACGCATCACGGCCGACACGATCACAATTGAGTCGGAAGCCACCCAGGTGCCCGGCGGGATCACGGTGGACAACATCATGCTGCAGTGGGGCAATGGCCGGCAGCTGCCCGTCACGAACTTCTTCGACACCGGCCGCGGCCGCGTGTCGGGACGTTTCCACAACATGAACAAGCCGGTCTCCGGCGGCATCTACTCGCTCACCTTCTCCACGACGAATCTTTCCGAAGGCCTTCACATCATCAAGTCACGCGCCTTCACGCAGCGCAACAGCAGCTACTCCGCGATCTACAACACGGCCAGCAAGGTCGTCTATGTGGACCGCCGCGGCCCCGACCTGAACCTCAGCGTGCCCGACACGTTCAAGGGTGACGCCCTCCTGAAGATCAGCAACAGCGACTTTTCCGCCTACGCAGTGTACGTGAAGGTCAACAACGGCGCGGAGACCCAGGCCGACATGAAGATGAAGGGCTCCTTCCAGTACGCCCTGAGCGGCCTCGTCGCGGGCACGCACACGGTCACGGTCCGCGCTACCGAATTCAGCTACGCCAACCCGCGCGCGCAGATCAACGAGAGCACGGCGACGAAGGTCGTGACGGTGCAGGCGAAGGATGTTGGCGGACTTGACGTCGTCCTGAGCTGCCCCGACAAGACCCCCGGCGACAGCACCGCGGAATTGCCCTTCTTCAAGACGATCGGCGTCGGCGCGAGCGCCAGCGCAAAGCTCTACTGGGATGGCTACGAACTGCCGTGGAACGGCGGCACGGGCACCAATGTGTTCAACGGCGAAGTCGTCCAGCGCGACAACGACGGCCGCGTGGTGACCAATCGCCTGTGGGGCAATTTCATCAACGGGCCGCACTTCTTTGAATTGAAGCAGGGCGCCGACACCGTCGTGAAACGCATCGTGTTCAATCTTTATGGCGGCAACCATGTCGATTCCGATGGCGATTCCCTGCCCGACAACGTGGAAATGCCCTACTTCGACGACGGAGCTCCGGGACCGGACCAGCCGTGGCCCGGTGACTCGAACCTCAACTTCGTCCCCGACAACGGCGAAAGCTGGTCGCGACTGAACCCGTACAACCACTCCACGTTCTACGCAACGCAGTGGGATGACCGGAACGACTTCGACAACGACGGCTTCAACAACTACGAGGAAGTCTACGCCGGCTACTGGTCGAGCAATAACGTCTACGCGTACAGCATCTACAATGCAGGGTCCAAGCCGCCGGGACTTCCCACGAACCTGCCCTCCGTGGCGTCCGCGAACCTGAATCCGGCACAGCCCGGCCAGAACCTGGTCGTGACCTACCTGCCGAACCAGGGCACGCTTGCGAACGCCTCGCAGATCACGATGCACATCGGGCACTCGAAGCGCACGATGGGCTCGTGGCAGAATGTCGTGGACATTCCGCTGCTGCAGAGCCCGCCCGGCACGTGGACCGGAACGTACTTCGTTCCCACCAACGCCACATCGGTGGACCTGACGTTCTTCGACGGCGGCACGACATGGGACGGCAAGGACTGGCAGTTCGACGTCGCCGGCGCCAACGCCTCGAAGTTCATCATGGACGGTCAGCTGGACAGCGGCGCTTTCGAGATCGCGTCGTACAACGGCATGAAGCTCTGGGCCGCGGTGCGAGGCACGAAGCTCTACGTGGCCACATGGGGCACGGGCGGCAACGGCAACGACCACTTTATCTATGTGAACAAGGAGCCGGGTGACGCGGCGCCTTCCGCCTGGGCCAAGGCGGGCTACGTCTTCCTTGGAAGCAACCGGGTATTCCTCGCGGGCGAAGGGGATGCAGCGGGGAACAACTACTCGGGCTGGTTCGGTGCCACGGGCGCGCGGACCAATGCGAATGCCAAGGGTGCCGGAAGCGCCAACTACCTCGAAGGCGAACTTGACCTTGTCGACAACTTCGGCTCGGTTCCGACGGCCGTTTACCTGGCCGTGGGCGCATACCCGACCGCGGATGGCGCCAACATGAACAACCAGGTTCCCGCAGTGTGGGACGCCAATGAGCACATCGACGTCACGGAGACGCTCCGCGTGCCTGTCACATCCATCCGCGATGAAACCGGCGACGGCAATTTCGACGGCGGCTTGCCCGAGATGTGGACCGTGGTCAATGGCAATACCAACAGCGCGAATTACGGCCTGCGCCGCTTCTTCATCAACGAAGTCGCCGGGGAGCAGGAAAGCATCACCATCCTCGTGAAGCCCAACGCGGGCGGAACGAATGTGGTCACCTCGGTCGAGTTGTTCAGCAACTTGAACCGCCGCGACTATGCGAAGCTGCCGGGCGACGAGGATCCCAACACCGTCACGACGACGTCGTTGGACACCTACTACCGCGCGTGGACGATGAGCCCCGTCGGCGGCGGCCTTTACTCCGTCACTGTTCCCGTCAACCGCTGCGGGGCCTATCGTCTCAATGCCCGGTTCAAGATCAACAACGGGGCCTGGTCGTATTACACGGACAACGGACTGCGGCGTGATTGCGCCGTCGTGGTGTCGCCGAAGAAGGCGCTGGACACCGTCATCTACGAGCTCAATCCGCTGACGGCGGAGGCGACGAACGACACCTTCTTCGGTCGCTCGACCTTCAAGAACATGTATCTCGATGACAGCGGCAGGCCGAACGCCATCAGCACGAACAAGCTGAAGCAGCTCGGCGTCAACATGGTCTGGCTGCAGCCGATCCACCCCATCGGCGCCATCGGCCGCGAGATCGATGCGACGACCAGCCAGCCCTACGATCCGGGCTCTCCGTATGCGGTGAAGAACTACTGGCAGGTCAACGGCGTCCTCGGCGATCCCAGCACGCCCGGCCAGGCCATGACCGAGTTTACGAACTTCGTGAGCCACTACGATACGCATGGCATAGGTGTCATGCTCGACGGCACGTTCAACCATTCGGCGTGGGATTGCGAAATCGGCGAGATGGGCGTGGAGATGGGACTTACGACACCGCTCGGCGCCATCGTGAATCCGACGAACCGCATTTCGTCGGTCCGTCCGGCCTGGTACTCCAAGAAGGACAACTACGGCGAGCCTGCCTCGTACTTCAACAGCACGAGCGACACGGATATCGCCGTGGCGCCGGACCGCATCGACTTCGGCAAGTGGAGCGACGCCGCGGACTTCTTCTTCGGCAAGTACGACGCGCTTGTCCAGAAGCCCCCGTCCAATCCCCTCTGGACGTGGAGCAGCGGTTGGTACAGCCGGTACCTCCGCGAAGAAGACCAGTTTGAAGGCTTCAATTCCGATGAGACCCGTCAGTTGTGGGAGTACTTCGCATCGTATCCCATCTACTGGCTGGAGAAGACGGGTCATCCCGTCGGGACGCCGCAGGCCCAGTCCTACAAGGGTATCGACGGCCTTCGCTGCGACTTCGCCCAGGGATTGCCCAGCCTGTTCTGGGAGTACACCATCAACAAGACGCGCAGCGTGAAGTGGGACTTCCTGTTCATGGCGGAATCCCTCGACGGCTACCGCACGGTCGATGGCTCAAGCCGTCACGGCGTGGGCTACCGCTCATCGCGTCACTTCGACATCCTGAACGAGAACATCCTCTACCTGTGGCGCGATGACTTCTTCGACTATCGCACGTTCCCGTCGCAGACGAGCTCGGTCCCGAACCGGACCACGGCATTGATCTACAACGCGTTCGACTCGCGAAAGAACGCCTTTGAGATCTCGCCCGTGCTGCTCAACCTGATTTCGCACGATGAGATCTTCCCGACGGACGACCAGTGGTCGCTGGCCTACGCCTACGCGATCAATGCCGCGATGGACGGTGTGCCCATGCTCTTCTACGGCCAGGAAATGGGCGCGCAGAACTCCATCGTGGAATACGGGGCGCGATCCGACTTCGGCATCTCGGCGGCCAACAACTTCTCGAGGTACGAGTCGAACTTCAGCAAGTCGATCCCGCACTTCAAACGGTACAACAACATGACCAGCATCTGGGCCGCCGCGAGCTGGAAGGACGGAATCCGCGAGACGTATGGCCGCCTCAACAAGGCGCGTCTTGGCTCGCCGGCGCTTCGCTCGCAGCAGAACTACTTCCTCGCGGACAAGGCGACGACGAACTGGAATCCGAACATCTTCGCCGTGGCGAAGTTCCAGCAGCCGGGTGTGTCAGCCGCGACACAGGACGTGGTGTTCGCCTTCGTGAACAACAACTTCCGCGCCGACGGCGCCCGCGCGGCGAGCTTCAAGGTGGATGCCATGACCACTTCCGGCGCGAACTGGTTCGGCATCCAGCCGAGCCATGTCTACAACGTCATCGACATCGCGTCGACCAACCCGGCGCAACTGCTGTGGGGCGGGGGTATCACCGGCAGCACGCTCATCGCGAACGGCATCTACGTGGGCTTCCAGACGAACGCCTCGTTCTCCGGCGGCCAGGCCCAGTTCCTGCGCCTCTTGGACATGACGGCCGGGATGACTGCGACAAATGTAAACGACATGTACGCGAACCCGGACCGACTGCCCGCGCCCGTGATCCTGCCCGTCTCCAACCGCACCGTGGAGGCCCAGACGACATTGGCCTTCAACGTGCAGGTCGTGAAGGACCCCGCGGATTCGGTAACGGTCTCATGCCTGAGCACGCTGCCCACGAATAACTGGAGCTTTACCGGCACGAACTACCTCTTCTCGTTCACGCCGACGACGAACAACCTGGGCGTGCACCAGTTCCTCTTCTCCGCGGAAGGATTGGATGGCTATGACGAGGAGTTGATCACGGTCACAGTCGTCCTGGATCCCGGTCCGACAGCCTATGAGCAGTGGGCTTCCGACGTGGGTCTCGACACACAGGGCCCGAACGGCGGGCTCAACGACGACTTCGACGGCGACGGCGTCATCAACCAGTCCGAATACTGGGCGGATACATCCCCGACCAATGCCTTGTCTGTCCCGAGCATCAGGAACGTGCAGCTCTCCGCGGGCGGAGTGAACATCACGATGGAGAAGGTCTCCGTCGCGCCGCGCGCGTACGTGATTCACACGGCCGGCCAGATGACGGGCGCAAGCTGGGATTGGCAGGTCCTGGGAACGAACAACAGCAATAACGGCATTCTGCCGGTCAGCGGCGTGGGATCGCCGACGCTGCTGTTCAAGGTCACGATTCCGCCCACGGATCCATGATGTCCTTGATCGTTTCAACGCGCAGGCTCCGCCGCGGAGTCGCGCTGTGCGGTGCGGTGCTCGGGGGTGCGGTGTGTCCGCTGCCTCTGACGCCGGACGCCAGCGCCGCGGATTCGACCTACCTTGTCAGTTTCCGGCAGATTCCAGTCGCGACGCAGTTCGTCTCGCGGGTTGAAGAAGATGGGCTGATCACGATCGCAACCCGCTTCGCCGCCGCGATGCCCGTATTCACAGCCGTCCATCGCTACAGCGAGGAACTGACGGTCACCTTCCGCCCCGGGGACGGAGCCGTGACGCAGTGCCGGGCCCTGCGAGTCGATGGCGGCAAGCGGGTCGAAGTGGAAGGCAATGCGGGCGACGACGGATCGCTGGTGGTCTACCGCAGGGACAATCACGGCGTGGTCACGAACACCTACCCTGCGGGCTCGTACGATTTCCACTCGTTGATCCACTACGCCCTGCCGCCTTCGGACTACCTGACCACAAATAGTCCCGCCCGCATGCTCGATATCGCCCGCGGTGAAGTGGTGCCGGTCGAAATCACCGGGATTTCCGAAGCCCGCACCTTCGAGCGACAAGTTCACACCAACATGCATCTCATCTGGAAAAGCGGACACCACACCTCAGAGTCCTGGCACACCGAGCGCCTCGGCTACCTGCCAGACCCCTTCGTCCGCCAGACAGAGAACGGCGACTTCGTCTTCGAATTGCAGGCTCCAGTCCAATAGGCCAGCCTTTCGTGGATGCGCCGGAAATGTAGGAACTCCTTCGAAATCCGACATATCCGTCGGGTCGGACAGATCCGTCGGATTGCGCACAAATCGCAAGCGCTTCTGCTGTAGCGTGTTGCAACTTAGTCGCTTTGTCATGGTACGGGGCCTGCTATCCATCGCGGCGAGAATCGATTCCAATGTCAATCCGCGTCGCCATACATCACCGGACCCGCTATCGCTATGACCGGCGGGTGTCCTTGTCGCCGCAGATCATCCGGCTGCGCCCCGCCGCGCATAGCCGCACGCCGATCGTGAGCTACTCGTTGCGGGTCACGCCGGGCGATCATTTCCTGAACTGGCAGCAGGATCCGCACGGGAACTATCTGGCCCGGCTGGTTTTCCCGAAACCCGTGAATGAATTGCTCGTCGATGTGGATGTCGTGGCCGACATGGTGACGGTGAATCCGTTCGACTTCTTCCTCGACGCGGAGGCCGAGACGATTCCGTTCGCGTACGCCCCGGAAGTGGCGAAAGATCTGGTGCCGTATCTCGAAATCGGACCGGCTGACGAACGCCTGCTGCGTTACGTCGATGCATTGCGCAAGGAAGGTCTGAAGACCGTCGATTACCTTGTCGAGTTGAACCAGCGCCTCCAGAAGGATGTGAAGTACCTCATCCGGCTGGAACACGGGGTTCAATCGCCCGATGAAACACTCCGCCTGGGCAGCGGCTCGTGCCGCGATTCCGCGTGGCTTTTCGTCCAGGTCCTGCGTCGCCTCGGCATGGCAGCGCGCTTCGTGTCCGGCTACCTCGTGCAGCTCACACCCGACATCAAGCCGCTGGATGGTCCCGCAGGCCCGCCCCAGGACTTCACGGACCTTCATGCATGGACCGAGGTGTTTCTCCCAGGCGCGGGCTGGGTTGGTCTCGACCCGACTTCGGGTCTCTTCGCAGGCGAGGGCCATATCCCGCTGGCTTGCACCCCCGAGCCCTTGAGCGCAGCACCGATCAGCGGCGCCGTGGAGAAGTGCGAAACGGAATTCGCCTTCGACATGTCGGTTCGCCGTGTCCTCGAATCGCCGCGTGTCACGTTGCCCTATAGCGACGAACAGTGGGCCAGCATCGACCGGGTAGGCGACGACGTCGACGCCTCGCTGGTCGCCGCGGATGTTCGCCTTTCGATGGGCGGCGAGCCCACGTTCGTATCGATCGACGACATGGACGGCGAGGAGTGGAATACCGCCGCGCTCGGACCCGCAAAAAGAAAACTCGGCGAGCAACTTACGAAGCGCCTCTACAACAGTTTTGCCAAGGGCGGCCTCCTGCATTTCGGACAGGGCAAGTGGTATCCGGGCGAACCTCTTCCGCGCTGGGCCTTCTCCTGCTACTGGCGCAAGGATGGTGAGCCGATCTGGACGGACCCCGCGCTGTTCGACGACACCTCAAAGCCCCGCGCGTTTGATGCATCGCACGCGCAGACCTTCATCGACACGCTGGCGTACTTCCTCAGCGTGAATCCCGAACACATCACAGCCGGCTTCGAAGACGTCTGGTACTACCTCTGGCGCGAGCGACGGCTGCCGGCGAATGTCGATCCCTTCGAATCCAACCTGAAGGAAGCGGAGGAACGGGAACGACTCGCGAAGATCTTCGAGCAGGGACTCAACAAAGTCGTCGGCTACGCCCTGCCCATACAGCGGATCGGACAGGGGACCGCGCGCTTCTGGAAGAGCGGTCCGTGGTTCTTCCGCACCGAACGCATGTACCTGCTGCCCGGCGATTCGCCGATGGGCTTCCGCCTTCCGCTGGATTCCCTGCCGTGGGTGACGGAAGGCGACTATCCCTATCTGGCGCCGATCGATCCCATGGCGCCTCGCGCGAAACTCCCGACTCGCGAGATTCTCAAGCAGACGACGCACACGGCCAAATCCAAGGCTGAGCCTGTGCCAGCTCCGAAGACCGCATCGAAGGATGTCGACGCCGCCATGCGCGCGGCCGCCATGACGCGTGGCGCATCCGCGAGCTGGGTGACGCGGACCGCCATCGTCGTCGAACCACGCCAGGGCCACATCCATGTCTTCATGCCGCCGGCAGAAACGCTGGAGGACTATCTCTCGCTCGTCACAGCCGTTGAAGAGACGGCGAAAGAGACCGGCATGCCGGTGATCATCGAGGGCTATCCGCCGCCACATGATGATCGGCTCAGCCATGTCAAAGTCACGCCCGACCCCGGCGTCATCGAGGTCAATGTCCATCCCGCACACTCGTGGCGCGAACTCGTCGATAATACGGCCACGCTGTACGAGGATGCCCGTCAATGCCGGCTGGGCACGGAGAAGTTCATGGTGGATGGTCGCCACACCGGCACCGGTGGCGGCAACCACGTCGTGCTCGGCGGCGCGACGCCTGCGGACAGTCCGTTTCTGCGTCGCCCCGACCTCCTCGGCAGCTTCGTCTCCTACTGGCACAACCACCCGTCGCTCTCTTACCTCTTTTCGTCGCTTTTTATCGGTCCCACCAGTCAGGCCCCGCGCGTGGACGAAGCGCGCAACGATGCGTTGTTCGAACTGGAGGTTGCGTTGCAGCAGGTGCCTGTCGGGCAGCAGACGCCGCCATGGCTCGTGGATCGGATCTTCCGCAACATCCTGACGGACCTGACGGGCAACACGCATCGCGCGGAATTCTGCATCGACAAGCTGTTCTCGCCGGATTCTCCGTCGGGCCGCCAGGGCCTGGTCGAAATGCGCGCGCTGGAAATGCCGCCACACTCGCGCATGAGCCTCGCGCAGCAGCTCCTGATCCGCGCCCTCGTCGCCACATTCTGGAAAGAGCCCTACCGGAAGCGCCTATCGCGATGGGGCACGGAGCTGCACGACAAATTTATGCTGCCGCACTTTGTCTGGCAGGATTTCCAGGATGTCATCTTCGATCTCCGCAATGCAGGGTTCGATTTCCAGACCGACTGGTTTGCGCCGCATCTCGAGTTCCGCTTCCCGAAGTGCGGCGAGATTGTCGTGCAGGGGATGCGCATCGAGCTCCGCCAGGCCCTCGAGCCGTGGCATGTGCTCGGCGAGGAAGCGACAGCAGGCGGAACGGCGCGCTACGTGGATTCCTCCGTCGAACGCCTCCAGGTCAAGGTGTCCAACATGAACGGTGTGCGTCACTCCGTGGTCTGCAATGGCCAATCGCTTCCGCTGTTCCCCAGTGGCGTCGCAGGGGAGTTCGTCGCAGGCGTCCGCTTCCGGGCATGGCAGCCGCCGAATTGCCTGCATCCAACCATCGGCATCCATTCGCCGCTGGTGTTCGATCTGCACGATGGCTGGAATGGTCGGTCCGTCGGCGGCTGCACGTATCATGTCACGCACCCCGGCGGACGCAGCTACTCGACGTTCCCGGTCAATGCCCTCGAAGCGGAGAGCCGCCGCATCGCGCGCTTCTTCGCCTTCGGCCACACGCCGGGTCCCATGCGCGTTGAGGCTCCGAAGCGATCGGTCGAGTTTCCGATGACGCTCGATCTCCGGCAGCAGGAAGGGTAGAAGTCGCACGACATGAACGCTTCCTCGACGCCCAGCGGAGAGCCTGTCGATTTCTTCAACGCATGCCGCACCCTTCGCGGTTCGTTTGATGAGCTGCGCGGAACTGGAACCGAACTTCGTCCGGTCTGGCGTCACCTCGGCGAGTACCTGGCCTCGCTCGGCATCGACGAGCTTGCGCGACGCGAAGGCGCGGCGTACCGGCAGCTCCAGGAGAATGGTGCGACGTACAACGTCCACGGCGACCAGCAGGGCGGGGACCATCCGTGGGAGCTCGACATCATTCCATTCGTCGTCCACGAGTCGGAATGGAATCCCCTCGCCGAAGGACTCGCGCAACGGGCGAAGCTTCTGAATCTCATGCTGGCGGATCTCTACGGTCCTCAGACACTCTTGCGCGACGGGCTGATCCCGCCGGAAATCGTTTTCGACAACGCCGCGTTCCTTCGGCCCTGCCACGGGATCGCCGTCCCGGGCAATCGCCACCTCCATTTCACAGGCTTCGATGTCTGTCGCATGCCAAACGGCGAGTGGACCGTGGTCGATGACCTCACGCAGGCTCCGGTCGGCGCGGGCTACGTGCTCGAGAATCGCATCGTCCTGTCACGCCTGCTGGCCGACCATTTTCGCGACAGCCACGTGCAGCGTCTGGCTATGTTCTTTCAATCGTATCGCGAAACCCTTTTCCGCCTCGCGCCGCGTCACCGCGACAATCCACGGATTGTGATGTTGTCGAACGGACCGATGGACGAATCCTACTTCGAACATTCCTTCCTTGCCCGATACCTCGGCCACACGCTGGTGGAGGGGGAAGACATGGCGGTGCGGGAACAATCGGCGTGGCTGAAGATGCTCGGTGGCCTTCAACCCGTTGATGTCATCGTCCGACGCGTTGAAGACCAGGCGTGTGATTCCCTGGAACTGAGCGGCGGGGCGGGTGGTCTGCCGGGACTGCTTCAAGCCGTGCGAGCCGGACAAGTTGTCGTCGCGAACGCGCTGGGGTCGGGCCTGCTCGAATCGGCGGCGTTCCTGCCTTTCCTTCCCGCCGTATGTAGCCATCTCCTCGGAGAACCGCTTCGCATTCCCTCGATTCAGACCTGGTGGTGTGGTGATCCGGAGTCGCGTGCCCATGTGTTGTCGCATCTGGACGAATGCCGCGTCTTCTCAGCGTTCGGCACTGCCCGCAGCCCAGCTGGCAATCAGGATGCGATTCCGGTTCACGAGATTGAGGCGAACCCGCACAGGTATGTAGCCCAGCCGCGCATCAAGCCGTCCACCGCGCCGGTCCTGAAGAAGTCGGGACTCGCCTCAAGCCACATCTTCATCCGTACCTTTGCCGCGGCCACGGACGATGGCTATGCCGTCATGCCCGGTGGCCTTGCCCGTGCGATTGAGAAGGTGGATGTGTCAGGCGTCGCTTTGTCGTCCGGTGGTGTCAGCAAGGACTTATGGGTTGTGTCGGACCACGCCGTCGCGGAGTTCAGCCTGTTGAGCCCGGTCGGCGCTGCCGTGGAGCTCAGTCGCGGCGGCGGTGACCTGCCCAGTCGCGTGGCCGACAACCTCTTCTGGCTCGGACGCTATGTGGAGCGGGCCGACTACATGATCCGCATCGCCCGCGTGCTCCTGATCAAGCTGTCGGAACGTCCCGAAGGCGCGGAGATGCCATACCTCGAGGGCTATCTCGCCGCCATGGGAATCGCCGACATGCCCCTCGCGGTGGAGCGCGACTACGCGACCGTGGAGAAGGCTGTAACGAGTTTCCTCCTGGATGAATCGGTTCCCGCAGGCCTCCGTCAGACGGTGGATTCGATTCGTCGCGTGGCTGGCATCGCGCGCGACCGCATCTCTGCCGACACGTGGCGCATGTTGAACCGGCTCGACATCGCGCTGGAGGATATGAGCCTGAGCCGCCGCGTGATCGTCGGCGAAGTCCTCGACATGCTCGACCGGTTGATCACGCGCCTCGCGGCGTTCAGCGGCGTCAGCATGGAAGGCATGACCCGTGGTCACGGCTGGCGTTTCCTCGACATGGGCCGACGCCTTGAGCGCGCGCTTGAAACGATGTGGCTCCTGCAGCACACGCTCGTGGCCGTGACCCCGAACGAAGCGCAAGTGCTGGAAGATGTCCTCGGCATCGCCGACAGTTCCATCACGTATCGCCGCCGCTACCTTACGACGTTGCAGACCGCTCCCACGTTGGACCTGTTGCTGACGGACGAGACGAATCCGCGATCGCTCATCTTCCAGATGGATGCGCTGGTGGAACACGTCAACCATCTGCCGCGCGATCAGGATCAGGTTGGCCTCGCGGAGGACCAGCGCGTGGCGGTGAACATCCAGACGCGTCTGAGGCTTTCGGATATCAACCAGCTTGCCTCCTCGATCACCGGCGAACGTCGGGTCTTGCTTGATGAAATGCTCCAATCCCTACAGGATGAATTACCGGGGTTGTCGGATGCACTCACGAGGCAGTACTTGAGCCACGCGCGTCCGTCGCGACAGCTTGAAACGGCAAGAAACTCGGCTCATGCGCTACCTCGTACGGCACCAAACAACGTATCGATACAGTGACCCGGTCCAGGTCTCGATCAACCAGGTGTGCCTGCGTCCCCGGTCCAGTGCGGGGCAGACCCTCCTCCGTCATGCGCTCGCGATTTCACCTGCGTCGCGGATCCGGACGGAGTGGACGGACTTCTTCGGCAACCTGCAGGTGCAGTATCACGTCAGCGACGTTCACCGCGAAATGACGATCCTTGCCGAGAGCGAGGTGGACGTTCATGCGCGCGAGTGGCCCGATCCGGATGCGACATCGCCGTGGGAATCAGCGCGGACCGGTGTCGCCAAACCAGCGACCGAAGCCGCGCTCGACGCCTCGCAGTACCGCTTCGATTCCCCGATGATCGGTGCCAGCGCCGCGCTGCTAGACTACGCGCGACCTTCGTTCCCGGCAGGTCGCCCGCTCCTCGCGGCGCTCGCTGATCTCACGGCGCGTATCAAAACCGAGTTTGTCTACGACACGGCGGCAACGACGCTTACCACGAAGGTGGAGGATGTATTGGATCGCCGCCGCGGCGTGTGCCAGGACTTTGCGCAGGTGCAGATCGGCTGCCTTCGTTCCATCGGGCTCGCGGCAAGATACGTCAGCGGCTATCTGCTCACACGTCCGCCGCCCGGTCGCCCGCGCCTTGTCGGCGCCGATGCATCGCATTGCTGGGTGTCCGTGTTCTCACCTGACCTCGGATGGCTGGATGTGGACCCGACAAACGGGTCCCTCGTCGGCGATGAACACGTCGCCGTGGCCTGGGGCCGCGATTACCACGACGTCACACCGGTCAAAGGCGTCATTCTCGGCGGCGGGCATCAAGACATCCTTGTCGCCGTGGATGTGATTCCGGAAGACGAAGGGCTTCCGGATCTCCGCCTTCTGGCGAAGTAGGGACGCCTCGCCTTACCTTGACATTTCGGCGGCGTGGAACTCTTCGCTCAGTTCATCCCACGTCTTTCTCGGCGGACGCGGACCTTCAATCCACTGCACATGGCGTCCGCGCCAGAGCGAATAGATGGCCGGGACGATTTCCAAGGTCAGGATGGAGGACGTGATGAGACCTCCAATCATTGGAGCTGCGATACGTTGCATCACGTCGGCTCCGGCTCCATGGGACCAGAGCAGGGGCAGAAGGCCCAGAAGCATGGTGCTGACGGTCATCACTTTGGGGCGAATACGCTGAACGGCGCCATACGTGATGGCTTCGAAGAGATCATATTGCGTATTCATGCGCCCCGCGCGCTGCCATGTGTGGAACGCCTCTTCGAGGTACACGATCATGATTATGCCGGTCTGAGCCGCGAGTCCGGCGAGCGCGATGACACCCACCCACACCGCGATGCTCAAGTTGAAGCCGAGGAATTTGAGCATCCAGAAGCTGCCCGTGAGCGCAAAGGGAATGGAGAGCAGGATGATGAATGTCGCGGGAAGCGATCTGAAATTCAGGTAGAGCAGGGTGAAGATCAGTACCAGTGTCAAGGGGAGCACAATCTTCAATCGGGCTTTGACGCGCAGCATAAATTCATACTGGCCGGTCCATACAAAGCGATAGCCTTGCGGGAGAAGCCCCGCCTTCTCGATCTTGTCGCTGACCGCCTTCTTCGCGTCGTCCACATAGCTTCCGATGTCCCGGTCTGTAATGTCGATGTAGACCCAGCCGGTCAGCCCGCCATCCTCGTCGCGAATGACCGGGGCACCTTTCCGGATGGTGATATCAGCAAGCTGTCCCAGCGGGATCTGGGCGATCATCCCGTCCGCACCGCCCATTGAGATGGGAACAAGAACCTGTTTCAGTTGGTCGGGGTCCTCGCGCAGTTCCCGGCTGTAGCGGACGTTGATGGAGTATCTTTCGCGGCCCTCGATCGTGCGGTCGACGGCCATGCCGCCGATCGCGGTCTCCACCATCATGAGGACATCTTCAACGTTCAGACCATAGCGCGCGATGGCGTCGCGTCGTGGCTCGATGTCGAGGAAGAGTCCGCCAGTGGTGCGTTCGGCGAAGACGCTGCGCGTGCCCGGCACGTCGCGGATCACATGCTCAAGATGCTCGCCGAGCTTGGCGATTTCATCCAGGTCGGAGCCGAAAATCTTGATGCCGACCGGCGTTCGGATACCCGTCGCCTGCATGTCGATGCGGTTCTTGATCGGCATCGTCCACGCGTTGACTGTACCTGGAAGTTTCGTGGCCTTGTCGAGTTCGGCGATCAGTTTCTTGTAGGTCATCCCGGGACGCCACTCGCTCTCGGGTTTGAGCTGGATCACGGTCTCGAACATTTCCATCGGGGCCGGATCCGTTGCCGTTTCCGCGCGGCCCGCCTTGCCGTGAACGGTCAGCACCTCCGGGAACGACTTGATGATGCGATCCTGGAGTTGCATGAGCCGCACGGCTTCCGTGACGGAAATCGTCGGCAGCGTGGTCGGCATATAGAGGATCGATCCCTCGTTCAGTGGCGGCATGAACTCGCGGCCCAATTTCATGTATACGGGCACGGACGATGCGACGGCGACCAGTGCGATGGCGATCGAGAGCTTGCGGCGTCGCATCAAAGCACTGACCCATGGATAATACAGCTTCTGCAGGACTCGGCTGACCGGATGCCGCTTCTCGGGAATCGTGTGTGACCGCGTCAGCAGCGTGATTAACGCGGGGCCGATGGTGATGGAGAGAAACGCGGCCCACGCCATCGAGAAAGTTTTTGTGTAGGCGAGGGGTTTGAAGAGTCGGCCTTCCTGCGCTTCGAGCGTGAATACCGGCATGAAGCTGACCGTGATGATCAGGAGGGAGAAGAAGAGGGGTTTCCCGAGTTGCTTGCACGCGCTGATGATGATCTCTTTTCGCGCTGCGCGATCAATTCCAGCGGGCGCGAACTCAAGTCGCTTATGCACGTTCTCCACCATCACCACGGCTTCATCCACCATCGCGCCAATCGCGATGGCAATGCCGCCGAGCGACATGATGTTCGCGGACAGGCCCATGTAGTACATCGGAATGAACGACAGGGTCACGGCGAGCGGCAGCGTGATGATGGCGCGCATCGCCCCGCCGATATCGAGCAGGAAGAGTATGACGACGAGGGAAACGATGATGGATTCCTCGATCAGCGTGCGCTTCAAGGTGTCGATCGAGCGATGAATCAGATCGGAGCGGTCGTACGTCGTGACGACTTCGACGCCTTTCGGCAGCGACGGCTTGATCTCTTCCAGCTTCTGCTTCACGCGGTCGATGACCGTGAGGACGTTCTGGCCGTACCGCACGACAACCACGCCACCCGCGACCTCGCCCTCGCCGTTGAAGTCGCTGGCGCCGCGGCGCATTTCCGGACCGATGGAGATGTTGGCAGCTACGTTGCCCAGCAAGAGCGGCGTGCCGTGATGGGGCTCCGTGCCAACGACGACCTGACGCAGATCCTCAACGGACTTAACGTATCCGCGTCCCCGAATCAGATATGTGGTGCCGTTTCGCTCCAGTTCACGGCCCCCGACATCGTTGTTCGATCTGCGGATCGCCTCGACGATGCGATCCAGCGGGATGTTGAACGCGATCAGCTTCGATGGATCGATCTCCACCTGGTACTGCTTCTCGAAGCCGCCGAACGACGCGACTTCCGCGACGCCCTCGATGCTCTGCAGCCAGTAGCGGAGGTACCAATCCTGGAACGAGCGCAGGTCTGCCGGATCATGCTGACCACTTCGATCCACGAGTGCGTATTGGAATCCCCAACCCACGCCGGTCGCATCAGGACCCAACACCGGTGTTACGTTTGGCGGCAGGCCACCTTGCAGTCCCTGCATGTACTCCAGAACGCGCGATCGCGCCCAATAGATGTCAGTTCCATCCTCGAAGATGACGTAGACGAACGAGTAGCCGAAGAATGAGAACCCGCGCACCACCTTCACGTTCGGCGCAGAAATCAGCTTGGTGACAATTGGGTAGGTGACCTGATCCTCCACAAGGTTCGGGCTCCGGCCTTCCCACGTCGTGTACACGATGACCTGCACATCCGACATATCGGGAATTGCATCAAGCGGTGTCCGCTTCATGCAGTAGACCCCAAGCATGAGCAGAACGCCGACGATCAGGAAGACAATGAACGTATTGCGGGCGGACCATTCGATGATCCGCTCTATGAGTGAATCGTGGTGGCTTGGAGAATTCATGGGGCTATTGGCCATGTTTGTCGTGTCCACTGCTCGAGAGACCGGAAATAGCCGCCTTCAACTGACTCTCGGAATCGACAAGAAACAGCGCGCGGGTTACCACACGTTCGCCTTCAGCGAGGCCTTTTCGGATGCGGACTTCGTTGTCGGTTCGGGCCTCGATTTTGACATCTCGCGGTTCGAGGTGCCCGTCTTCACGATCAACGAAGGCGACCTGACGCTTGCCGGTGTCAATGATGGCCGAGGCCGGGATGGTCAGGCCGGCACCGAGGTCTTCTTCCAATTCCACGGTGACCCACATGTCGCCGCGTAGAGCGAAGTCGGAGTTGTCCACGGTGAAGCGGACTTCTGTGCGGCGCGAAACCTCGTCCACGCTTGGATACACGAGGTCGAGAGTGGCCGAGTAGAGATGATTGGGAAGCGCGGAGACGGTTACGTTGGCCTGTTGCCCCGTTTGGACCATGCGAAGGTCCTGCTCGAAGATGAAGGCATGGAGCCAGACTGTCGAAGGATCCGCGATCTCAAAGAGTTTCTCGCCGGGCATAAAGGCCATGCCGGGAAGAGCCATTTTCTCGGTGATA
Organism: uncultured Verrucomicrobiota bacterium; assembly: GCA_964503335.1. Lineage (GTDB taxonomy): Bacteria > Verrucomicrobiota > Kiritimatiellia > CAIVKH01 > CAIVKH01 > CAZCZZ01. The sequence continues at coordinate 46,261 of CAZCZZ010000026.1, forward strand.
ATGCCTTTGACGGGTGACCGGATGACGATCGTCTCGGATGGGGGTTCCCCGCTTTCGAGTGCCGCGATTTCCTCCTCGCGGACGGACCAAAGTTCAAGGCGTCGCCGTGCGGCTGCAATCAATCCTGGCTCCTTGCTCTTCAACGCCTGGACGTATTCGCGCTGCGTGGAGAGAATATCCGGGCTGTACACGGTGAAGAGCGGTTGACCGATCTCCACACGTTCTCCGGCCGATGCGACATAGACTTCTCGGATCCAGCCGCCGATTCGCGGACTTATCAGGACTTTGGAAGATTCCGGGTATTCGATGGTGCCCGGGAGCCGAAGGGTACGGATCAGAGTCTTGGACTCGACAGGTGTCGAAACTACGCCTACTTGTTCGCGACGCTCGGGGCTGATGAATACGGTTGTTCGACCTTCGACAGATGGCGTTTGCCCGGTCGTCGCGCCGACCTCATTATCAATCGGCACCAGATCCATACCGCAGATCGGACACGACCCGGGTTTGGTGTCCACATAGGTCGGATGCATCGGGCAATGATACTTGGGCATTGCCTCGGCTGGTTTCGACGAGTGTCCCTCGTGCTTCTCATCTTTAGAGGAGCAGGCGGCGAGAAGCAGGGCGACAAGCGTGAATGAAAGGATGTGTCGCATGATTATTCCTCGTTCATTTCCTCGGTCACGAGACCGGTTGCGATCTCATCGGGTCCCCATGGTGCCGCGATGACGTTCAACATCGCCACTTGGCTGCCATAGTCCGCCCTGGCTTTGTGCGCGGCGAGCTGCACATCGAGCAATGTTCGTTGCGTGTCGATGACTTCGGCCAGACGCACTTCGCCTGATTGATAGGAGGATGAGAGGGACTCGACGAGGCTGATTGCTTTGGGGAGAATCGATTGCTCATTGAGGATTAGAGTGCGCCGGGCGTTGGAACTCATGGTGTGAAGGTCTTGGATTTCGAGCATTGTCTTATCCGTTTCCTGGTCGAGCGCGGCCTGGGCTTTGGCAAGGTCGGCTCCGGCCCGATCGATGGCGGCTTTGTACTTGCCGTGCCAGAGCCAGGGAATGTTCAGGGCAATCGCGGTGTCGTACTCTTCAATGTCGCTGGACTCTTCAAATTGCCGTGCTTCAATGGTGAATTGCAGATCGGGTCTGCGTTCCACTTTTGCCGCCACCACGGCGGCTTCTTTCGCATCGCGCATGCGGATCATGGAGAGGAGAATGCAGCAGAACTTTCGGGCTTTTTCCTGCATCGCTCTATAGTCGTTGTCCATTGTCGGAAGGGGCGGTGTGTCCGAAGCGTCGATCACTGTGTCTGGCGGCTGATGAAGCAGCGTGTTCAGTTCCGCCATCGCGACGGCGCGATCTTGTTTCATCGAGGTCAGCTCATTCTGCATGCTCTCGCGTTCAATCTGGGCGCGCAAGACATCGCCCTGCATGGCTTTGCCTGACTCATATGCCGATAGTGCGCTTTCTTCCATCCGTTCAATCAATCTGATACCGGACTTCATCGTTTCGATTGTTCTGTCGGCCAGCCACAGATTCCAATAGGCCTGTGTCACCTTGCCCCGCAAGTTTCGAAGTTCTTCGAGATAAACAAAGCCAGCAGCCTCCGCTTCCAGGCGGGCGGCATTGACCTTTGAGCCCCGTTTGCCTGGCCAAGGAACATCCTGCTGCACCATGTACTCGATCGCTTCATAGTCGCTGAATGATGTCGACTCGGCCCGCATCTGCTTGGCCCCGATCATCGGGTCCGGCAGGCTCTTTTCGAACCGCGTCATGGCTTCGGCCGAACGCCAAGCATGTCGGCTCGCCTCAAGTCCGGGATTGGCGTCGATGGCCTTCGCGATGAGGTCATCGACAGCACCACCGCTTGCCACATGGGCTAGTGACAGCGCAACGACGGCGATTAGCGCAGACTTACTTGGAATCCGTGTCGGCATGATCCTGGTGTCCGGCGCGTTCATCCTTCGAGGGTCTTTCCGCCGTGACCGCCTCATCCGACGCCTTCTTGATCACCTCAAGGTACTTCTCAGGTTCCTTCTGGAAATCCTTCACGCAACCTTTGCAGCAAAAGCGTACCTCGACCCCCTTGTACTTGTAGATGAAGGGATCGCCCATATCTCCCAACGTCTCACCAGAAATGACGCACGTTGAGAGCGGATACTCACTCTTCACAGTTTCTGCATTTGCTAGAGCACCCGCCACCATCAAACTCATAATTAGAATCTTGATCATAATCGTCCTCTTCCTCTTTCTTGCCGTCTCAATTTCCAAATCTCGTATCTCACATCTCGCTTTCGTCGCATCCATTGGCGCACTCTGCGCACAGACATCTCGAAACGAGATCAACATAGACCTTCTGTTGTTCAGGGTTGAGCAGGGCGTGGATCTGCCGAATGTGTCGAAGTGTGGCGAGATCGGCGGACGCTTGAGCCTTGGCCATCTTGTCGACCATCGCCTGTTCCATCTCTGGGGTGAAGGCGTCGGCGAAGAAAGCCTCTCCGAGTTCAAAACGGGCCGAGCACTGCATCTCGCAGCTTTGGCTTAACTCATCCGTGAAACTGGTCTGCAACGCCTTGATGGCTGTCACTTGATCTTCGGCGAGGTCGAGCTTCGTCGCGAGCCATGCCGAATTCTTCAGCGTATCGATCGATGTCGTCGACGCGTGGGGCGACTGCCACCGCGCCACGGCGAACGCCACGGTGGCCGCGATGGCGATTGTGACGACGGGTGTGATGATGCGATGGATCACTACAAGCTCCCGGTTAGAAGCTGTGCATAGCCTCCGGTTACGGATTCGGCGCGAACGATGCCGCTCGACCGGGGCTGCATGCCCTGCGTCAGGATGAACGAAACAATCAGTGCCACAGCAGAGGCTGTCAGGCCAGCCGTTACGGTTTCCCACCAAGAGCGGGTTGGAGACGGCTGTTGCAAGCGTATGCGCCGAAGCACGTTCTGTTCAAAGTCGCCGGCGGGATTGGGCGCCTGCCACTGCTTGAGCAGGGTTTCCAGCGGTTCATGCTGCGGATTTGTCGTCATGGTTGTTCACTGTGGTAATACGAAGACAAGCGGAGAAACCCTCGAACTATTTTCGGTACGTCGTCCGGGTTGACCAGACCAACCCGGAGCGTACCTGACGGACGAGGGCTACTTCGACTCGGGATGATTCAGATGATGCTGATGGGCCGCGTCCGTTCCGGGAACGAATTTCGATCCCTCGGGCTTTTCGCCTTCGCCGGCTTCCGCCTGTGCGGCTTCGCACTCAACGAGACTGCCGCATGACTTGCAGGAATGCTCGAACTTGCCCGTCGCGAAGAAGGTCGCGACGGCTGACTTGCAGTCCTCGCAGAGCATCTTCTTCTGCGATGTGTACACGGTGGTCTTGCCGACCTGTCGGGGAACCTTGACCCAGACCGTTTCGCATTTCGCGCACATGAGCGCCGCGTCCTTGTCCGAACCCTCTTCTTCCGCGCGCACGGTCCCGATCGGCAATCCGACAAGGAATGCCGCCGCTGCTGTTGCAATGATGATTCTCTTCATGGCCTTCTCCTGTTGTGGTGACTCTTTGTTGCTAGACCCTTCGGTCTCTAACAAGTGAAACGTAGTAGAGCCGGAAAACCCTCGGCGCATCATGGAGCAATGTCGTCTTTCGGGGTTTCCCCGATAGTCGCCGTTGCAGCTCGATCAGGTTCGCGGCGCCCTCTTCAGGCGCAGGCTATTGACGATGACGGATACACTGCTCAAGGCCATCGCAGCGCCGGCAATCATGGGGTTGAGGAGAACCTGTGCAAAAGGATAGAGGACGCCGGCGGCGAGGGGAATACCCACGATGTTGTAGATAAATGCAAAGAATAGGTTCTGGCGAATATTGCGCATGACGCGTCGGCTGAGCAGGAATGCAGCCACGATGCCCCGCAGGTCGCCGTGGACGAGCGTGATACCGGCACTCTGCATCGCTATGTCGGTGCCGTGTCCCATGGCAATGCCTACATCAGCCGCAGCGAGGGCGGGTGCATCATTGATGCCGTCGCCCGCCATGGCGACCCGGTGTCCCTTTGCCTGGAGACTGCGGACATGTTCAAGCTTCTCAGCCGGTGTGACCCCGGCGCGGTAGTTTACGATACCCAGGGTATTCGCGACACGCGCCGCCGTGGCTTCCTGGTCGCCTGTGAGCATGACAACACGAACTCCCAGTTCCTGAAGTGAGCGCAACGCATCCGGCGTCGTGGCTTTCACCGGGTCGGCAATGGCCAGGACGCCCAAAAGGTCTCCAGCACGGCTGACCCAGATGGTGGAGAACCCGCGCTGCTGCATGGCGTGAGAGCGTTCCAGCATCTCGGCGCCGGGCGCTTCGTCGCTCACAAACGAATCTTTGCCCGCCTTGACGATGTGTCCGCCCACAAGGGCTTGCACGCCGCGCGCCGTGTGGGACTCGAAACCGGAGGACTCCGGAACGGGAATGTTGCGCGACTGTGCCGCTGTGACGACCGCGCGTGCAAGGGGGTGTTCGCTGTGCAGCTCCACGGACGCTGCGTGGCCGAGGAGTTCCTCATCCGTCACGTCGGCGCTCGCCACGACTTCGACCACGCGTGGCTTGCCCTCGGTGAGCGTTCCCGTCTTGTCGACGACGAGAAGATCCACCTGACCGGCTTTCTCGAGGGCTTCCGCGTTCCGGATCAAGACGCCCTGACGCGCCCCCATGCCGATGCCCACCATAACGGACATGGGCGTGGCAAGGCCCAGCGCACAGGGGCAGGCGATGATCAGCACGGTGAGTGCATTGACCAGTGCGAAGACCTTGGCGGGATCCGGACCGAAAATCGACAATAC
>CAZCZZ010000027.1:0-13821 GCA_964503335.1 uncultured Verrucomicrobiota bacterium
GGAATCGCAAACGCATTCGCGCCATCCGCGTCCATGACCATGAGGCGGTAATCGAGCTTCCGGATCGACTCGCCTTCGAGGAGTTTGTCGAGGATGACTTGTGCCCGGTCCAGCGTCCCGGTTTCACCGCCCTCCGACATCAGTCCTCCGGCTCCCGAAAGCTTCCGCTCCCAGGAATCCGGAATCCGCGCCCCGACGAAAGTTCCAAGAAGTCCGGTAAGCCACCACACGGCGGCCAGGAAGAGCAGGACCATCACCGCCGTCTCGACCTGCTCCTTCCACGACCGCTTTCCTATGGAAATATCCGCCGTCTGCTCCGGAATCTTGGGCGTGAACTGCATGCCCGGAAGACTGCGCGAAGAGTCATTCCGGGTCAAACGGACAGTCGGCTTTCAGGATGATGCGCGTCGGCGCTACTTGATCGTCAGCACGTAGTCTTTGCCACCGTTGTTGTCCCAGCGAGCCGTGCCGTAGGCGTCATCGATCATCACGGCGTAGCGAATGGTTGTTCCTGCTGCGAATTTGCCGAGGTTTGCATTCCACCAGTCGTTGTTGCCGTTCGTGCCGGCTTTGTTCAGCGGCTTGGATTGCCAGACCTGGCCGTTCGTCGTGTAGACGACCATGCCCGACGTGCCGCCGCCCTTTTGAAACGATTCACAGTTTACCCAGATGGTGTCGCTCGCCGTGGCCTGTCCCGCGGCCGGCCAGTTGTAGGTGTTGCCAACCCAGTAAACAGGGATGGGGTAGCTGACCGTGAAGCTGTAGTTCTGGCCGTTCATGCTGTCCCATGTGTACTTACCTGCGCTGTCGATCACCGCGACGGCGTAACGGACCTGCGTTCCGCCCTTGAACATTCCGATCGGCGCATGCCATGCGTCGTTGTTTCCGTGCTTGCCTGCGTACGACAGGTTGACGGACTTCCACGCCCCGCCGTTTGCGCTGTACACCACGGCGGCCCGCTCGCCGGAGCCCTGCTTCCAGGATTCCGTATTGATCCACACCACTTCGTTCGATTCGATCTGGCCCGCGGGTGGCCAGTTGTGTGTGTTGCCAACCCATGACACGGATTCCGCGATGCCTTCGCCCGCCTCGATAATCACCGGGGCCAGCCGCGGCGCATTCACGCCGTAAGCGGGCTGGCGATCGACGCCGATCAGGAGTCGATCGCCGACGTCCACAACGCCGCTGACGGTGTCGCGTTCATCCGCCGTGGTCGCGGGATAAGGCCGCGAAAAGCGCGGGCCGAAGGTGGCTCCGCCATTCGAGGAGACGAAGTACGAGTAGTTCGAACTGTTGTAGCCCGTGGTCGGGAAAACAACGGTCACGAGCGAGCCCGGGCCGCAGCTGAGGTGCGCGCCGTACGCCGTCTCGTTGTAGGTCCCGAAGATCGATGACTCGATCCAGTTCGCTCCGTCCCGACGGAAGAGGACCATGTCGGTATAGGAATTCTTGAGTGCGATGAGCAGGCGGCCATCACCCGCGGCAAGGCGCGTGAGGACGGGCTGTGTCCGTCCGATTTCAAACGTCTTCAGCGCGAGCTTGGTCCAGTTCGTCAGATCGCTGCTGCGCGCAACGTGGAGTGTTCCGTTGCCCGACGCCCGCTCGTTCCGACGGTCATGCACATACACAACGACAAACGAGGAGCCATCCTGCACGCACTGCAGATTCCCAACGCTGGCGAAATACGTGTCCGACGTGAGCGAATCAATGCGCACGGGCGCTGCCCACGACGACCCGTTGTCATGGCTGACCATGGCCACGACTTCTGACGCTTTCGTGGAGCCGAAGAGCTCCGACTTGCCGTAGACGAGCACGTAGTCCGACGTGCCGTAGCCGAGGATGAACACGCTGCTGACACCAGTCGGCACGGGGACGTTCAACGTCGCGAACGTAGATCCGCCATCGAGGCTGCGCTTGAACACGGTGCCGCTGGAGAACGTGCTGTGCCATGTGATGATGCTCTGCCCGTTGATGGCGATCTGTGAAGAGTAGGTGTTTGTCGAGGAGTCCACGGACCGCGGCGTCGACCAGTCGGTTCCTGTCAGCGTCCGGTAGAATATCCCGTTGGTGCCACGACTCACGGCGTGCACGACATCCCCGCGACTGATCCATGCAGCGAGATCCTGCGAACCGTCTCCGAGTCCGAACTCACCGCGGAACTTCAGGGGGGAAATGGGGGCCTTGGCCGTGAAGGCGTAGTTGCTGCCGCCGTTGTTGTCATAGATGACGTTCGACGCGCCGTCCTGAAATCCACGGAACCAGTACTTCACCACGCTGCCGCTGGGAAACACCTTCACCGGGTCGATCGCGCACTCCCACAAGGAGTTCCCGTTGACGTTGCCCTTGTACGTCATATCGAGCTCGTCATAGACCTGACCGCCCGACGACGAAGGATACTGAAGGCCCACTTTCGCGCGGAGCCCGGCGTAATCCTGGTTCATCATCACCGTGAACACGCCCGGATTCCCGCCGTCGTGCCGCGTGTATGCGCCATAGACCCCCATCCACGTGGGGAAGGCGGAAACAACGGGTGCCCAAAACGATGCAAACGTGACGATCAGCAATCCAAAGAACCGGCGCATGGTGACTCCTAACTGGGTGGGTAAAACGATTTACCCACAGCTAGACCATACGCGGCTCGGGCGGTCAAGCGGTTTTATGCGGAGGCGCGGTGTCGGGGTGTCGCTGGCCGACGCCCGATCTCGCTTATCAGGCCCGCCTGCTTCTGCGAAGTCGGCGAGCGGCGATGGCGGCGACCGCGATCAAGCCCAGCCCCATCGAGGAGGGTTCGGGAACCACGGCGATGCTGTTGAAGAAGACGTCGTTTTGTTCTGCGTTGCGGTCGTAGATACCGATCGTATCGACGGTGCCGGACAAGGTTCCGCTGAGGTTGTACGTCTGGCCACCCGGACCGAGCGTGGTGACATCAAGGTCGTAGGTCGTGGCGCTGGTGAGTGTGAAGATGACGTTGAGTCCGTTCTGGGTAAAGGGGATCCCTGTCGGTGTGCCCGAGGGCGTCACGACGTCGTAGACATGATACTCCGAAGCTCCGCCCTGGAAACCGAAGCCGAACACCCCGTTGATCCCGCCGAACGGGTTGATCGGGTCGGGGAGAAGTCCGCCAAACGGGTTGAAGGAGAAACCAACCCAACCGCCGACGCGAGGCGGGTTGTTCGCGTTGAGGCTGCCCGACTGGATGCCGCCATGCTCCATCGAGACAAGGATGGACTGGCCAACGCTCAGCGAGCCGCCGGTCAGGGGCCGCACCGCGCCCGCAAGTTGCGGATCGTTTCCGCCCGAGCCACCTTCGTTCGCATACATGCCCCAAGCCTCGCCGGATGTGGCGATGTTGTTGAGATCCGCATTGCCACCGCCCGCGACAAAAAATCCTGCAGCGCCGTCAGGCTGAAGCGACGTCTGGAGCTCCCAAGCGCCAAACCCGGAGCCGCCGTTTGATCCATTGGTCCAGCCCGCATTGTAGGCCGTATCCGACGCATTGTCGGAAGCCACATTGGCCGCCATGGCGGACGATGAAAGAACGACGAAAAAAGCAATGAGTAAGCGCATTAGAAACCCCCGGGTTCGCGGGCAAGATTCCACGCATGGGAGCTTATGTCAAGGTGCCGACGTCGTGTGCCCTGCTCTCCCTGTTTCCGGAAGGAGGCGCGTCCAATAGAGCGCGGAAAGGAGGATCAGGATCGGGTCAACCGCCATGCGATAGCGTGTTTCCACCTGGGTAATCATATGGAGGCCCGTGACCGCAGCCACATAGAGGAGCATGGGCCAAAGCCCCCGCGGGCCGATTTCCCGAAAACACCGGCACACAAAAAGCGCGGCACCGAAAAGGAAGGGCAGCGTGAGAAGCGACAGCGCGATGACCGTGCGAAGCCGACTGGTGAGTCCGAATTCCCTGAGTTGCACCCAACCTTCGGCTCCCTCGAGATCTCCGCTGCCCCATGGGACGGGAACAGGGGAGTAGAACCCGATCAACTTCGCTGCGGCTCGCAGGACAAAGCCCGCGGGGTCCTTCGCGATGAAGTCCACGGCTGCACGACGCAGCGCCTGGTCGGCGGCGACTTCATCCTGCCCCTGCGGCGGCCACGAGGTGATCACGCCTTCACGCACCAGCTTGCGTCCAATCCACGGGTTGTAGCTGCCCGCGTACACATACGGGTAGTAGGCAAAGAAGTCGGGGTTGTGTCCCTGATAACTCACCAGCCCGCCGTTGCTGGACGGGAAAAAGTGCACACCGCCGAAGTGGCGGATCTGGAAGAGATGCCATGGCCAGGTCAGGACGGCGAAGGTCAGGACGAAGGCGACGAACGAAGGTCCACCACGGCGCAAGCGCGTCGAGATGACAACGCGCAACAGACAACCGGCGCCGATTAGGAGAAGGGCGATCGCCGTGGGCCGCGTGAGATACGCGAATGTCGCAAGCGCGGCCGCCAGCACGCTGCGCAGGATTCCCGCAGGCCTTCCCCCGGGCAATGCAAAGAGAAACCCAAGCGAGAGGGCTAGATAGAGGGCCGTTTCGTGCAGTGCGAAGAATTCGAAGAGAAGCAGGACGTGACCCAGCAGCATCAGCGTTCCGGCGATCAGCGCTCGATCGTCGCCACCGGCCCGCCGCAGGAGGAGGAGAAAGAGAAGACAACTCGTCGCGCCAAGGCCGACGTGCACAACTGTGGCGTACGTTTTCCACGCCGACCCCCCAAGCGCGATGCAACCAGCGATGACGAAGGGATAGGCCGGGGGCCGGTGTGCCGTGGGCGCCCCCGTCTTCCGCGCATACGTGCCGTCCTTCACGATATGATTGGCGATGGTGATGTAGCTGCCGCTGCCGTGGCCCGGGTCGAGGACTTTTCCGCTGGCGTGTCGCTCGACGAGAGCAAGACTTAGTCCCGCGAAAAGCAGGACGAAGCAGAACACGAATATGCGATTCGATGGACGGGTCCCGGGCATGGCAACGAAAGGGTCGCGCCGATCCGAAAGCGACGCGAGCAAAACATGGAAGCCAGGAGGAAGTAGATCCTGACCGGGCAGGGGAATCCGTGTAGTATGCGTCTATGAAGACGCTGGTCCTTTGTATCGTGGTCGCGCTACCGATCCTGGCGATGGCGGAGATCCGGGTGGGCAGTTCGCGGGATGACGTCATCAAGGAGTTGGGCGCGCCGGTCGGGGAGATGGTCGTCAAGGGTGTGACCATCATGACGTACGACGGTGGCGTCCTTGAATTGCGCAACGGGACGGTCGTCAGGATGGACGAAGACTTCCAGCGTCGCCGCATCCAGCGACAGCAGGAGCTTGCCTTCGCCGCGGAGCAACAGGCGAAGGGCCTGATGCTTTACGACGGCGCCTGGGTGACGAAAGCCGAGGCGGATTCGCTGGCTGCGGCGAAGGCGGGAGCCATCGCGGCGAAGAAGGCGAAGGAGGCGGAACACCAGAAGCAGCTCAAAGCCCTGGGGCCCCAGGGCGCGGGCCCCAATCGTTCCTACGACGCGATCGCCGACATCCGACAGGAAGGCGCGGAGATCGATATCGCCGGCCTGGCCGTTCCCGGCCGCATCACCATCGTGGACTTCTATGCGGATTGGTGCGGTCCGTGCCGTGCGCTGACTCCCAAGCTGGAAGAGTTGGTTCTCGCCGACGCCGACCTGCGCTTGCGCAAGGTGGACATCGTGGACTGGGAGCGCCCCGTCGTCGCCCAGCACGGCATCACGAGCATCCCCCACGTGCGCGTACTTGACCGGAAGGGAAAACTCGTCGGGCAACCCACCTCGGATATCTACTGGGTCCGCGAGTTCGTGAAGCGGGCCAAGTAGGTTTTCCTCGCCCTCGCCTAAGGAAGCGCCGGTGGCGTTGAACCCTGTGCCGGGCGATCAAAGATCAGCGCCGTGGAGTAGGCCAGGACTTCGACGGCTTTCGCGTGCTTCTTTTGTCCGTCGTTAATGGACGATGTCTGCAGGTGGACGTTGAAGAACATGTCGGCGTCCGGGGCAGATTCCTTCATGCGCAACACGGCTTCGCGGCGGGCGCGGTCGATGAGCGAGGAGTAGGATCTAACTTCGCCTCCGAAGATCTGGCGCAAGCCAGCCAGGAAGACCTTGTAGTAATCGACGCTGATAACCGCCGTGCCGGTGACCAGCTGGCAGGATCGCACCGGCGGAAGCAGCGTCGCATTCTCCAGCGTCACCGCGGGCCTTCCGGCAAACTGCACCTCGCGCTCACGGATGCTCTTGAAGTGCGACGCTTCTCGCGCCCGGCCGACAAAGAATCCAAGGGCGAGAAGGACAAGGACGATGATCAGTTGGATCAGCGCATCCACGGCATTACTCCAGGCGAACCGCGGTGCCGTAGGCCAGAATCTCCGCCGCGCCTTGCGCGACCGAGGTCGTTCCGAAACGGACATTGATCACGGCGTTTGCGCCAAACTCACGTGCCTGCGCAACCATGCGCTCGACGGCCTCCTTGCGAGACTCCTCAAGCAGCTCCGTGTATCCCTTGAGCTCACCGCCGACGATGTTCTTCAAGCCCGCCATGAAGTCGCGGCCAAAATGCTTCGCGCGGATCGTGCTGCCGTGAACCAGCCCGTAGACCTCCGCTATCGTGCGTCCCGGAACAGCCTCTACGTTGGTCAGAACCACACCATTAACTGACGTCATCACGCACCTCCCTGTGCGACAACGTGTAGCAGAACCCGCTACAACCTCAACACAGAACACTCGAGCAACATTAACGCATTTCCAGTCGTTAAACCGGTTGACAAGTGCCAATTAGTCGGTTAGTCAATCGTTTTACCGATTAGATTTGACGTCTTGAAGGGATGAGTTCGTGATGATGAAGAAGTTTGCGCGGGTTGGGGTGTTGGGGTTGGCTCTTCTGGCCTTTCCATCGCTTGGGTTTTCGCAATCGGTTGCGATCAATGAGGTTATGTCGTCCAACGCATCGACGGTGCAGGATGAGGACGGAACCTTCTCAGACTGGGTCGAGTTGCACAACTACGGAGCCGAAGCGGTCGATCTGACGGGGTGGGGTCTATCGGACACCGCGAGCAACCCCTTTAAGTGGTCGTTTGGCTCCGTCATCATCCAGCCCGGCGAATTCCTCATGGTCTGGGCCTCGAACAAGAATCGGCCCGCCGTCACCAATGGCAACATGTTGCACACCAGCTTCGCGATCAGTGCGGGAGGGGAAGATGTGGTGCTCACGCATTCCAACGGTACGAGAATCGACGCATTGGCCCCCGTCGCGCTCAGCGCGGACTTATCCATTGGACGCCAGCCCGACGGAACGGGCGACTGGCTTTACTTCGATGACGCTACGCCCGGCGCGGCGAACACGACGGTCGGGAGTCCTGGATCGCTGGAACCTCCGTCCTTCTCGACCGGTGGCGGTGCCTACACGTCCGCCGTGTCCGTCGAGCTTTCGACCTCGGTGACAGGCGGCGTTGTTCGTTACACACTCGATGGGTCGGAGCCGACGACGAACTCGCCCGTGTACGCGAGTCCCATCGTCCTGGCCAGTCGCGCGGGCCAGACAAACGGGATATCGATGATCCCGACGAACTTCGAAGATCCGGGGCCGCCCTTCTATGAAGGATGGATGGCTCCGTCCGGCGAGGTCTTCAAGATCCACACCGTGCGAGCGAAAGTGTTCAAGCCGGGCGGCCTTCCCAGCCGCCCCGTTACACAATCGTATCTCATCGATCCCGCAGGCATCGGCCGCTTCTCCATGCCCGTCATGTCGCTCGCTACGGATGATGCGAACCTGTTCAGCAACGAAACGGGCATCTACGTGAAGGGCCACCACACGAACTATGCGCAGAGCGGCAGCGCGTGGGAACGCCCGGGCTCCCTGGAGTTCATCAACACGAACGGCTCCGTGGCGTTCAATACCGAGATCGGCGTTCGCATCAACGGCAACTCCACCCGCACGCGACCGCGCAAGGCGCTCCGCATCTACGCCAAGAATCCGAACACGCTTCCGTTCCAGCTCTTCCCCGACAAGACGGTCAGCCAGTTCAGCACATTCCTGCTCCGCGCGGGCGGCAACGATTGGGGCAACACGATCTTCCGCGATGCGTACATGCAGTCGCTCGTCGCCCACACCGGCCTCGACCGTCAGCATTCGCGCCCTGTCGTGGTCTTCATCAACGGCGAATACTGGGGCGTTCACAACATCCGCGACCGCTTCGATGAAGGCTACTTCAAGAATCACTACGGGCTGACCGAGAGCGATTACGTTCAGCTTGATACCGTCGTCACACCGCCCGCAAATGGTTTTCCCATCTACGACACGGGCAACGAGGCCTACGTCGCGGACTACTTTGATCTCATGAGCTTCGTCAACGAGCAGGGTGTTGTCTCGACGGCCAACTACGCAGCTGTGACGGAGAGAATCGATATCGGGAACTTCGCCGACTACTACGCGACGGAGATCTACTCCGGCAACTCCGACTGGCCCGGAAACAACGTGCGCTTGTGGCGATCCGTTTCCACCAACCGCGCGCCGGACGCTCCCTATCGCCACGACGGACGCTGGCGCTGGATGCTGTTCGACACGGATCTCGCGCTCGGCGCTGACTTCTTCTACGTGCCCGGCCACGACGACTTCGCCCAGTACAATGCCCTCGCGCAAGCAGCCTCGCCCGTGCAGACGTATGGCGCGAATTCAACGAACGCGACGCTTCTCTTCCGTCGCCTCCTCGAGAGTCCGCAATTCAAGAAGCTCTTTGTCACGCGATTCAGCGACCACTTGAATACGTCTTTCACCACAAATCGCGCCGTCGCGCAGTTGAACAGCATGGCTGCACTATATGCACCCGAGATGGCCGAGCATGCCGCGCGCTGGGGCAAGCCAACAAACTGGAGCAACGACGTGGATCGCATCCGCCAGTATGTAAGCCAGCGCAACGGCGCCGTATGGGGCCACCTGCGCGCGTTCTTCGCTCTCCAGGAGAGCAAGTCCATCACGGTAGATGTGAGCGACCGCTCCGAAGGGCTCGTGCAGGTCAACTCGGTTACACTGGACGAGACAACGCCCGGCGTCAGCACGTCCGTATATCCGTGGAGTGGAACGTACTTTCCCGACTATCCCGTCAGCCTGACCGCCACGGTGAAACCCGGGCACCGGTTCGTCATGTGGGTCGATGCCGCGAGCAGCAACACCCTTTCGACCAACACTTCATTCGAGATCACGCTCACGTCGAATCGCAGCGTGCGCGCAATCTTCGAGCAGGACCCCGGCTCCTTCGTTCCCGCGTTCCACGACCTGGCGCTCGGCAGCTACACGTTCGCGGCGTGGAGCTCCAATGCGGCGGCGGGCACGTATCCGTCGAATATGATCTTCGAGCAAACCGCGACGCTGGATCCGGGGCTCGCCGTGGACATGGATTCGTATTGGACGCTGCCCTACAATCTCGCAAGCCGCAGCCGCATCAACGGCCTCGACGACAACGGCGTCGCGTTCATCAATACAGGGAATGCACAGGACCTGCCGGGCGCCGGTTTCGTCGGCACGGCCATCGCGGCGTTCTCGACGAAAGGGCGCACGAATGTCCAAGTCACATGGACCGGCGGCACCGTCACGCCAAACGTGCGGGTGCAGGCGATTCGACTGCAATATCGCGTCGGCGCGAGCGGCCCCTTCACCGATGTCCTCGACGGTTCCGGGCAACCCGTGGAATACGTGCGCAATGCCACGGCGGGTCACAGCCAGGTGATCGGGCCCGTCACGCTTCCGGCGGAAGCCGCAAACCGGTCCTATATCCAGCTACGCTGGAAATACTACTTCGTCAGCGGCGCGAGCAGCGCCCGCGCGCAACTCCGGCTCGACGATATTCTCGTCACCTCGCAGCGCGTGAATCTTCCTCCGGCGGCCGAAGCGGGTACCAACGTGACCGTCGCGCTCGACGGTGGGGAAGTGACCCTCGACGGTTCGGCGTCGCTGGACTCCGACGGAACGATCGCTGCATACCAGTGGACGCAGCTCGCGGGCCCTTCCGTCGCGATCAGCAACGCAACACAGGCCGTGGCCTCCGTCACGATTCCTGAAGCGACAAGCAACACTTCCTACGTCTTTGCATTGGAAGTCACGGACAACGACGGCTCGACGGGCAGCGACTCCGTAACGGTCAGCCAGCAGGCACCTCCGCTGTTGAAGACGTTTCCGCAGGTCTATCTCCGCGGCACTCCCAATACGTGGGGAACGACCTTGATGACCCTGGTCAGCAACTACGTGTGGGAAATTCAAGCGTCGTTCGGGTCGGCAACGAATGAACGCTTCAAGTTCGACATATACGGTGACTGGATCCTGAACTACGGCGATTCGGACCGGAACCGCATCGGCGACGAATACGGGGCCGACATCATGATCACGAACGGAGCGGGCGACTACCTCATCCGTTTCAACGACCAGAGCCTCGCCTACACCGTAAAGAAGGTCTTCCCGCCTTCGCCTCCCGTGGCGGTCGCGGGTTCCAACCAGGTCGTCTACTACGCCGGCGAAGCCGTTGCGCTCGATGGCTCTGCTTCGTACGACGTCGACGGGTATGTCGTTTCGCACCAGTGGACACAGCTCAGCGGACCCGAGGTGATCCTGTCGGGTTCAAACACGGAGCATGCGACGGCCTTTATTCCGGCGCAGACCTCCGCGACGACCTATGTATTCGCCTTGATTGTCACGGACGACAGCGGCCTGTCATCCACCGGGACTGTCACGGTGTCGCAAGTTGCGCCGCCGCTGTTGCGCACGTATCCAACGATGTACCTCAAGGGCTCGCTGAACGGGTGGAGCAACACGCTGCCGATGACCCTCGTGAGCAACTACGTGTGGGAGATCCAGGCGGCCTTCGGTCCTTCAACAAACGAACGCATCAAATTCGATGCGTATGGCAACTGGGCCACGAACTGGGGCGACACGAACAACGACTTCATCGGTGATCCGATGGGGGCGAACATCCGGGTGACCGCGGGCGAAGGCGTGTACACGATCCGGTTCAACGACCAGTCGCTGCGCTACTGGCTCATCAAGCACATCGTCAATCAACCGCCCGCGGTGAACGCGGGGACGAACCAGACCATCGCGCTCGAAGGCGGCAATGTGACACTGAACGGCAGCGCCTCGTTCGATAACGAAGGTTTCATCGTTTCCCACGCGTGGAGCCAGCGATCGGGACCCGTGGCCATCATCGCCAACGCGAGCAACGCGATCGCCAGCGCATCCATTCCGGCTCGAACCTCTACAACCACGTATGTGTTTGCCCTTGTGGTCACGGACGACGGCGGCCTTTCTTCCACGGGCACGGTGAGCGTGACGCAACAAGCTCCGCCGCTTCTGAGAACCTATCCCACGATGTACTTCCGCGGCACTCCGAACGGCTGGAGCACCAACGCCATGGAGCTGGTGAGCAACTACGTGTGGGAAATCCAGGCCTCGTTCGGCGCGGCCACCAACGAGCGTTTCAAATTTGATGCGTACGGCAACTGGGCCACGAACTCGAACTGGGGCGACACGAACAAGGACTTCGTCGCGGATCGCATGGGGTCCGACATCCTGATTGGGCAGGGCTCCGGCACGTACACGATCCGCTTCAACGACCAGAACCGGAAATACTGGGTCATGAAGAACGGCGCGCCTTTTGTGAGCGCGTATTCGAACATGAGCGTCGCAGGGCTTTTTAATGGCTGGAATGCGTCGGCGAAGAACATGCAGTTGGTCGCAGACCGCACCTGGACCTACGACGTCGTCCTTGTCGCGCCGACGGAATTCAAGTTCGCCGCGAATTCGGGCTGGGCCATCAACTGGGGCGACCGGAATCCATCCGGCACGACGATCCCCCTCAACGGCATTGCCGAAACCAGCGCGGCGAACATCCGCGTCACCTCGGCGCTGAACGGGGCGTACCGCATTCTCTTCAACGAATCGACCCGGGCCTTCAGCATGCACCCGTTGGTGTCGAGCGATCCCGCGGGCGACGCGGCGACTACCGCTTCCGCGCAGAACACGGCTTGGGAACGGCTGTACCGTGTCGATCTGCTCGACGGCTCGCAGCGACTGTTGGACATCGACGGTGATGGATTGGACGCTCTGCGCGAGTCGTACGCGAACAGCGATCCATTTCTTCCGGATTCGGACGGCGACACGATCGGCGATGGCCATGAAGTCATCGCCGGCACCGATGCCTCGGACTCCTTCTCGTTCCTCGATGTTGTGGTCGAACACGTTGACGGGCGGAGTTTCGTCCGCTGGCAGGGTGTTCCGGGGCGCACGTATGCCCTCGAGTCCTGCACCGACATCACACGCGGTGCGTGGCACGCGTGGCCGGGCCTTGAAACAATCGATGGCGCGGGCCGAATCCTATCCGTCGAGATCACGGACATCCTGAACGCCGGCAACAAGCAGTTCCGCCTCCGCGTGGTTGAGGCGCCCGCGCTATAGTTCGCTGTGCAGCCAGCCCATGCTTTCGACGTAGCGAAGCAGCGCGGGGTCATCGGCTGACATCGGTCGGAGCCAAAGCCCCTTGTACTCGCGGCGCCACCACAGGCCTTCCTTGCGGTCTGTGGTGAACCGATACCCGTAGAAAGCTGCGCGAATGAACTGCGGCGGTGATTCGGGGAACGGATTATGTCGCAGCAGTCCCGCAATCTTCGGATCGCCGTTCAGCAGCTTGTAGATCATGTGGATGAGCCACGGGTTCTGATCCGGCTGCTGCATGGCCGCGAACCAGATCTGCCAGTCGATACGGCTCTGGTAGGGAGCGATGACCGGAGGACGCCGCGCGGGATCGCCTGGTTTTCCGAGAAACTCATAGGCCTGCCATGTAGCGCCATCGTTTGATCCTTCGAGCACAATCTCGTGTCGCACTTTTCCCACGGAACCAAAGGCTCCGTATGTGTTCATGAGGTGGAGCGGGTCAAACGACGCGTTCATCCTCTGCCCTGGTGAGATCATGTTCCGTATCGGGTTGATGGACAGGACGCCGAGAACTATTGATAACGCGATGATCACACCTTTCCGGAGCCGGCCTGACCCCAGGCCGGGCGTTGTCGCTTCACCCAGGCACGAGATCGCGATGACAATGGTCAGCCAGTTCAGCCACGACAGATTTCCGCTCAGGATCAGCAGGCCCTGGAAAATGATCGTAAGAATTCCGGCCCATCGCCGGATGGGCTGCGGTGCGAAGTAGAAGAACGGAACGATCAGCTCTACGAAATGATTGAATAGACATCCGGTCTGATGGAACCACATCGGCATCTGGTGCAGATACCAGCTCAGCGCGTTGGGGATGGGTTGCGTCTCGTAGTGAAACGCGAGGCACGTCAGATCGCGCCAGCATTCATCGCCGCGCAGCTTGATCAGCCCGGCGCCGAACATCACGCGGAACAGCATCCAGCGGTACCAGAAAAGGATGATGGTTGATGAGAAAGGATTCATGTTGGATGGGCGGAGGGAGCTGAGAGGGCAAAGAAAGATGGCGAGGAAGCCGGCTTCAAGCGTCATCGTTTCCCAGCCGTAGCCATAGAAGACCTGCCCGACGTGGACATACGACATGTAGAGGAGCCACAGCGCGAGCATCAGAATCGCGTTGCTGATCCCGAGCAGCACGAGGACCGACAAAGCAAACCCGACCCACGCGCCCGCCTGAAGGGCGACATCGCTGCAGTAATTCCAGAAAAGGGTCGGCAGCTCGTAGAAGCAAACCCGCTCCTTCACCAGCGACAGGAACAGATCTGCGGGTAACAACCCGTCGTGTCCCAACAACGGAATCACCTGCCGGGCCAGTGAAAAGAACGCCACGCAGTAGATGAACCCGATTCCGCGGAG
>CAZCZZ010000027.1:13921-50879 GCA_964503335.1 uncultured Verrucomicrobiota bacterium
GTGATTGGACCATCGTCGCGGCATGATGCCGTGTCCATCGTGCCGGGTGCCGACCGTGGTGCTCGAGTTGAGGGGGGTGGAGGTTGACTACTGCCTCTCGTGCAGGGGGCTTTGGCTGGACACCGGCGAGCTCGATGTCCTTCTGGGTGCCGAGCTGGGAACGCCGCCGACCCAGTGGTTGGAGACGGGGAAGCTTGGCAAACGCCTCTGTCCCCATTGCTCGCGCTCGCTCCGCCTCGCGCATTTCCCCGGTACGACCGTTGAACTGGATGTCTGCGCGAACGGACACGGGGTCTGGATCGATCCGGGTGAGCTGGAATCGCTTCTTGGTTCGGGCGCACATGGGATTGAGATCGAGACGCTGTCGGGTTATATTCGCGACTTGTTAGGTAAGAACGCGGCGCGCGCCGCAGAAGAAGGAGTCTGAGTCATGGCCTTGATGATCCTGCTCGGTGTGATCGCGGTGCTCGTCCTCTGGTTTGTCGCGACCTACAACACGCTCGTCAGTCGCCGCAACGAAGTGAAGAACGCGTGGGCGCAGATCGACGTGCAGCTGAAGCGCCGCCACGACCTGATTCCCAACCTGATCGAAACCGTGAAGGGCTACATGAAGCACGAGCGCGAGACGCTCGAGTCCGTGACACGCGCCCGCGCCGGAGCCGTCAGCGCAAACGCCAGCGGCAACGTGCACCAGATAGCGCAGGCCGAAGGCCAGCTCATGGGCGCCTTGCGCGGCTTCTACGCCGTGGCGGAAAATTATCCCGACCTCAAGGCGAACACGAATTTCCTCGGCTTGCAGGAGGAGCTGACCTCGACCGAGAACAAGATCAGCTTCGCCCGCCAGTTCTATAACGACGCAGTGATGAAGTTGAACAACCTCATCGAGAGCATCCCGAGCAACATCGTTGCCGCCGTCGGAGGCTTCAAGCGCGGCGAGTTCTTCGAGATCACCGACGAGGCCGAGCGCGCGGTGCCGACCGTGAAGTTCTAACGCCGGGCCTCCATGTGGGACCTGATTCGAGCGAACCAGCGCAGGTCGGGCGTCCTTATCGTGGCGCTCGGTATGCTGCTGGGCCTGCTCGGAGCCGCGATCGGGTACACGCTTGATCCCTCCTTCGCCCCGGTCGGTGTGGTCGGTGCGCTGGCCATCTGGGGTGTCCTTCTGCTGACTTCGCTCGCCGGTGGGGAGAGTCTGCTTCTCGGCCAGGCCGGTGCGCGCGAGGTGGATCACAACCAGGCGCCCCAGCTCTTCAATGTGGTCGAGGAAATGCAGATCGCATCGGGGCTTTCTGCGACGCCCCGCGTCTTCATCATCGACAATCCGGTGCCGAACGCATTCGCCGTCGGGCTCAACGAAAAACGCGCCGCCGTGGCCGTGACCACCGGGTTGATGGCGCGATTGAATCGCGATGAACTGCAGGGCGTGATCGCCCACGAGATCGCCCACATCCGCAATCGCGATACGCTCTTCATGACGCTCGCCGGCGTAACGCTCGGCGCGGTCGTGATGCTGGCCGACATGTACTTCCGCGGACTTCGCTACGGCAGCTACCGCGGACGGCGCTCGTCGAACGATTCGAATCAAGCCGCGGCGATCATGGCCGTCATCGCCGTGCTGCTCGCGATCCTTGCCCCGCTGCTCGCGCAACTCCTCTACTTCGCCTGCTCACGCCAGCGCGAGTATCTCGCCGACGCCTGTGGCGCGCAGTTTACCCGCTATCCCGAAGGCCTCGCCTCCGCCCTGGAGAAGGTCGCAGGGCAGCAGGCTCCCGCCGCGGAGGTCAGCCGCGTGCTAGCCCCGATGTACATTGCGCCGCCTAGCCAGGCGATGAGCCTGATGAGCACGCACCCGCCGATGGAGAAGCGCGTAAACATCCTGCGCGGTATGTCGGGCGACTCATCGCTCGCCGCGTACGAGAAGGCATACCGCGCGATGGGCGGCGGAAAGAAGGCCTTGTTCCGCGACACCCTGTCCAACGTGGTGCCCGCTCGCGCGCCGACCGTTGCGACATCCGAAGGATGGCGTTCCGCAAAGAACACCCTGCACAACCTGAACGACATGCGCATCCTCGATTGCACCTGCGGCCTGCGCATCAAGCTGCCACCCGGCTTCGCGAATCCCTCCCTGAATTGTCCCCGCTGCGGTAAATCCATAGATCTCGCCTCATAGTCTTTTTCGTTGCAAATGCATCCCCGGCTCGGGATATCTGCACGGCATGCATGAGTCCCTGATTTTGAAAGGCGGACGCGTCCTTGATCCTTCGTCCGGACGTGATGAAGTCGCCGATGTCTTCATTTCGGACGACGTGATCGCCTCCCGGGCCCCGGTCGGCGCTCGCGTGGTGGATGTGCGCGGACTTGTCGTGACGCCCGGGCTCATCGACCTGCACGTTCATCTTCGCGAGCCCGGCGGCGAGGAAGCGGAGACGATTGAAACGGGATCCCTCGCCGCGGCCCGGGGCGGCTTCACGACCATCGTCGCGATGCCCAACACCAAGCCCTCGTACGACACGCCGGAAGTGGTCTCACGGGTAAAAGCTCGCGGGCTGGAGGTCGGCTTGACCCACGTGCTGCCGAGCGGTGCCATCACGCGAGAGCGCAAGGGACGCGAGATCACCGACTTTGCGGCGTTGAAGGCGGCGGGCGTGGTCGCGCTGACCGATGACGGGTCAACCGTTCAGGACGATGTCGTCATGGAACAGGCCATGCGTCTCGCGGCAGCCCTCGACCTGGTCATCATGGACCATGCGCAGGACAATCTCATCGAACGCCAGGGTGGCGTGATGCACGAAGGCGAGTACTCAAGGAAGTTCGGGCTGCCCGGAATCCCGACCCATGCCGAGACTCGCATCATCGCGCGCGACATCGACCTCGCGGAGAAGACCGGTTGCGCTCTCCATATCCAGCACGTCACATCGGCCGAGGGCGCGGACCTGATCCGCAGAGGCCGCGCGCGTGGCGTGCGCGTCACGGGTGAACTCACTCCGCATCACCTGGTGTTGTGCGACGCGGACATCGATCCAGCCAATGCCAACTTCAAGATGAATCCGCCCTTGCGCTCGGCGAAAGACCGAGAGGCCCTGGTTGATGCGTTGTGCGACGGGACGCTCTCCTGCTTCGCCACGGACCACGCGCCGCACTCCGCAGAAAAGAAGGCGCGCGGATTCTTAAAGGCTCCCTTCGGTCTCGTCGGCCTTGAAACGGCGATCGGTTTGACCTATTCGACGCTGGTTCAAAAGGGTCGCATGGGGCTCATGTCCTGGCTGCAGCGCTGGACGGTCGAACCCGCGAAAATAGTCGGATTGCCCGTGCCGTCATTGGCAACCGGGTCGGAGGCGAATATCGCCGTGCTGGACCTCGAAACCCCATGGCGCGTAGAGGCTTCCGCATTCGCCTCGAAATCGAAGAATACGCCCTTCGACGGCTGGATGCTCACCGGTCGGGCCATCTCCACGATCCTTGGCGGGCTTCTCCATGCCCCCCCGAAATAGTCACTCATTTCTTTGAACAAGCCCTTCGACGCGCTTGTCTAATTGCGGTGGGGGGCACTCCTGACTGATTCGCGAAACCGGTTTCCGTTTATGATTGCCTCGTCGGTGGGCTTGGTTTAGGCACATCCTTGTAAGGCGTTCGCTGTAAGGATTAGCCGCCGGGTCCGATAGCCTGATGTACTGAACTTGGGTATTGTGAGACGCCATGGCCATAATGGATGACAGCAGATCGGTGAAGGTTTACCTGCGCGAAATCGGGCAGACGGACCTGATCACGGTCAAACAGGAGATCGAACTTGCCGCCAAAATCAAGAAGGGCGACAAGAAGGCCCGTGATCTCATGATTCGCGCCAACCTCCGCCTCGTCGTCAAGATTGCGCACGACTACGCGCGTTACGGCCTGCCCCTGCTCGACCTCATTTCCGAGGGCAACATTGGATTGATGAAAGCCGTCGAGCGGTTCGACCCCAAGAAGGGCGGAAAGCTCAGCACGTATGCCGCATGGTGGATCAAGCAGGCGATCAAGCGCGCGCTCGCCAACCAGAGCAAGACGATCCGCTTGCCGGCGCATCTCGTGGACAAGATTGCAAAGATGCGTCGTGTCGAACGGAGCCTTGCCGAGAAATACGGACGCGATCCAACCGAGCAGGAACTCGCCAAAGCGCTTGGCGTTTCACCCCGGGTCATCAGTCACTGGCAAACCGTGTCGCTCCGGCCCGCATCCCTGGACGCACCGATCGGGGACGGCGACGGCGCGGAGCTTGGTGAGATTGTGGGCGACGACAAGGTTCGCTCGCCATTCGAAGAGATCAACGATGTGCAACTGAAGACCGAGATGGAATCGCTGCTCGACCGCCTCGACAAGCGCGAGCGCGAGATCCTGAAGTACCGTTTTGGACTTCGCGACGTGAAGGAAGAGACACTGGAAGATGTCGGCAAGCGCTTCAAGATCACGCGGGAGCGCGTCCGCCAGATTCAAAATGCTGCAATCGCCAAGCTTCGCGATATGATGGAGGAGAACGAGCGCATCACGGCCCTGCCGGAGAACGAAATGCGCCCGGCCCGTCGAAAGGTTGCATGAGCATACAACGCATCAAAACAGCGATTCGAGATGTGCCCGACTTTCCCAAGCCGGGCATTCTCTTTAAGGACATCACACCGATCCTCGACGACCCGAAGCTCTTCCGTGCCACGGTGAACATTCTTGCGGCACGGTTGAAGGGCAAGCGGATCACAAAGATTGTTGCCATCGAGTCGCGCGGATTCCTCTTCGGCGCCGCGCTGGCCCAGAAACTGGGCATCGGTATCGCGCCCGTCCGCAAGAAGGGCAAGCTGCCGTACAAGACTATCGAGGTGTCCTACGATCTCGAATACGGCTCCGCTGTCCTCCAGATGCACGTGGACGCCCTCACGAAGAAGGACCGGGTGGTCATCATCGATGACCTGCTGGCCACTGGCGGAACGGCTTTGGCCACCGCGGAGCTGGTCGAAAAGCTCGGTGCCAAGGTGGTCGAAATCGACTTCGTCATCGAGCTGGCGTTCCTCGCCGGCCGCAAGAAGCTGAAGGGCTACAAGCTTTTCGCCCCCATCGTCTTCTAGTTGTCTTCTCATCGCCCGCTAACACGCGGGACGCACCTTACTACCCGACGGGGAAAGGAGGTTGCGGATGCCCTACATATTCACGGACGACGGTTATCCGGAAGCGAGCGAGTTCGGAGACAACTACCAGTGGGTGGAGCGCCCAAAGCCTCGTCACACGGATCCCATCTTCCGCCGCATCTACGAGCGATTTGTCGCCTCTGTTCGCTCCGCCCCGACGCCTGTGACCGTCGATCAGGGATCGACGGACGCCAGGCGCTGACGGCTGCCGCTACTCCACTTCGACGCGATACGCGTTCACCGCATTGGTCGGCACGGCGTCCGTGTACACGTTGGATGGCGGCGTCGCGGGAATGTTGAGTGCGATATTCGTGAACGTGCCAAGGAGATCGGACGCGCGGCTCAAGGTGTAGAACCTGTTCGATGCGCTCTGCCACGTAACGACAAATCCCGAAGCATCATTCACAACTTGCGTGGCGACCAGGAGCGATCCGCCATTCGTCGGCACCGTCCCTGCGAGGAACTCGTGGAGGTCGACAAAGAAGTCACCGTCGGAATCGGTCGTCGCATTGGCGTTCGTTGTGCTGCCGAAGTACAGAATCTCCCATTCGTCATCGAGCCCGTCGCCATCGGCATCGGGGGAGCTGCCCGATTCTGTCGAAAGCTCGCCGGAGATTGCGACATTATCGATTCGCCACGTACCACCGGCGGAGCCCGCTGAACCGCCGGAGATGCGGAGCGTGAAGGCACCGGTAATATTGGTTACCGAAAGGGCGGCGTCATTGGTCGAGAAGCTCAGATGGCTGCTCCCTGCCGCCAGGTCAGAGGCAAAGGAGTCCGCGCTGCTTTGAATCGTCCAGATCGCCGGTCCCGAGTTCGAGCGCTGGTCATCGAACCGCAAACTCTTGAGGTTGAACACGAGGCCGCTGCTTATCGTGATCGTGCACGTGAAGTAGTTGTTGCCCGTGCCCGTGAAGCCCGAGTCGGCAATCGCCCGGCCCGGATTCCCTCCGAAGTTTGTGAAGATCCCGTCGCCGGACACGAACAGTCCCGCGGACAACCCCGCAGGCACGGTGTTCGGTCCGTTCGTGAACGCCGATGCGGCGTCGAACGTGTAGAGCACGGTGACATTCGTCGGGCCAAGGCCTTCCGCAACCGTGATTTCGATGGTCTCGGAGGCTACGCCATCGTTATCCGTCGCATAGAACGTCGTTGTGTAGACGCCGAGCGGGTTTGCGCCGACCCATTCGAAGGCTCCGTTCTCGTTCGTGGATGAGAAGGTCGCGCCGGCCGGTAGGTTGGATGCCGTCAGCGTGACCGTATCCCCTTCCGTCGGCGTAGCCGTGACATTGAAGGACAACGTGCTGTTCGTCACCACGGTCTTGTTGCCGATCGACGCGAGCGTCGGTGGATTCTGGGGAGCAGGTCCGGAGGGTGCGTCATAGAACAATTCCACAAACTCGTTGCTGAAGGCGCCTGTTCCCGTGGCATCTGAATACTCGCTGATCACCACGCCGCCGGTTCCATTCCCTGAACCGCCCGACCCCGGTGTCGCATTCGCCAACGCCGTTCCTATCAGCCAGCTCGCCGCGAGCGTGGCATTCGATTGGGCGCTGATACGCCGGACCGAGTCATTCGCCGGATCGAGGCTGGTCGGAGTCGGGCCATCGCGCAGGACGCTACCTACGCTGTGAAGTGTATACGTCTCGGCTCCGTTGATCGTCGGCGTTTCATTGCTCGCCGTGATGAAGGTCACGTTGGACCCCAGCGTGACACCCCAATAGCTCTCGAACTGAACCTTGGTCGCGCTGCGGGCAAGGATCAGGTATCCGCCGGAAGCGATCGTCGCATTCGTCAGGAATGTGTAGCGCAGCGTGGCGTTCGACTGGATCAAGGTCCATCCCGCGATGTTTGTGCTTGGGCCGATGACCGGTATGGGAGAGACGGTTATCGAGATCGTCTCGCTGTCGACCCCGTCATCGTCCGTGGCGTAGAACGAGACGTTGTACGTGCCGGTGGGTGAGGCGGGTGACCACGAGAAAGTCCCGTTTCCGTTCGTCGCGCCAAACGTGGCGCCAGCGGGCAGGTTCGACGCCACAAGCGTGATCGGGTCAGCGTCGTACGGATCCGTGGCGGTGACGGCGAAGCTCAGCGAGTTGCTGAGCGTCACGCTCTGGTTGCCGATTGCGGCCAGTACGGGCGGCTTGTTGCTTCCGCAGCATAGAGGCTCACCGGCGGTCACCGAAAGCGTCCAACCGGAGACGACGCGCCCGGTGTCCGATGCGGCTGCGTCCAGGACATAGAGCGACCACGTCCCATTGGGCGACACACCGTTGAACTCCGACATGGTGGCTCCATACGGGGCGCCCGGGGCCGGGGAGGTCATTGTGGCCACGGAGCCCGACGGTTTGAAGGTGCCCGAAGCCATCGGTTCTGAGATGGATGCCGAGGCGTCGTCATCGAACACGATATTGAGCCCGCTGACCGATGTGCCGCCGCCTACGGCGCCCATGAGCGCGACCTTCTGTCCGCCGGGACTCACGAGGACCATGTCGATGTCCTCGGGGTAGGCATGACCAAACCCGTTCAGGCTCGCGACGACCTTGCTGATGGTGCCGACTGCGCCTGTGATGGTGATCGTGCTGGGGTAGGGTGACGCCGTGGTGTTGTCGCGGATGTTGATCGCTGTCGCGTTGGTCCGCGTTATCAAGGAGTCGGATGTTCCGCCGAGCTGGAAGTTGTACGTGATGGAGCCCAGCGATGTGGCTCCATCCTGGAGGGAAAGCGTCGCGGTGACCGCGCCTCCGCATGTTCCCGTCGCCGTGAACGTGAAGGCGTTGGAGACCGCGGACCCGCCGGCCAAGAGTGCACCGTACGAAACCGCTGAACTCGGAGCCGTGACCCCGCCTGTCGCGAGCAGCGTCGCGACAACGTTTGTCGTGTCCGCCGAGCCGCTGTTCTGGAGCGTGAAGTAGACGGTGACCGTTTCATCGGGATCGATGGCGGCATTGCCCACGCCGCAGCTTTCGGCCGACAGGAAGGAGCCTGCGTCGGAGATCGCCGGCGCCTGGACTTCAACCGCGTTGTAGATCACAAGGGCGAAGTCCTGATCGATCGCTGTCCCGAAGTTCGGGATCCCATCGGATGTGATGTTGGCAGCGCTGACCGTGACGGACACGACGCCCGTTGTCCCCGCCGGGAGGAAGATGCTCTCGGTGTTGTTTCGCGCGTCGGACGAACCGCCCGACGTGGAGAAAGCGCCCGTGAAGACGTTACCGCGGTAGGTCTGTCCGTTGATGACGACCGTCAGGTTGAGGTCGTTGTTGAAGGCGTTGCCGGATGTGGATCCTGGCGCATCGGTCCAGCTCAGCGTGACCCGAACCGGCTTCGTGTTGGAGACGACCTGGCCCGTAAACGTGCGCGACTGGCCCGTGGTGGTAAAGATGTCGTTGGTACGCTGGTCGCGAAGCATGCGCGGCGTACCGTCGAACGCCGTGCCGAGGTTCATGCCGCCCATGCCCTGGTCAGGCGACCAGAGGTTGTCATTCGCATCCGTGCCGGTCATGTAGCGCGCGCTGTTGACAAGGTAGGCCTTGACCATGGCCGGGCTCGGCGCGTTGATCCCGTTGTTCTGGAAGTACGTGCGAATGAGCGCCACGCCGCCCGCGACGGCGGGAGTCGAATGGCTGGTGCCGGATGAGGTGGAGTAGAACTGCTGGTTCGTGGGGAAGAACTTGCTGCTCGCCGTGGCGCAGACGCCTTCAGCCGAGAAGCACGACAGGTCGTCGCCGGTTCCCGTGGCAATCCTGTTCTGCTGGGCCACGCCGCCGGTAATATGGGTGCCCGGGGCCACGATTTCGGGCTTCTGTCGCTGGTCGGAGCAGGGGCCGCGGCTGGAGAAGGACGCGATATCGTTCGCGCTGTTGGCTTCACTGTCCGGCGTGCTGCAACCGTCATTGCCGGCAGCGTCCGAGCCGCCGTTGGTGATGGCGTGGGAGTGGACGTTCTCCGCGGCGCCGACGGTGATGACGTTCTTCGCTGTTCCAGGCGAGCCTACGGTCTGCGCGCCCGAGCCGGCGTTGCCCGCCGCAAAGACGATCGTCATCTCCTGGTTGCCGGCCGTCACCACGGCTGACCCTGCAGGCTGTGCGTCACGTACCAGGGCATCGTACTGCTGCGCGTCGATATCGTAATCACCGGCCGTGTCGGCGCCCCAGCTGTCGGAGCTGACGCGCGCGCCGTCGCGATAGGCGCGAGAAATCAGATCCTCGTAGTCGGGACTCGTGAAATTAGAGGGGTCGAAAATGACCGACGACCCGATCTTCACAAAGGGCGCAATGCCGAGGCCGTAGCGATAACCGCCCGAATCCACGTGGGGTGCGTTGGTGAAGGCGACGTAGCCACCGATGATGTGGGCGTTAATATTTCCGTGGCCGTCGCATCCCTGGATCGTGCTGCCGGTGTTGGCCGTTCCCTCGAGCCGGTTGTACACCACGCGGGTTGCCAGCGCGGTGCTGCCGCCGGTGTAGAGTGCAAAGTGATTGGCGTTGCTTGTGCCGTTATCCACGCCGCTGTCGGTCACATTGACGGCGAAATCCGCCACGGTGTTCGTGAATCCCTTCGTCGCGAGCCAGGAGAGATAGCCGGGGCCGGTCGGCGCATTGCCGGTCAAGTTGCCGGCCACGATCTGGCCCTGTCTCTCGTCGAACTTGCGCCGCTGGGTGTAGAGATTGATCGACACCACATCGGGGAGTTCCGCGATGGAGGCGACTTCCGTGGCAGGGATCTTTGCGATCACGTTCACATACCCGTTCACGCGGCTGATCTTCTCGACCGATCCGCCGGCCAGCGCCGTGATGAGCGCTATCGTTGCGTCATTCGCCGCCTCGTCGTCCACAAGCTGGATCGCGAAGGGAACGTCCGGAAGAACACGTGCCAAGCCTTTGCGGTCAACGGGCTTGGCGCGCGGCTGGATCTTGTCGGCCCCCGTGTACGCTCCCTCCCATTGCACGTGCTTGCGAGACGCGGCACGCTGGTTCATCCCGGCGCGAGCAGAAGCATCCCCATAGACGAGATAGGCGTTGTGGGGGATGTACGCCACGATCCGGAAGCCGTCGGCCTTGAGTTCATCGACCCACTCCGGCTTGACCGGTCCGGCGAACTGTACGAGGTGCAGGCCCGCGCCGACGGACGGTGTCTTCGACCTCGATGCGCTCTTCGGGGCACGGGCGTCGATCCCGCCCGCGTTGAGAAGAATTTGAAAATGCTCATCGATGGATTCCACGGCCGGATGACCCTGCAGGGCGGCGCGGCCGGAGGCATTCACTTCCAGTACCCGGAAGGAGCCGTAATCGGCGACCACAACGGCTCCATCTGCGACCAACTGCTCCGCCATGATCGCATCGTCCACGCGCACCTTGCTTCGATCTGTGGAGCCCGGCGAAAACCGAGAGGTTTGGGCAAAGGATTGTTCGATCGAGACGGCAACAACGACAGCCGCGAATGCGGCAGCACCAGTCAACTTCATGATAATCCCCCGAATGTTCGACCGGTCATCGTCCTCTTGCCCCCGACCCGATGCAAGCCGGATGTGGCCGCCTTCTGTATTCTAACCCCCGCCTTGCACAACGTGCATACGCACGGGCTTGGCCGCAGGATCAGCCGGTGCTACTGTTCCGTCCTATGCCCGAAGAGAAGGAAACAGAAGTCCTTATCCCAGAGGTTCTTCCGCCGGAGCCGGGAATGGGCGAAAGCCGTCGCACGTCATCGCGCGCCCGTCGCGCAGAGCGAGCGTTTGGACCCATCGTCGCGGGTGCCATCATTGATGCGATCGACTTCGTGACGTGGGGCTTCACCGGGCTGGTGCTCGGCGGGATTGCTGCGTTCTGGATCTGCAGCATCTACCGGCTGCCCTGGTGGCAACGCG
Organism: uncultured Verrucomicrobiota bacterium; assembly: GCA_964503335.1. Taxonomy (GTDB): domain Bacteria; phylum Verrucomicrobiota; class Kiritimatiellia; order CAIVKH01; family CAIVKH01; genus CAZCZZ01. The sequence goes on from CAZCZZ010000027.1 coordinate 24,938, forward strand.
TTCTCTGGGCCCTTGCCGCGGCCTATTATTGCGCAGTCCCGTTCACACGCTTCATTCCCCTCGGCATGCTCATCGGGGCCTACGTACAGTTCCGCGAGTCGAAAGATTGAAGTACTACAGCTCGATGCGATAGATCCGGACCGCGTTCGTGGGCGCTGCGTCGGTGTAGGTGTTAAGCGGGGGCGTCGCGGGAAGATTGATCGCGATCGGGATAAACGCGTCGGGCAGGTTCGTGGCCATGCTGACGGCGTAGATGCGATTGGATGCGCTCGGCCACGTAATCACGATGCCGTTGGTTCCACCCGCCACCGCGTTCGCGGCGAGGAACGATTCCGCATTCGTCGCGTCGGTTCCCGCAACCCACTCGTGGATGTCGATCATCCCGTCGCCGTCCGTGTCCAGGGGTGATACGGATCCGAAGATCCGGACATTGTCGATTCGCCACACGGCCGTGCTGCTGGACGCATTTTCGCCGACGATCCGGAACGCGATGGACCCCGTTACGGACGGGATGGAGAAGACGCTCTGGTTTGTCACGAAGCCCAGGGTATGGGCGGCGCCGCCACCCACGGGGACCGTAAAATTGTCGATGCTGTGCCGGATCACCCATGACGTCGGTGCCGCCGACGAGCCCGTATCGTCGAAATCCAGTCCCAGGATGTTCATCGACAAACCGTTCGTCACGGAGAGGGTGAACGTGAAGTAGTTCGTCCCGGTCCATCCTGTGTCGCCGATTGCTTTTCCGAACGACGGATTCCCCGCATTCGTGGTCCAGGCTCCGTCGGCCACGTTCATCGATGTCGCAGAAACCCAGGTCGCCTCGAACTGGGGCGTCCCTTCGTACGCGCTACCGTTGTCGAAATCGTAGTAGGCGAGAACGTTCGTGCCCTCGCTGGGCGGAATGGGGATGACCGTGATCGTTACCGTCTCCTGGTCCGCGCCATCGTTGTCCGTCGCGAAGAACACGCTCGTGTACACACCGACCTGCGCGGCCGCGGGCGTGAAGGTGAGCGTACCGTTTTCGTTTGTTGAGCTGAATGTCGCACCTGCCGGGAGGTTGCTGGCGGAGAGCGTGACGGTGTCGCCTTCCGTGGGTGTGGCCGACACGGTGACCTGCAGGAGGTTGCTGACCTGCACGACCAGATCGCCGGTCGGCGCCAAGACGGGTGGCGAGTTTGAAGCGACCGGCGAGCCATAGATCGTCAGCCGCGCGGCGTGCAGCGTGCCCGTGAACCCCGATGCGAGATCGGCGATGTGCAGCGTCCACGTGCCCTGCATGCTCTCGCCCCAGTGCCGGACCGTGGTGAACGTCCAATCCGCATAGTGGGCGCCGATCTTTGGCGCCTGACCCATCAGCGTCGATTTCATGCCCGACGGGGCCGTGAGCGTGACCTGCAGATTGCGCCGAACGAGGTGCGTGATATCGACCTCGACGGCGACGTGTTCGACGCGCTGATCGTTACCGATGAAGAAGGTTCGCGTGACCCCGCTGGTGCTGTTGTCCGGAATGCCGATGTTGATGTTGGTCTGCTCCTCGGTGGTGAGAGCCCATGCCCCGAGGTTGGTCCATGTTTGCGCAAGCGTCACTGCGTCGCGCGCGTTCACCATGCCGGCGCCGTAGCCGTGGTTGAATCGAAAACCCGCACTGTTGGTCTTCCAGTCGCCGCTTCCCGGGTCCACCTGCGTGGCCGACCGGATCAGGATCTCCTGCACATCGCGCCAGCCGAGATTCGTATTCGCCTGCAGCATGAGCGCGATGACGCCTGCGGCGAGCGGTGTGGCGGACGACGTGCCGCCGAAGGTCTTCGTATAGTTGTTGTCGCCGTAGTCGCCACCTCCGCCGCTGTTGTAGCCGTTGGCGCCGGATAGATCGGTCGTTGTGATTTCCGGGTCGCTGGCATCACCGTTGGACGGAGCCGACACAACAAGGCACGCGCCGGGGTCGCTGTACCAGGCCTGAAGCCCGTCGGGCCCGATTGCCCCGACCGCGATCGTGTAGATCGAGTTCGCGTAGCCATCAAGATTCGCGTCATCGTCCGCGTCCCGGCCGTTTCCGCCCGCCCAGACGAGGATCGTGCCTTTGCCGCCGCGGCCCGTGGTGACCGCATTCGAAAGTGCCGAAGCCATCAGCGGCCCGGGTCCTTCGAGGAAACTGCCCCCGTCGGTGGGTCCCCAACTGTTGCTCTTGATATGGATGATGGCGTTGCTGTGCATCATGGCGTCGGCTTCGTCCTCATCCGTACTCGGGCCCCCGATCAGCCGCAGGCCGACGAGCGTGGCCTCGGGCGCGGCCCCACTTACGCCGACGCCGTTGTTTCCCCGCGCTGCGGCGACACCGGCACAAGCCGTGCCGTGAAAATCCACGGAGAGATTCGGGTTGGGATCATTCGATGATGCATCGTTCCAATCGAAGTCGATGTTCGTGTTCACGTTCGGGGCCAGATCGGGATGGCCGGTCTGGAGCCCGTCGTCGACGATGCCGATCACGATGTTTGATCCGCGAAAGGTGTCCCACACGTTCGTGACCCGCACATCAAGGCCGGGGGTTGCGGTATTCAGCAGATGCCATTGATTCGTAAACAACGGGTCGTTGGGTACGAAACGTTTCGCGGCCTGTCGGGCGAGGAGCGGACGGACATCCTCCACGCGCGGGTCGTTGCGAAGTGCGCGGACTACCGCCATCGTGCGCCGTGCATTCGTTGTTTCAAGGAACATCCACTCCGGCGCATAGGGCTTTGCCCCGGTGGCATGAAGTCCGTGGTCTGCGGCAATGCGGATGAGATCTGATCCGTCGCGAAGCCGGACCGCGATGCGGCGCGTGACAAGTCGCCGGCTCTGTGCGCTCCGTGCTTCGCCCTTTTCGTAAAGGACGGGAAGCTCTTCACCGCGATAGCTCCCGGTCTCGCCGGGTTGCGCTTCGAAGATTCGAGGGACACCTCCATCCCGCATGTCCAGGTCCTGGGCGAATATCCGGGCTGGAAGAAGGACGGCGAACAAGGCGCAACCGCGCGTAAAGTTCATGCGGGGAAAGATACCCGAACGTCCTGGAGCTTTCTACAGGATCAACATGCAGTCGCCGTAGCTGAAGAACCGGTACCTCTCGCGCACGGCCTCCGCGTAGGCCTTCATGATAAGTTCGCGGCCCGCGAGCGCGCTGACCATCATGATGAGCGTGGACTTCGGAAGATGGAAGTTCGTCAGCATCACGTCGGTCGCGTGGAAGGTGAAGGGCGGGGTAATGAAGATGTCGGTGCGACCGGATGACGAGACGACGTGTCCCGTCGCGCGCGCCACGGACTCCAGCGTGCGCACCGTGGTGCTGCCCACGGCGCAGACCCTGCCGCCTGCGGCCTTGGTCGAAGCAATCGCGCGCGCGGTTTCTTCCGTCACCGTGTACCGCTCCGCTTCCATCCGGTGATCCTCGACCTTTTCTGCGGTGATCGGCCGGAACGTCCCTATGCCCACGTGCAGCGTGACGGTCGCTTTGTTCACCCCCTGCTTCGCGAGCTGATCGAACATCTCCGGGGTGAAGTGAAGACCGGCGGTGGGCGCAGCCACAGCCCCGTGCTCGCGCGCATAGACTGTCTGATACCTCTCCCTGTCCGTCGCCCTGTAGCCGGGGTCGTCGACCCCGGTCTTCCTCCGGATATAGGGAGGCAACGGCATTTCTCCCAGTCGTTCAAGCAATTCGATGGCGGTCAGCTTCGAATCGATACGGACTTTGGCGCGACCGAGTTCGCCCTCCTGAAGCAGGTACACCGTGGCCAGGCCCTGGCCGAAATCCATGGGCTCACCGGGCCTTGGTCGACGCCGCGCGCGAAGCAGCACGTCCCATTCGCCGGGAGCTGTCTCCTCAAGAAAGAGCAGTTCGACGCGTCCGCCGGTCGCCTTGGATCCATAGATGCGGGCGGGGACCACCCGCGTGTCGTTGACCACGACCAGGTCACCGGCGCGGAGATAGCCGGGCAGGTCGCGGAACGTGCGGTGCTCGATGCGACCCTCCTCGCGGTGCAGCACCATCATGCGCGATTCGTCGCGACGGTCTGCCGGTTGCTGGGCGATGAGCTCCTCGGGCAGGTGGAAGTCGAAATCGCTCGTATTCAACGGCATTGACCTTTTTCAAGGGTGTGGGGTATCAATTCCATATGTCGGCTGGCACCATAATCAAGCCGGTCCGCTCTTCGAGGAGAAAAAATGCGCAAGATGCTTCGCCGGATTCATGGCCGCGGATTCACCCTGATCGAACTGCTGGTGGTTATCGCCATCATCGCCATTCTTGCGGGTTTGCTCCTGCCTGCGATCGCCAATGCCCGTGAACGCGCGAACCGCGCCACGTGCAAGAACAACATGAACCAGTTCGGCAAGATGTTCTACATCTACGAAGGCGACACGGACCGCTGGCCCGCCAGCCTGGGCGACCTTTCCAAGTACGCCGAGTCCCCGAATCTCTTCATCTGCAAGAGCGATAAGGGCCGCATGAAAGCCCAGGACATGGCGTCGATCGTCGAAACGAACCAGAGCTACATCTACCTGGCCGGCTACGATGGCTCCAAGAACGGCAACTACGCGGTGATGCTCGACAAGAACGGCGTCGACACCAATCCGAATGGCGGACTCACCCACAACGCCGTCCTTGCCGCGCGGCCTGCGAGTGCACCCAATTCATTTGGCGGCAACCACGACAGCGAAGGCGGCAATGCGCTGTACATCGACGGCCACACCGAGTTTGTTGACGGGACCGACGTTTCAAACGTGTTCACCACGGTTTCATTCCCGTCGAACGTGACCTACACGATCACCGTGAAGCGTTATGTGAAGGATTCGTAGTCCGAAGCTGTTTCAAGACGCCCCCGGCGGGATCACCTGCCGGGGGCTTTTTGTTTTCAGCGTTGTCTCGTCACGCTTGATGTGGTGATGCTACGGTCCGGTGGAATGGTAGGGCGGGCAGGCGCCGGACCCGACTACCCACATATTCCCGGGGAAGGACAGAGGTGTGATCTATGTGCGGTATCGTTGGCTACGTGGGAAAACGTGATTCCGTTCCTTTGCTGATCGATGGTCTGAAGCGGCTCGAATACCGCGGCTATGATTCCGCCGGCATCGCCGTGATGGATCATGGCCGGATGCAGATCCAGAAGAGCGTTGGACGTCTTTCCGCCCTCGAGACGCGCCTTGTGACGTCACCCGTCTCCGGCCAGCCCGGCATCGGCCACACCCGCTGGGCCACGCACGGCGAACCGTCCGAGGTCAACGCGCACCCTCACACCGATTCCACAGGGCGTATCGCTGTCGTGCACAACGGCATCATCGAGAACTACCAGGAACTGCGGACGCAGCTCGAAACGAAAGGCCACGTCTTCAAGTCGCAAACCGACACGGAAGTCATCCCGCACCTGATCGAAGCCGAACTGAAGGCGCACAAGGGTTCGATCGCCGACGCCATTCGCGGTGCCCTGAAGAAGGCCCGCGGCGCCTATGCCCTCGGCATCGTTTCGCTCGATGAGCCCGATACCGTGTTCGCGGCGCGCCATGGCAGTCCGCTCATCGTCGGTCTCGGCGAATCGGAGTACTTCATCGCCAGCGACGTTCCGGCCATTCTCGGACAGATCACCAAGGTGATCTATCTCGACGACGGCGAAGTCGCGATCCTCAAACCGTCCGGCGTGACCGTGATCAAGCTGAACGGCGACGTGGTTCATCCAACGATCAAGCCCGTGACGATGCGGGCCGAAGCGGCTGAGCGCGCCGGCTTCGAGACGTTCATGCTCAAGGAAATCCATGAGCAGCCGCGGGTCCTTCGCCAGATGCTGGAGAAGCACGGCGCCCAGGAGGGCGTGCTCGACCTGAAGGACATCGGCATCGGCGCCGACTACTTCCGCAAACTGCAGCGCATCATGATCGTCGCCTGCGGCACCGCTTACCACGCGGGCATGTACGGCAAGCTGCTCCTCGAACATTTCACGGGGCTTCCGGTTGAAACCGATCTCGCCAGTGAATTCCGGTATCGCGATCCGAAGATCGATCCCGGGACGCTCGTCATCCCCGTATCCCAGTCCGGCGAGACCGCCGACACGCTCGCCTCCGTGCGCATGGCGCGAAGCTGGGGCTGCAAGGTCCTCGCGATCTGCAACGCGCCAGGCAGTTCGCTCACGCGCGACAGCGACGGGGTGTTCTTCACCGAGGCCGGACCTGAAATCGGCGTGGCTTCCACGAAGGCGTACACGGCGCAACAGATGGCCTTCGCCTTGATCGCGCTTCACATCGCCCGGTCGCGCGGCTCTCTCTCGTCCGAGGATCTCGGCGGGCTCTTGAAAGACCTGCGTGCCGTGCCGGACGCCATTCATTACGTGGTTTCGACCGCGGACCACATCAAGTCGATCGCAGCCAAGCATCAAGGCGGCCCGAGTTCCCTTTATCTCGGCCGCCGCTTTAACTATCCGACCGCGCTGGAAGGCGCCCTGAAGAACAAGGAAATCTCCTACCAGCACGCCGAGGGATACGCCGCCGGCGAGATGAAGCACGGTCCGATCGCCCTCATCAACGAGTACCTGCCCGTCGTCTGCATCTGCACGAAGACCCGCGACGAGGTGTACGAGAAGATGATCTCGAACGTGAAGGAAGTCGAAGCGCGCCACGGCCGCATCATTGCCGTCGCCACCGAGGGCGACAAAGCCATCACCCATGTCGCCGAAGACATCATGTACGTCCCCGAAATCCGCGACGAATTCTCCCCCATCGTCAACGTTGTCGCCCTGCAGCTCCTCGCGTACTACGCAGCCCAGGCGAGGGGGACGGATATCGACAAGCCGAGGAATCTGGCGAAGTCGGTGACGGTGGAATGATCGTACCCTGTGATCCGTGATCCGTAATCCGATGAAGAACTACGCAGAGTCGTTTCGGGATTTGCGCGTGTACAGGATGGCTATTGCTGTCGAAGGCGAGATTTTCAGACTCACCAAGACCTTTCCGAAGTCGGAACAGTATTCGCTCACGGACCAAGTTAGAAGGTCTTCCCGCGCCATCGGTGCCCAAATCGCCGAAGCTTGGGCAAAGCGAAGATATCCGGCTCACTTTACGAGCAAGCTGACTGACGCCGACGCCGAACAGCAAGAAACCCAGCATTGGCTCGAATGCGCTTCTCGCGCGGGATATGTGCGGTCCGATGACGTGAGGTACTTAATCGACGAGCTCTGTGCCATTGGCCGAATACTTCACGGCATGACGGAAAAGACCGATCTCTTCTGCGGTAAGCCCTGCGACGTTGTTCGCGAAGAACGCGCCGAATATCTGGTGTCTTCCGCCTCTTCCCCGGATCACGGATCACGGATTACGGATTACGTTTCATGAGCCGCCTCATCATCAACGGTCAACGACGGCTCAGTGGCTCGTACACGCCGGTCGGAAACAAGAACGCCGCATTGCCGATGCTGGCGGCGTGCCTTCTCACGGACGGGGCGGTGACGCTGCACAATGTGCCGATGATCCAGGATGTGCTGGTCATGCTCGAACTGCTGACGCAGCTCGGCGTGGAAGTAAGCACGGATGATCGGTCGGTCACCCTGAGGGCGCGCTCGGTCAAATCACGCAAGCTGGACCGGGATCTTTGCCGCCGCGTCCGTGCGTCGATCCTGCTTGCAGGGCCGCTGGCGGCCGCACATGGCCGGGCCGTGGTGTATCCGCCGGGAGGCGATGTAATCGGTCGACGTCGGCTCGACACCCATTTCCAAGGCCTGCGCGCGCTCGGCATTGCCGTCGAAGGCGGCGAGTTCTTCACGTTCCGGCGCAAATCGCTCAAGGGCGCGGACCTGTTGCTTGACGAAGCCAGTGTCACCGCGACGGAGAACATCGTGATGGCCGCCTGTCTCGCGGAAGGCGAGACAAGAATCTTCAACGCGGCGTGTGAGCCCCATGTTCAGGACCTCTGCGCTCTCCTTGTGAAGATGGGTGCAAAGATCGAAGGAGTCGGGACAAACCTACTCGTCATCCGCGGCGTCCAGCGCCTGCGCGGCGCGGAGCATACCGTTGGCATCGACTACATCGAGCTCGGCAGCTACATCGCCGCGGCTGCTGCAACACATGGAACGATCACTGTGCCTCCGATCGATGATCCGTTCGAATCGATGCGCGTGATTAACCGTTCCTTTGCCAAGCTCGGCGTGGGATCAAAGACCCTGCGCGTCCAGAAGGATGTAGGTGCGGCAATCCCCAAAATCGAGGACGGCGCGTGGCCGGCGTTCCCCTCGGATCTGATGAGCGTCGCCATCGTCCTCGCGACGCAGGCGAAGGGCACGGTGCTGTTCTTCGAGAAGATGTTCGAGAGCCGCATGTACTTCGTGGACCGGCTGATCGAGATGGGGGCGCAGATTATCCAGTGCGACCCGCATCGCGTCGTGGTCCAGGGCCCGGCGCGCCTCAACGGCATCCACATGAGCAGCCCCGACATCCGGGCCGGCATGGCCTTGGTCATCGCCGCGCTTTGCGCCAAAGGCCAGAGCGTGATCGAAAACGCGCAGATGATCGATCGCGGCTACGAGAGGATCGATGAACGACTCCGCGCGCTAGGGGCGGATGTGGAGAGAGAAGAGTAGAAGAATGGTTGATGGTTAAATGGTTCATGGTTGATGGACGATTCTGACCCATCAACCATCAACCCTTAACCATTTTCTGGTTCTCTAGACGTCGTCCTCGACGTCATCCGGCGGCTCCATTTCGTCCTGCATCCACGCAGGGCCTTCGTCCATCCGGCTGAACTCCAGGTCGTCTTCCTCGTCATCCATCATCGATGACCCGGGGCCCGGTCCGCGACCAGGTCCCTGGCCGCCTCCTTCGTTGCGAAAGCCCTGGCGGCGTTCCCTGAACTGGTCGCGCATGTGGGCACGCAACTTCTGGAGGGTTTCCTGGCCGACGATCTCGCGCACCTTCAGCATGTGCTGGATCGCGCTCTTCTTGAGCGCGGTCGCCTTGGCGCCGGCGGCGTCGACGGCGGCAAGCACTGCCGCTTCGTCCACGGGTTCGGCATCCATCAGCTTTTTCACTTCGAGCCGCGCGAGCTGCACTTCGCTGCGCAGCGTGATCGTCTGCTTGCGCTGCTCATACTGCGCTTCGCGCAGGGCGGTGACCTGTTCCGGTGTCACGCCGAGTTCGGCGGCGAGTTCGGGATTGTTGAGCAGCGGGCCGATGCCTCCGCCGCGATGACCCCCGTGCCGCTGTTCCTGTCCGGGGCCGGGCCCCTGGCGTTCCTGGTTTCCGCCCGGTCCCGCCCACGCCACCGCCGCCATGGCGATCGCGCCTGTCGCACACGTCATTACCAACCACTTGTTCATCTTCGTCTCCTTTTCACGTTGTTGTCGGGTTTCTGCATCCGGGCATACAACGCGAGCGGCGACTCGATATTGCAGGGAACTTGCGCCGCGCGGGGTCACGCGGACTACAAACGGGGACCGAGGACGCGCGTGGTCAGCTCTTCGAGGTCGGTCCAGAAGCGGGGAGAGTAGGACCAGCCCGATTCCCCGTGGCCATTCTCCAGCTCGACGAACCGCTTGGGCGCGGTCGCGGCCCGGTAGAGACGCTGCCCCATCTCGAAGGGAATCAACTGGTCGTTCTTGCTGTGCGCGATGACGATGGGACAGGTCACCTTCGCGATTTTCGAGAGCGAGTTGTAGCGGTGCTGGTTCAGCCAGCGGATCGGCAGACGCGGAAACAGGAGCTGTCCCATCTCCGTAACGGATGTGAAGGTCCCCTCGAGCACGAGCGCACGGGGATTGCGATCCAGCGCGAGCTGCACGGCAATGGCGCCGCCCAGCGATGCGCCGTGAACAATGATCGGTGGATTCTCAACATCATCATGCCGTGAGCGAACCACTTCGTACGCCGCGCGCGCATCGCGGTACGTGCCGTTCTCCGACGCGAGGCCCTTGCTGCGTCCGTAGCCACGGTAGTCGAACAGGAAGACGTTCACGCCCAGCTTGCGCAGGTCGGCCGCTACTTCGGTCCGGTCGCCGATGTTCCCGGCGTTGCCGTGGCAATACAGAATGGTACCACGCGCATTCTCCGTCGGAATCCACCAGCCGTGCAGTTGCACGGCATCCTCCGCGACAAACGTCACGTCCTCAAATTCGAGGCCGAGGTCCGCCGGGGTCATCTCGATCCGGGACTCCGGATGGTAGAGATTCTTCCACTCGAAAATGCGCGCCGCACCGTACAACGCCGCGCCGATAGCTGCTACGTAGGGAATCACCTTCCAAAGCCTCCTCACGGGATCTCGAACCTCTTCGGGCACGTGGCAAGAAACTCAAACCCGGTCTTTGTCACCGCCACCGTGTCCTCGATCCGGATACCCCCGAGTTCCGGATAGTACAAGCCCGGCTCGATCGTGACCACATGCCCCGCGCGGAGGACGGCGTCGTTGGGGCTCACCGACGGCGACTCATGAATCTCCAGCCCGACCCCGTGACCGGTGCCGTGAAAGAAGCCGCGCGCCACGCCGTCACGCAGGCTGGTTTCGAATCCCGCCTTGTCGAAGACCTCCTGGACGGCTTCATGGATGCTCCGCACTTTCACTCCTGCGCAAACCATCCCGAGAGCCTTCGCCTGCGCCGCGTGCACGGCGCGATACATCGCCCGCAGCTGCTCCGAAGCCGGGCCCTTCACAAACGTGCGCGTGATATCGCCCCAATAGCCCGTCGTCTTGTGCTGCGGAAAGATGTCCAACACGATGGTCTCCCCGGCCCGGAGTGGACCGTGCCCACGATCGTGCGGATCCGCCGCCTGGCTGCCGCCCGCCACGATCGTGTCGCGTGCCATGCAACCGTGTTCGAGGAGCGATCCATCAATCACGCGGCGCAGGGCTTCCGAAGTCAGCGGCATCCTGTTCCACTGCAGCGAGCCATCGCGCCGGATCGATGACTCTTTCAATACCTTCTCCGCGGCGCGCACGGCGGCGACCGCGGCGCGTTGGGCCTCGCGAAGGAACTCGATTTCCCCGGCGCGCTTGATGGCGCGCTTCGGGAACAGCGGCGCCTTCGCAAGACGCACGCGCACGCCGCCCTGCTCGAGCCGGCGCAGCACGCCCGCAGGGAACATGGGCGACACCGTGACGCGCCGCACGCGCAGCTTGCGCGCGAGCCCCAGCGCCCAGTCTGCCACGCTGCGTCGCCTGTTCTTTGGAATGCCGAGTTCTTGTGGAACATAGACCTTCGCGCGCGGCGACTCCTGCTTTGCACGGCCAAGCTCCAGCAGCGGCACGACCAGGTAGTCGCGGCCCCCGTGCCGCATGAACACCATGGGATCAACGGCTGCGAAACCGCTTGCGTAGCGGCAATCCGCCCATTCCGAGGGGGATCCAATGACTAAAATCGACTCTGTTAATGAATTCGCCATATCTGTTCAATTTTGCGCGATTTCAGGCCTATTCCCAGCGCTTTTTGCCTGTCTTCTCCGCATGACAGGGAGGAACTTTTTCTCTCGGTACGTCCTCGCGCCGTATCGTCAAGAAAGATAGCGAATGATGCTACATCTTGTGTCTTTTTTCTTTCAGCTCACTACGTGTGGTACCGAAAAAAATAGTCGGTTTCTTTCGGAATTTTCACTTGTTAGACCCGTATTCGATTCCTATTTTCCAACCGTCACAGGCGAACGATACAAGAGATTTGGTTGTTAACAAGTTGTTGATAACCGGCGATTTGGGTGTGGGTTTTCGTTCTGCTTAACGGGGTTATTCAGAGGCCGTTTGGGGTGTCTTTGTACGGGTTGAAGTCGGTGTCCTGCGGGCTCGACTTCGCGCAAAGCGCTGGGCCGTCGACGTTTTGCCTGATGACGTAAGGGAGTTCGTGCCGCCCCGGCACGGAACCCGCTGTAGAGGAAATCTCGAATGAGTGCGTCATCGATTTGGGCAAAAGCGTGCAAGCATCTTCGCGAGACACTGTCGAAAGACGTGTTTGATCGCTGGATTTCCGTGATCGAAGCGAAGGATTTCGACGACTCGCGGCTCGTCCTGAGCGTTGCCAACAATTTCTATCAGACCTGGCTTGAAGAAAACTACCTGCCCCTCATTGAAACCGCCGTTGCTGCTTCGCACGGCGCCCAGATCAAGGTGGAGTTCTCGATTGATCGCGCCACGCCGGCTGCTGCTCCCGCCGCGACCACGGAGCGTGAGGAAGCCGCTCCGGTCGTTGAACGCGAGCGTCCTTCCTCGTCCCGCGTCCAGCAGGCGACGCTGAATCCGAAGTACATGTTCGACACGTTCGTGGTCGGTCCTTCCAACGATTTCGCGCACACGGCGTCCATGGCCGTCGCCCAGTCGCCCGGACGCGCCTACAACCCTCTTTTCATCTACGGCGGCGTGGGACTCGGCAAGACGCACCTGATGCAGGCCATCGGACACTATGTGATGACGCACCAGAAGGCTTCGGTCTGCTACACGTCGTGCGAACAGTTTACGAACGAGTACATCGATGCCCTGCAGAAGAAGGGCCTTGTGCAGTTCCGGAAGAAATACCGCACCGTGGACCTGCTCCTGATCGACGACATCCAGTTCCTCGGCGGCAAGGAGCGCATGCAGGAGGAGTTCTTCCACACCTTCAACGCCCTTTTTGACGGTCACAAGCAGATCGTCCTGAACTGCGACCGTCCTGCGAGCGAGATTCCTGGACTGGAACACCGCCTGGTTTCGCGTTTTGAGTGGGGTTTGGTCACGGAACTGGAAGCGCCCGACGTGGAAACGCGTATCGCGATCCTTCGCAAGAAGAAGGACGAGTTGAAGCTGACAATTCCGGACGACGTCCTGAACTACCTCGCGGAGAACATCCGCTCCAACATACGCCGGCTGGAAGGCGCGCTCATCCGCGTCGTGTCGTACTCCTCGCTGACGGGACGTCCCCTGACGATGGAGACGATGGAGTATCTGCTGCGTGACACGATCGACCAGGAGAAGCAGGACGAACTGACGCTGGAAGAGATCCAGAAGATCGTTGCCGACTACTTCGACGTCCGCCTGGGTGACATGACAAGCAGTCGCCGGCCTCAAGCCATCGCTTTCCCGCGCCAGGTCGCCATGTACCTCTGCCGCGAGATGACGAAGCACTCCCTGCCGTCCATCGGCTCGGCATTCGGTCGCAACCACGCCACAGTGCTTCACGCCGTGCGCGTCGTACAAAACCGCTTGAAGGCCGATCCGTCGCTTCGCCAGACGATGATGGTCCTCCAGCAGCGCGTCTCCAAGCGCACCTGAGTTTCATGCTTTTGAATCCAGAAGCACGCGTCGCAGTAGCTCCGCGCTCCAATTCACATTTCGGACTTCGCGTCTCGAATCTCTCTTTCCCGCCTGTTCACAACACCGTCAGCAACTACCCTCAAGTCCGCACAACAACTTTCACAACTCCAAGTTGTCATCATGCCGGGCGACTTCGCCGGTCTTGTGCACAGGTCGGTGCACAGCGCAGGACCATGGATTCAGGCTATGTGGCAGGGGCTGAAACGTTGTTGTTGCAGCTTTCAACAGGCCATAATAATAAGACTGTCTGTACTTGGCTTAACGTCACCGATATCCGAGTGTGTTGAAAACGTTGTGAAGGGGTTCTCTCGATGAAGCTTGTCGTCAACAAGGACGTGATCCTGTCGGGGCTGCAGAAGGTGCAGTCCATCGTCGGAAACCGCACCACACTCCCGGTGCTCTACAACATTCTTCTTAAAGCCGAGAAGGATTCCCTGTCGCTCTCCGCGACGGACCTCGAAGTCAGCGTGCGCACGAGCGTCGAAGCCAAGGTAACCCGTTCGGGTGGAACGACGCTGCCAGCCCGACGTATCTTCAGCATCTTCCGGGAACTCCCGATGAGCGAGATCGAGATCGATGTGGATGACAAGGATATGGCGACGATCCGCTGCGGCGCCTCGGTGTTCAAGATCATCGGCATCTCCGAGGACGAGTTTCCTCCTCTTCCCAAGTTCCAGGGCGGCAAGACGTTCACCATCAGCCAGAAGACCTTCAAGCAGATGCTGGCCAGCACACAATATGCAGCGTCAGCCGATGAGAGCCGCTACATCCTGAATGGCGTCCTGATGAGCTTTAAGAGCGACAAGCTCACGATCGTGGCCACGGACGGACGTCGCATGGCGATGTACGAGCAGGAACTCGAATTTCCGAAGGAATCGGAAGGCGACTGGGTTGTCCCTTCGAAGGCCGTGAACGAGTTGATGAAGACCCTGTCCGACGACGACAAGGCGACGATCAAGATTCAGTTCACGGAAAACCAGGCGGCTTTTGAATTTGGATCGATGCTGATCGTGACAAAGCTCCTCGAAGGCACCTATCCGAATTTCCGCCAGGTCATTCCTACGCAAAGCGATGAGCGCATCACGATGGAACGTGAAGCGTTGCTGGAGACCGTAAACCGCGTCTCGCTGCTCGTGAGCGACAAGTCGAACTCCGTCACGCTGTCCTTCGGCAAGAACAAGCTCACGGTATCCGCCGTGGCGCCTGAAGTGGGCGAGGCGACCGAAACGATGCCGGTTAAGTACAACGGCAAGGAAATCACCGTTTCCTTCAACCCGGACTTCCTGATCGACCCCTTGAAGGGTTTGAACGCCGAGGAAGTATCGTTTGAACTCAGCGACGAACTCAGCCCCGGCGTGATCCGTCCCAACTACCCCTTCCTCTACGTCATCATGCCCATGCGCGTGAAGTAGAGTATCTTCCGTCAGCTGTGGGTGGTGGCCGTGCCATGAGCGAGCGGAGCTAGTCGAATGGTTGCCCGACTAGGATTTGAACCTAGACAAACAGATTCAGAGACTGTTGTGCTACCATTACACTATCGGGCAATTGCGGCGTGAACGGATAAGGGTTCAGGGCTCAGAAGTCAAGTTTGCTGGGTTTTCGGCCGGGAACACACCATGCGCGTCCTATTTGTCAGACACGCCGAAGCCGTTGATCGGGATGAGTTTCGCGGCAGCGACATGTTGAGGCCTCTCACGGGGCAGGGGCTCCGCGACGCGAAGAAGGCCTATGCCCGCTTGACCCGGCTTTATCCGCGGCCGGACGCCATCTTCTCCTCCGAAGCCGTAAGAGCCAAGGAGACGGCGGACGTCGTGGCTGCCTCGTTCAGGAGAATCAAGGTCAAGACCACGCCGCTACTGAATCCCGGAAGCGATATCCGCGAATTCCGCCAGCTCGTCAAAACGCTTCCGACCGGTTTGGAGTTCATCGTTCTCGTTGGCCATGAACCGGATATCTCGCGCACCATCGCGCAGATCACGTCCGGCGGCGACCTCGACCTTCGCGTCAAGAAGGGCGCCTGCGCCGAGGTCCGGCTAAACGATCACCTGCGCGGCGAACTCACGGCGCTTCTGCCCCTGGCTGCGCTGACCGATGCCGTGAAGGAACGGGACTAGTCTTTGTGAAGACCATCCTCCGCTCCGTGGCGACAGCCAACCCCGCGCTGTATGTCACCCGGGAACAGGCCTTCGAAACGTTCGTTTCCCGCTTCACCCTGCAGGACCGGGAGAAGGAACTCTACCGGCGCATCCTTCTGGAGGGACCCATCAAGGGGCGCTACGTCGGAATGCATTCGACGGCCGAAGCGACGGAAGATGACCAGGACCGATTGATCAGCCGCTTCCAGCACTTCGGACTCCAAATTGCCGTCGAGGCATCCCGCAAAGCCCTCCAATCCGCCGGGATGGCCGGCGACGAGGTAAAGGGTCTCGTGGTGAACACCTGCACAGGGTATCTCTGCCCGGGCCTTTCATCGCACGTGGCCGAAGCGCTGGCTCTCAAGGCGTCCACGCGCCCCATGGATATCATGGGCATGGGGTGCGGCGCCGCGTTGCCGAACCTGCAGGCGGCCGACAACATGACGCGGGCCGATTCGGCAAAGCCGGTGCTCAGCGTCGCCGTGGAAATCTGTTCAGCCACGCTCTTTATGGATCCTGATCCCGGGGTCGTTATCAGCAACTGCATCTTTGGCGACGGTGCCGCAGCGGCCGTTGTGGCCACGGTGCCGGACGAGAGCGACGAGGGGATCCTCACGCTGATCGACTTCGAATCCGGCATTTACCCCGAGTACCGCGACTATCTCCACTACAGGACCGAGAAGCACCGGCTGCGGAACGTCCTGACCAAGGAAGTGCCGGTCATAGGTGCTCGCGTGATCAAGGATGTGATCGGCCGCCTGCTTGAGAGGCACCAGCTTTCCCCGGAACAGATTGACCGTTGGATCGTTCACCCGGGCGGAACCGAGGTCCTCGACCAGCTGGCGAAGAAGATGGGGATCGGGAAGGAAAAGCTTTCGCACGCGTACGACATATTCACCCAGTACGGGAACATGTCCTCGCCATCGGTCTTGTTTGTTCTCAAAAAGATGATAGAGGAGTCCAAGCCACAGCGGGGAGAGCTGGGCTTGATGCTTACGTTCGGGGCCGGATTTACGGCTTTCGCGGCTCTGGTTAGGTTCTGACGCTTTATGCCTGTTCGCAAAGACACCGTGTCCCTGATCTGCGATATCGGGGAGTTAGCTGGGCTTTTTGAAAAGAGCACCAGCCTGGGTGACTTCCTCCAGACCGCGGTCAGCATCGTCGCCTACCACATGCGCGCCGCCGTTTGCTCCGTCTATCTCTATGACGAGAAGACGCAGCAACTCGTCCTCACCGCGACGCAGGGGTTGAGCCCCGACTCCGTGGGCAAGGTAACCCTGAAACTCGGAGAGGGACTCGTGGGCATTGCCCTCAAGGAGCTGCGGCCGATCCGCGAAGGCACCGCGTCGCGCAATCCGCTGTTCAAGTTCATTCCGGGCATCAACGAAGAGAAGTACCAGGCCTTCCTCGCCGTCCCGATCCTGCGCGGGCTCACGCGCATCGGCGTGCTGGTCGTGCAGGATCCCGTGCAGGACTACTTCGACGAAAACGACGCCAAGGCCCTGCAGGCGATCGGCGCACAGCTTTCGACCGTCATCGAGAACGCCAAGCTGCTCATCAGCATCCACCAGATGCAATCCGAGCCCGTATCGGAATCAGCCAGCGGCGAACAGGACCTGCGTTTCGTTCGCGGAACACCGGCTTCCGGCGGCTTCTGCATCGGAAGACCGATGATCCTCGGCGATCTCGACGAATCCTTCCTCACAGAATCCCACGCGCTTTCCAACTGCACGCTGGACGACTTCCGCAAAGCGCTCGCGCGCACGGAACAGCAGCTCGAGGAACTGCAGCGACAGATGGAAGAACGCCTGGCCGACGTGGCGTCGATGATCTTCAGCGCCCACCTGCTCATCGTGAAGGACCCGAAGTTCTCCGGCGAGATGGTCAACCTCATCGAGCAGGGCGCCTCGCCGCAGGTCGCGATCGGCAAGGTGCTCAAGCACTACATCGACATCTTCTCGCAGAGCAAGAATCCGCGCCTGCGCGAGAAGGTGCAGGACGTGAAGGACCTTGGACGCCGACTCTTCCGCAATCTTGCCGGCGGCACCGAGGACAGCGTGGACTACAAGGGCCGCATCCTGGTGGCAGGTGAGGTTCTCCCGTCCGACATCCTCAAGCTGGCCGCCCAGCGCGTGGAAGGACTTCTGATGGTCAGCGGCGGCGCTACGTCGCACGTGGCCATCCTGGCCCGGTCCCTGCAATTGCCCATGGTGATCTGCGATGACCGGAGGCTCTTCGACACCCCCGCGGATGCCATGCTCCTGATCGACGGCGACCAGGGCAACATCTACATCAACCCGAACGAGGATGTCATCGCGAGCTTCCGCGCCCTTGCCGCCTCGCGGGTCGAAGCCCTGGCCCACGCGGCGAACATGAAGGATGAGACCTTCACGAAGGACGGCTGCCGGGTGAGCGTCCTCGCCAACATCAACATGATCAGCGAGCTGCAGATCGCGCGAGCGATGAAGGCGGAGGGCGTGGGCCTGTATCGCAGCGAGTTTCCTTTCATCATCCGCAACGACTTCCCGTCGGAAGAAGAGCAGTACCGCGTTTACCGCAAGTTGCTCGAGATCATGGAAACCCGGCCTGTCGTGTTCCGGACCCTCGATGTCGGCGGCGACAAGATGCTCTCCTACTTCCCGAACGTGAACGAGGCGAACCCGTTCCTCGGCCTGCGGGCCATCCGGTTCTCCCTCCGCTACCGCGACATCTTCACGCAGCAGCTCCGCGCCCTGTTGCGCGCGGGCGTGGACGCGCGCCTGCGCATCATGTTCCCGCTGATCTCGTCCGTGGATGATTTCGTGGAAGCCCGCGAAGTGGTCCACGACTGCATCAAGCGCCTCGGCGAAGAGAAGATTCCGCATAACGCGAAACCGGAGCTCGGCGTCATGATCGAGCTGCCCTCCGCGGTGGAAGTGGCCGATGAACTTGCCGCGGAAGCCGACTTCCTGTCGATCGGCAGCAACGACCTCGTGCAGTATGTGCTGGCGGTCGATCGCACGAATGAACACATCTCAGATCTCTACCTGACCCATCATCCCGCCGTGCTCCGCGCGATGAACCGCGTGTCCGAGGCGGCGCAGCGACACAAGAAGCCCCTCTCGCTCTGCGGCGAGATGGCGTGCGATCCGAAACTGCTGCCGTTCCTCCTCGGCATCGGGATCCACCAGCTCAGCGTCGATGTCCGCCAGATGCCCATGTTGCAGAAGACCATCGGGGAGACCTCGATGGCCCACGCGCGCAAGCGCGCCATGGAACTGCTCAAGATCGGGCGCGTGAGCGAAATGGAACGCGCCCTCAACATCGTGCCATGACCCCGGGCATCAAGTCCGCGTCCTCCGCCGACCACGCCACGCTGCTCCAACTCATGCGCGACTATTACGCGTTCGAGTCGCTGCCCTTCGACGCCGCAAGGGCGTCGTCCCGCCTGCAACTCCTGCTCTCCAATCCGTCGCTCGGGTTTGCATTGCTGGCGGAGATCGGGCGCAACCCCGTCGGCTATGCCGTGGCCGTGTACGGATTCGGATTGGAGCACGGCCGCAATGCGATGATCGACGAGATCTTCGTCACGGAAGCGGCACGTGGTCATGGCTTGGGTACGGACCTCGTCCATCACATCGAGAAGATCGCGAGACACCAGGGCATCGAATCCCTTCATGCCGACGTCGAGCATGCAAACACCGACGCCCGCTCATTCTGGACCACGTTGGGCTTCAAGCAATACGACCGCAACCCGATGATCCGTGTTCTGTAGACACGCCACGCTCCCGGCCTGAGCACGTCGAAGGCGCTGGCGTGTCGACAAGGAAATCATCTCGCGGGCTTGCGCGAGGCCTTGCAGGTCGTGAGCCAGACGTCATCGACCCAGACATCGACGTGCGAGGCTGCCTCCAGGTCCTGTCCCATGAGGACGATGGTAACGATCATTGTACGCGCACGCTCGGGCACCCGGTCGGTGACCATGATCTTGGTCCAGTGGTTCATGCCGGGCCCCGGGACAAACGGCTCGCTGACAGCCACACGGCCGGGAATCAGCCGCGACCCCGCATCGTCCTGGAAATATTCAATCCGGAGCTGGGCCACGGCGTTGGTCGACTCGCAATCATCATCCCCGCGAAACCAAGCCGATACTTCGACGCGCGTATAGGGAATGCAGAATCGTTTCTGGGTCAGGGCCGCCCAGGCTGTGGCCGGCTTCTCCCCCTCGTTCCGAACTTCCAGCCGGAGCGAGCGAGCGCCTGAGCGGACTGTCCCGGATGTCGGCGACGTCTCAAAATCCCCGAACCCCGTCCCTCCATCGCTGCCACCTCCGCGCGGACCAAACCAGTGTCGCGTCCCTCCGTCTTCAAATCCGGGATCACCCAGCTCAGCGCGCGCGGGAAACGATGCGAGACCGATAAGCACCGCGCAGGACAGGGAGACGATAGAAGGACGAATCATCAGACTGTAGGATAGCAGATTCCCGGCCAGAAGATAATGCAATCCGGACTGCAACCGGAGGCCGGCATTGAGAAAGATGCCGAAATAGGGCACATTCTCGCCCTCCATGACCACGCACCGACTTAGCCATTACATCACGTCCTACCGGGGACGGGCGGTCCTCGGCTTCGTGTGCGTGCTCGGCTACATCACGTGCAACATGGTGAGCCCGGTCGTGCTGGGGCGCTTTATCGACGGGTTGACGGACAAGACCCTCGCCAGCCGCGATATGTGGTTGCTGCTCCTCTTCTTCCTCGGCATCGCCTGCCTCGGGCTCGTCGTGGCGATCGGCATGCGCCGGCTCCTCCTCGGCCTTTCGACCCGCGTGGAATACGACATCCGCCGCGACATCTTCGCCCACCTCTCGCGCATGGATTACGCGTTCTTCCAGCGCGAACGCACCGGCGACCTGATGACGCGCATGTCGTCGGACCTCGGCGCGGTGCGCGAAATGGTGGGGCAGGGACTCCTCCAAGGCTCGCGCATGCTCGTCGGCTTCCCCTTCGCCTTTGCGATGATGTTCTACACGAACGCGCAGATGACGCTGACGGTCCTGCTGCTGCTCCCCGTCGTGAGCCTGCTGTTCTTCGTCCTCATTCGCCTGATCCGCAAATACTACGACCTCTCGCAGGACCAGTTCTCCGCGATCACGAACTTCTGCCAGGAAACGTTCTCGGGCATCCGCACGATCAAAGGCTTCGCGATGGAGAATCGCCAGCGCGACCGCTTCCGCGGCATGAACGAGGAATACATCCGCCGCAACATGACCCTCACGCGCATCGAGGAACCGGTCTGGCCTTTCATGATGTTCCTCTACTGGGTCGGAGCCGTGATTCTCCTGCTCGTCGGCGGACGCCAGATCATCAACGGCACACTGTCCCTCGGCGCCTACATCCAGGTGCAGCAGTACTTTCTCTTCCTGCAGTGGCCCATCCTCGCGCTCGGCTGGACGATCAATATTTTCCAACGCGGACGCACAAGCTGGGCGCGCATTCAATCCATCCTCGAAACGCAGCCCGGCATCACCGACCCGGAACCCGCCGCGCGGGTCGACAAGGTCCTCTCCGGAACGCTGGAGTATCGCGACGTCTCGCTGCGCATCGCGGATCGCACGCTGCTCGACCAGATCAACCTCGTGGTGCCCGAGGGACAGTGCCTCGGCATTACGGGCCCGACCGGCAGCGGCAAGACGCTGCTCGTGTCGCTGATGGTGCGCTTGATGGATCCCACTACGGGCACAGTCACCATCGGTGGCACGCCCGTGAAGAGCCTATCCCTCGAATCGCTCCGCCGCCAGATCGGCATCGCGCCGCAGGAACCGTTCCTCTTCTCCGACACCCTCGCGAACAACATCGCGCTCGGACTCGACCCCGTGAACGACGCGCTGGAGAAGCACGAGGGCCGCGTGGTCTGGGCCGCGGATGTGGCGCGGCTTTCCGACGATGTGCTGTCGTTCCCCTCGAAGTTCCAGACGATGCTCGGCGAGCGCGGCGTCACGCTGTCCGGCGGCCAGCGCCAGCGCACCGCGATCGGACGCGCCATCGCGAAGAAGCCGTGCATCCTCATACTCGACGACGTCTTCTCCGCCGTGGACACGCAGACCGAGGCTCGCATCCTCCAGGGCCTGCTACCCGTCCTCAAGGGTCGCACAAGCATCCTCATCAGCCACCGCATCTCCACGCTCCGCCACGCCGACCGCATCATCGTGATGGATGACGGGAAGATCGTGCAGGACGGAACCCACGAAAGCCTCTGCACCGCGCCCGGCTACTACCACGAGCTCGACGAAATCCAGCGCCTCGAGGCGAGACTGGAGGAGTCATGAGCAAGGAGATCATCGAATCCGATATCCCCGCCGGCCGCCTCTTCGACGGCACGCTCATCAAGCGCATGCTGCATTATGTGAAGCCGTACACCGGCTTCATGATCCTCGCGCTGGTCGTTGTCGCGCCGCTCGCGATCGTGGCGAACCAGCTGCCACTGCTCTTGCGCGATGCCACGGATCACTACCTCGTGCCGCAGGGGCTCGACGCCGACGCGCGCTGGCAGGGACTGATCCACATCGGCGTCCAGTTCCTGCTGCTCGGCTTCGGCGCGGGCGTCCTCCGCTTCATCCAGGCCTACATGCTCTCATGGCTCGGCCAGCGCATCCTGTTCGACATGCGCGCGGACATCTTCTCGAAGATCCTGCGTCTTCCGTTCCGCTACTTCGACAAGAACCCGGTCGGACGCCTCCTCACGCGCGTCAGCTCGGATGTCGACGCGATGCAGCGGTTGCTCACCGACGGACTGATCGGGCTGACGACCGACTTCATCATGCTCATCGGCGTGCTGGGTTACATGTTCTGGGTCAACGCGAAGATGGGCTTCATGATGCTGCTCCTGCTGCCTCCGCTGGCCGTGATCCTCGTGCTGCTCAACGGCAAGGTGCGCGAGGCGCATCGCTCGGTCCGACAACGCCAGGCCGGCCTGAACTCCTATTTGCAGGAAATGATCACCGGCATGCCCACGGTGCAGCTCTTCAACCGCGAGGCGGTGGCGCGTCAGCGGTTCGACCAGCACAACGGACCGCTGCGCGACGCGTTCCTGCGCTCGATCAAATGGTTCAGCTACGCCTTCCCCGCGACGGAAATCATGAACGCGATCACGGTCGTGCTGCTGCTTGGCTATGGCGCGAGTCGTATCCTGTCGGGCGACCCGACCGTCACGATCGGCGACCTCGTGGCGATGCTGGCCTACATTCGCGACTTCTTCCGTCCGCTCGACGACCTGTCCGAAAAATCCAACGTCCTCCAATCCGCGATGGCCTCGGCCGAACGCGTCTTCGGGCTCATGGATGAACCGGAACTCATCAGCGATCCCGCCCAGCCCGCGAAGCTCTCGTCGTTCCGCGGCGAAGTGGAATTCGAGGACGTCTGGTTTGCGTACAATGACGAGAACTGGGTGATCCGTGATTTGTCGGTAAAGATTGCGCCCGGGGAATCCGTCGCCATCGTCGGCGCCACCGGCGCAGGAAAGTCATCCGTCACGAGCCTCATCGCCCGCTTCTACGACATCCAGCGCGGCGCGGTGAAGGTGGACGGCATCAACGTGCGCGACTACACGCAGGAGGATCTGCGACGCCGTATCGGCATCGTGCTGCAGGACCCCTTCATCTTCTCGGGCACGATCCGCGACAACATCAACCTGCACAATGCCGCCGTCGCGCCGGAACGCATCGAAGAAGCCGCGAAATACGTCAACGCCCACAACTTCATCGAAGCCCGTCCCGGCGGCTACGATGGGGAAGTGATGGAGCGCGGCGCCGGACTGTCAACCGGCCAGAAACAACTCCTCGCCCTGGCCCGCGCGATCGCGCAGAACCCCGACATCCTCCTCATCCTCGACGAGGCCACGGCTTCGGTAGACACCGAGACGGAATTGCTGATCCAGGACGCGCTGAAGAAGCTGATGAAAGGCCGCACGAGCATCGTCATCGCGCACCGCCTCTCCACGATCCGCCACGTCGACCGCATCCTCGTCATGCGCCAGGGCCAGATCGTCGAACAAGGCAGCCACGACCAACTGATTCTGCAGGGCGGGTACTACAAAAAACTCTACGACCTCCTGGCCCATGAACCGAAAAAGTAACCACGAATGAACACGAATAGACACGAATGTTCAGAGAGAAGGAGAGGCGTTCGCTCGATCTTCAATTCGCGTCCATTCGTGTTCATTCGTGGTTAAAAACTCCTCTCCCGCGCCGCGTGAGGTCACGCGGCCTACAGCGCTACTTTGAAATGAGCCGGTAGAGGGAGAAGTCGTTGGTCGCGGGGACGGTGGCGTATTTGAAGAGGCCGGTCTGCGAGGCGCCGATGGAGACATCCTTCCACGCGCCCGTGCTGCTGAGGTCGGCGGTGTTCGTCGCGCGCTGCAGGGTCCAGCCGAGGGGCGGGAAGGGCCAGGACAGGGCGACGTTGGTGGTCGCGGTGGGGTCGATCGCGACGGACGGACGAAACACGTTCGTGGTGATCAGGTGCACGACGGGTGAATCGCCGTTCCGGAGGTAGTACGACACATTACGCAGGTCTGTGCCGTCCTGCAGCGTGCCCGTGATGCGATACTGGTTGCAGGTCACGTTGACGATCACCACCCCGTTGGTCACGAAGTTCGTGGCGAGGTTCTCGCCGTAGAAATACACGTGCGCCGCGTTGCCCGCCCGGATGAGCTTCGAGGAATCCAGCGCGCCCCGGATGTGCTGCGTGGAGGTCTGCTCCGCATAGTACTGGAAGGTCTGCCCGCCGTACTCGATGTCCGTCCGCCCCTTGGTGGACCGGATATACGACGCGACTTCCGTGCGCACCGTCGCGGTCCCGTTGTTCACCTCCAGGCCGTTGAGCGATCCCGAGTAGATCCCGATCTGGCTCGAGAGGCCGTTGCCGATGACCTCGTTCGGAATGGTCCCGCCATCGAGGGTAAACTGGTAGTTGTTCTGCACGAACGACACCGGGCCGAGCGTCCCGCCGTTCATGTTGAAGAAGCTGTAGTTGTAGACGTTCCCATCGATCTGCCCGCCCTCCATCTGGAGCGTGCCCTGATAGATGTCGACACGGCCCGTGATACGTCCGCCCGCCACCATCGTGACCAAGGGACGGTTGGTAAGCGCCGGGCTGGAGAAATCGCCGATCTGCACGTCGCCGGACCACGTCGTCGAAATCGTCGTATCGTTCAGGATGACAAACCCGGTGCCTGCCTGCGCACCCCACGCGGAAAGAATGACCGCAGCCAAAGCCGCCGAAAGCGTCCTCACATTCCCGCCCTCCGGGGCCGAAATGTAGCAGAAACCCCAGCAATTGGACAAGAAAGAGTCGGCTTTAACCACGATTGAACACGAATAGACACGAATGTCCGGAGAGAGGAGTTTCTGAATCTTCAATTCGTGTACATTCGTGTCAATTCGTGGTTAAAACTCTCTTCATGCTTTCCGTCTACGATCTGGATGCCGTGACCGCGTTCTGCCGCAAGAACGGCATCCACGATCACGCCCTCAAGCGATTCTACATCGCCTTCCTCAAGAAGGGCCGCCCGCTCGACGACTGCCTTCAAGCGCTGCCCGAGCCGGGTCGCACCGTCTTCGCGTCGCACGTGAAGTTCCACCAGCTCACGCTGGCGGAGAAGTATGACTCGGGGATCGATGGTGCGACGAAGCTCGTGTTCAAGACGCACGAGGGTTTCCGGCTCGAGACTGTGATCCTGCGCATCACGTCGGGTCGCACGAGCCTCTGCATTTCATCGCAGGTCGGCTGCGCCGCCGCCTGCGCGTTCTGTGCGACGGGGAAGATGGGATTGATGCGGAACCTGACCACGCACGAGATCCTCGACCAGGTCATTCTCGCCATGCGGATCCTGCGCGAAGAGGGCAGGGCGCTGAGGAATGTCGTGTTCATGGGCATGGGCGAGCCGTTCCATAATGAGAAGGCGGTGTACGAGGCGTTGGAGGTGCTGCGCGATGCGAAAGGATGCTATTTCGCCGAGCGACACCTTCTCGTGTCCACCGTCGGCATGGCCGCGGCGATGGTGCGGTTCGTCGAGCGCTTCCCGGACATCCGTATCGCGCTCAGCCTGCACAGCGCGCGACAGGATGTGCGGCGTGAGCTGATGCCGTCGGGAAAATCCCAATCCTTGGAAAAGCTCCGCGCGATTTTTCCAATCGTTGGAAAACACGGCAACTTCATGGTCGAGTACCTGATGCTCAAAGGCGTGAACGATGGCCCCGAAGACCTCGCCGCCCTGATCGACCTCCTCCGCGGCGTCAACGTCCACATCAACCTCATCCAATTCAACCCGCACCCCGGCGCCGAGTTTGAACCCGTCACGAAACAAGCCCGCGAAGCCTTCGGCGCCGCCCTGCGCAAAGAAGGCTTCAAAGTCACCCTGCGCTATTCGCTCGGAAACGATATCGCCGCCGCCTGCGGCCAACTCGCCGGAAAGAATTAACCGCAGAGCCTTGCCGTGAGCCAAGTCGAACGGACGCAGAGAAGATCGCGTTTACTCGGACTCAAATTTCAAATCTCGCATC
>CAZCZZ010000028.1:0-17479 GCA_964503335.1 uncultured Verrucomicrobiota bacterium
TGCAGTAGATTCCCGCCATGCCTGTTCTCGAACAATCAACCTATGTCGCTCCGTGGTGGGCGGGGAACGGGCATGTGCAGACGTTGGTTTCTGCGCTGACGGCCCATGCTCCTCACGTGGCGTATGTGCGGGAGCGGATTGAGACGCTGGACGGCGATTTCCTGGATCTTGATTGGTCGGCCGCTTCACGGGATCGCCTCGCCATTCTCTCCTACGGCATGGAAAGCGAAGCGCGCGCGGCGTATGTCCGGCGCGTGGTGCTTGCGTTGAATCGCGCGGGCTGGGATGTGCTGGTGTGGAACTACAGAAGCTGCGGCGGCGAACCGAATCGCAAGAAGCACTTCTATCACGGCGGTCTGACCGGCGATTTGCACGCCGTCGTGCGCACCGCGCTCGCGCGAGGCTACAAGCACATCGATCTCGTCGGCTTCAGCCTCGGCGGGAATCTGACGCTGAACTATCTCGGCTTCCGGGGAACCGACGTGCCGAAGGAAATTCGCGCAGCCGTCGCCATCTCCACACCCGTCGATGTCGCCGACTGCGCCCGCGCCTTGCATCGCCCATTCAGCAGCCTCTACGCGAAACTTTTCCTCCGCGCCTTCCGTAAGAGAATCCGCACCAAGATGATAGCGCGCCCCGGCAGTATCACCGATGAAGGCTACGAGCAGATCCATTCGCTTGAAGAATACGACGCCCGCTACACCGTGCCCGACTTCGGCCTGGAAACCGTCGACAACTTCTACCACTTCGTCAGCAGCAAACACCTGCTCCACAACGTCCGCGTCCCCAGCCTGCTGATCAGCGCGAAGAACGACCCGTTCATGGGCCCAAGCTGCTATCCCATCGAACTCGCCCGCGAGAACCCGCACCTCACGCTGGAGATGCCGGACTCCGGCGGCCACCTCGGCTTCATCTCAAGGGACCACTGGCTGGAAAAACGCGTCGTGGAGTTTCTGCGGCAGGTTTTAGGCTGAGTAGACTGTAGGCTAAAGGCCGATTCAGATCGGAAGGCCCCTCGGCTCTTCCCACAGCCTAAGCCATCCTACAGCCTACAGCCTGACTTCCCTCACTTCGAAAACGCCAACACCATGATGGCGACGACGGACAGGCCGACGCCGATGTAGGCGGCGGGGGAGAGCATCTCTTTCAGGAAGAGGAACCCGAGGGCGTTGCTCATGATGATGGACGTGGCGCCGAAGAGGGCCATGGTTTTGCCGAGCGGGATCTGGGCGAAGATGTAGAGCTGCAGGAACGTCGCGATCTGGCGAATGACCATGTAGCCAAGAAACCACCAGCTCAGGAAATGCGACCATTGGAAGCCCTGCCGCATATAGTACCGCCCCATAAAATCGCCGGCGGTATACAGCATCTGCGTAACAATCAGGATGGCAAGGGTCTGGCCCATGGGCGGAGGGATGTAGCATATCGGACGAAACCGCACCCACTTTTTTTGCTGTTTCCAATCCCCATCCCCATTCACTACCTTCGGTTGCTTCACGAGTTTGGAGCACCTTCATGATTTCGAGATATACGCGCCCCGAAATGGGGGCGATTTGGACCGACGAGAACAAGTTCCGCATCTGGCTGGATATCGAGGTGCTGGCTTGTGAAGCGCAGCATCGCCTCGGGGTCATTCCCGCAGCCGATCTCAAGCGCATCCAGAAGAAGGCGGGTTTCGACGTAAAGCGCATCGACGCGATCGAGCGCGAGGTCAACCACGACGTCATTGCCTTCCTGACGAGCGTCGCTGAGCACGTCGGCCCGTCCTCCCGCTTCATTCACAAAGGCCTGACCAGTTCCGATGTCATCGACACCGCGCTGGCGGTCCAGATGGTCCAGGCGATCGATCTGCTGATCGATGGCGTGAAGGCCGTTCGCAAGGCCGCGGCGGCGAAGGCACGCAAGTACAAGTTCACGCCGATGATTGGTCGCTCCCACGGCATTCACGCCGAACCAATCACGTTCGGCCTGAAGATGGCGCTGATGTACGACGAGTTCGGCCGCGCCCTGCAACGCCTCGAAGCCGCGCGCGAAGTGGCGCGGGTTGGACAACTCTCCGGCGCGGTCGGCACACACGCGCACCTGGATCCCTTTGTCGAATCCTACGTCTGCAAGAAGCTGAAGCTCAAACCCGCGGCGATCTCGACGCAGATCCTGCAGCGCGACATCCATGCCGAGTACCTGTCGGCCATCGCGCTGGTGGGCTGCTCCATCGACCGCTGGGCCACCGAGTTCCGTCACCTGCAGCGCACCGAAGTCCGCGAGGTCGAGGAATACTTCTCCGAGAACCAGAAGGGCTCGTCGGCGATGCCGCATAAGAAGAACCCGATCCTCGGCGAGCGCCTCTGCGGCATGGCCCGGTTGCTGCGCGGTTACGCGCAGGTCGGCATGGAAAACGTCGCCCTGTGGCACGAACGCGATATTTCGCATTCATCCGCCGAACGCGTCGTGCTGCCCGACGCAACCATCGCCCTCGACTACATGCTCCACAAGATGGAGTTCGTCGTCCGCACGCTGAACGTGTACCCGCGCAACATGAAGCGGAACCTGGAACTCACGCGCGGCCTCATTCATTCCCAACAGGTCCTGCTCATGCTCACCGAAAAGGGCATCTCTCGCGAGGTGGCCTACCGCGTCGTCCAACGGAACGCCCTCCGCGCGTGGGAAACCGGTGAACAGTTGAAGGAACTTCTGTCCATCGATCCCGACATCCAAAAGCATGTGACCGCAAAAGACCTGGACAAGGTCTTCGACGTAAAAACCCATTTCCGCGACGTAAACAGAACCTTCAAAGCAGTGGGACTTTAACAACCGCGAATTTACGCCAATTTTCGCGAATTGGTGTTCATTCGTGTCCATTCGTGGTTAACAAAATGAAATCATCCGTTTCGGCTTATGGCGCCGCAGGCGTCGATATTGATGCAAAGATGACCGCGCTCGAACGCGCGAAGAAGCAAATCAAGAAGACCCACACCGCCGGCGTTGTCGGTGATTGGGGGTCGTTTGGTGGTTTGTTCAAATCGCCGGGCAAGGATTCGCTATTAGTCAGCAGTGCAGATGGTGTGGGCACGAAGCTCAAGGTCGCCGTGCGGGCGCGGCGGCATGATACCGTCGGACAGGATATCGTGAACCATTGTGTGAACGACATTCTGGTCCAGGGCGCGCGGCCGTTGTTCTTTCTCGACTACATCGGCATGTCGAAGATCGACCAGGGGACGATGGCGCAGTTGATCGACGGACTCTGCAAGGCCTGTCGCGAGAACGATTGTGCGTTGATCGGCGGCGAGACGGCGGAGCTGCCCGACCTGTATCCGGAAGGTGAATACGATCTCGTCGGCACGATTGTCGGTACGGTGCGCAAGAAGGACCTGATCACCGGCAAGGATGTGAAGAAAGGCGATGTACTCATCGGCCTGCCGTCATCCGGCCTGCACACCAACGGCTACTCCCTCGCCCGCGCGGTGGTCTTCCGCAAGGCTCAGCTTGAAGTGGACGACATTTTCCCGGGCACGAAGCAAACCGTGGCCGATGTGCTGCTCGCACCGCACCGGAGCTATCTCAAACCTGTGCTGGCCTTGATGAAAAAGGTAAAGGTCCGCGGCATGGCCCACATCACCGGCGGCGGCTTCGAGGACAACATCCCGCGCATCCTGCCGAAGAACGTCAACGCCGTGGTTGATACGTCCGCATGGACTCCCCTCCCCATCTTCCAGTTCATCCAGGAAGCCGGCAGCGTCTCCAATGAGGAAATGTACCGCGTCTTCAACATGGGCATCGGCATGGTCATCGCCGTCCGCAAAGAAGAAACCACGAAGGCCCTCTCAGCGCTGAAAACAGCCGGCGAGAAACCGGTGGTCATCGGGTACGTGGAAAAGGGAACCGGAATCACCAGACTTGTTTAACCACGAATGGACACGGATGAACACGGATACAACGTCTGAATCCAAACTTGTGCATCGGGAGATGACGCACGCCATCATCGGTGCGTCGATGGAGGTATTAAATACACTGGGACACGGGCTTCACGAAAAACCTTATGAGAGGTCTCTTGTTGTCGAATTTGGCCTCCGAAACATCCCATATCTGCAGCAGCCGAATTACCCCGTCTTATACAAAACGGTCCTTGTGGGTGAATACATTCCCGACTTGATTGCATTCGGCTCCGTGATCGTTGATACGAAAGTGATTCCCGCGATTACCGATCTAGAACGCGGGAGAATGATGAACTATCTGCGAATTACCGGTCTGAAGGTCGGCCTAATCATCAATTTCTCAAAATCAAAACTGGAGTGGGAGCGAATTGTCCTCTGACAAATCCGTGTTAATCCGTGTCCATCCGTGGTTAAAAACAATCTTATGAAAATCCTGCGCGCCCTGCTTAGTGTTTCTGACAAAACCGGCGTCATCGACTTCGCCCGCGACCTTGCGGGGATGGGGGTCGAACTTCTTTCCACCGGTGGTACTGCCAAAGCCCTCCGCGACGCTGGTCTTCGGGTGAAGGATGTGTCCGAGTTCACGGGGTTTCCCGAGATGCTGGATGGACGCGTCAAGACGCTGCATCCGAATGTGCATGCGGGATTGCTCTTCCTGCGCGACAGCGAGGAACACACGGCCACAATGTCGCAGCACAAGCTGCAGCCGATCGACCTAGTCTGCGTCAACCTCTACCCGTTTGAAGCGACGATCGCGAAGTCCGAAGTCACGTTCGCCGACGCGATCGAGAACATCGACATTGGCGGCCCCACGATGCTCCGCTCCGCGGCGAAGAACCATAAGTTCGTCACCGTGGTCACCGACCCCGGCGACTACGCGCGCGTCATCGCATCGATGAAGGAAGGCAGCGGGAACACAACACTTGCCCTGCGCCTCGAACTCGCTCAGAAAGTCTACGCGCAGCAGGCCCGCTACGATGCGGCCATCGCGAACTATCTCTCCCGCCATGTCGACACCGGCACCGCGCCGAAGCCGTTCATCGCGGCGTACGGCAGCGGACTCGCCCTGCGGTACGGCGAGAACCCGCACCAGGAAGCGGTGTTCTACAAGGACCCGCGCGCGGTGGAAGCCTGCGTCGCCCATGCCGAGATCCTGCACGGGAAGGAGATGTCCTATAACAACTACGTCGATGCCGACGCAGCGCTTGAAGCCGTGCGCGAGTTGTTCGGCACTCCTGCGGTCTCCATCATCAAACACAACAACCCCTGCGGCCTCGCCACGGGACGCACCCTCGCCGAGGCGTTTGAGAAGGCGTGGGCGGGCGACGTCGTGTCGGCCTTCGGTAGCGTCATCGCCGTCACCACGACGGTCGATCTTGCGACGGCCAAGCTGACACAGGATCGATTCATCGAAGTGCTCATCGCGCCGGACTATGCCCCCGACGCGCTGGAGTTCCTCCGCGCGAAGAGCAAGCAGCTCCGACTCCTGAAACTGGACAAGCCCCTCGCGACGGCGCAGCCGGGGCGTGAGTTGCGACAAATCAACGGCGGCCTTCTCGTGCAGGATCGAGACGTCGGTGTGTCCGCGCATTGGATGACCCCGACCACGACGCTGTTCCCCGAGGAGAAGAAGCCGCTCGCGGAGTTCGGCATCAAGGTCTGCAAATTCGTGAAGTCGAACGCGATCGTCATCGTGCGCGAGCATGCGCCCGGCTATTTCATGTTGCTCGGCATGGGCGCCGGACAGCCGAACCGCGTGGACTCGCTCCGCAAGCTCGCCGTGCCGAAGGCCGAGGAGAACATCGACCTGCTGTTCAAGTCGCAGAAGGAGTACGGCCGCTCGCCGAAGGAGTTCCGCGACACCGTGATTCAGGAATGTGTCCTCGTGTCGGACGCCTTCTTCCCCTTCTCCGACAACATCGACTACGCCGCCGAAGCCGGCATCCGCTACATCGTCCAGCCCGGCGGCTCCCGCAAGGACGAGGAAGTCATCTCAACCTGCGACAAATACGGCATCGCCATGGCTTTCACGGGAATGCGCCACTTCCGGCATTGAAGAAATAGGTCCTATTGGACCTATCTGTCCTATATCATCCCGTCATGAACATCACTCGCCGTGAGTTCCTGGTCGGCGCGGGTGCCGGACTTCTGACTCCCTTTCTGGCGGTCTCCTCTAGCGAGGCCGCAACGACAGGTCCCTTTGCGATCCGGCGCTTTCTACCCTCCACCCTCGCCTTCCCGATTTCCGTGGCGTCGGGTGATCCAACGCCGACCGGCGTGATTCTCTGGACGCGGCTGAGCGAACGAATCTGGCGGGCCGACCGGACGCTGGCCTTTCAAGTTTCACGCGACCCTTCGTTCCGTCGCATCGTGTTCCATGGCCTCGTCGAAGGATCCGTGATTGGTCCTGCGTCCGATTTCACGGTGAAGGTGGATCTCGACGGAAACCTTCAGCCCGGCGGCGTGTACTACTACCGATTCATCTACAACGGCATAGCGAGCAGGACGGGACGATGCCGCACGTTGCCGCCGCCGGGCGCACCTATTGAGAAAGTGAAGTTCGGAGTGGTGACGTGTCAGGACTATCTGAACGGGTACTACGGAGCGTTTGCGCACATCGCGAAGGACTCTTCCATCGACTTCGTCGTTCACCTTGGTGACTTCATCTATGAGTCCGGCGGTGGTAGCGCGTATCCGGGTCGTCGCGTCGACCTCCCGTCCGGCCAGTCGCGGGCGTCCACCCTCGACGATTTCCGAACTCTCTATCGGACGTACCGGTCCGATCCATTGCATCAGCTCGCGATGGAGTATCACACCTGGATTGTGATCTGGGATGATCACGAGACGGCGAACGATTGTTTCTGGGACTACGAGAACGATTCGCTCGGCGCGCCGAATCATCCCTTTCGCGACGACCCGGTCCGGCTCCGCCAGCTCAAGTTCGATGCGCAGCGCGCGTGGTCGGAATATGTTCCCGCCCGCCCCGCCTTCAACCCGCTGGCTGCGCATCCGCACGATGCGTTGTCGATCTTCCGTCGCTTCCAGTTCGGCAACCTCGTGGACCTCGTCATGACCGACGAACGCACGTACCGCACGCCGCACCCGTGCGGCGAAGGCGGGGAAGCCGGTCGCCTGTTCACGCGCGATTGCGACGAGCGACGCTCCCCCGCGGCGTCGATGCTTGGCGGAGCACAACGCAACTGGTTTGTGGACAACATGACGGCGTCCACGGCGCTTTGGAAAGTATGGGGCAACGAGGTCTTCGTCGGTGCGCTGACCGTCGGACCTGCCGGTTCAAACCAGATCATCGCCAATGTGGACGCATGGGACGGGTTCTATGCCGAGCGGGATTACATCCTGCAGACGCTCCGGAATGCGGGGTTGAATAACCTCGTCGTCCTCACAGGCGACCTTCACACCTATATCGCATCGTATGTGAAGATCGACTACGGCGACCGCGACAACACAAACCCAACAAACGTCGTGGGAGTCGAGCTCATGACCCCCGCAGTCACGTCATCCAATATCGCGCAGCAGATCGGCGTCAGAAACCCTCCGGAGAATTTCCTCGTCGACGCTGTCCGAGGCCTGAATCCGCACATCGCGTTCTTCAACGGCCAAGACTGGGGCTACTCGACCGTGGAGTTCAAACGGACCCACTGCGAATACGTCGCGTACCGCGTGGACAAGTCGGTGAACACGTTCAAGGCGCGCCGCGATGTGCTGAGAAGGCTGGCTGTGCCGGTGAATACGGTCCGGATGGTGGATACGTAGCCATTTATCATAATCATAATCTTACTCATAATCTTCGGCTCATCGGAATCCGGACCGGTTTGGATGATTGGATGATTACGATTACGAACGAGCCGACCGGACCGTAATGCTCTCGCCGTGATAGGTGACCACCTGCCCCGCCCTGATCGTGCAGGCTTTCCGGGTTTCGGTGACACCATTCACCTGCACGAGTCCGTGCTCAATCACTTGTTTGGCATCGGCGCCTGAATCGCACATGCCCGCCGCCTTGAGCAGCTTGAAGAGGTCAATCGTCTCGCCGCGAAGGATAAATTCTTTCCCCATAAAATATTCCTCAAAACACACCCGGGATGAGTCGCCATGTTCGAGCCTCGTACGCGGCGTAGTCCGGAAACGCCGCGCGCAGATACTGTTCTTCCAGCCGCATCTTGGCGAGCAGGACAACGGCAAGGCCGAGCCACGCTATGATGCGCAATGGCGACGGTTGGTCGATCACGAATCCGAGCATGATGAGCAGTCCGGATGAGTACATCGGGTGGCGGATCCAACGATAGGGTCCGGCTTCAACAAGGTGTGCTCCTTCCGCCACATCCGGAAACACGCGCAGTCGGCTTTGCCTCATCACAAGGATCGCCCAGATTCCCCCGACCGCGCCAATGCCCGCCAGCATCCGGCCCACCACACCGCGCGGTAACCACGGACCACCCGCGATGACCAGAACGATCAGCATGAATTGAGCGGCGACAAGAGCCTGACCCTTGCGGTTCATCGTTTCACGGCCCGAGCGGGAGGGAGCGAAAGGAGGTGTTCATGACATCATCTTCTTCGATAACGCTACCCGGCAAGCTCATGTCCATGCATAGCCGGGAGTCTACGCCCGCCCATGTCGCCCCTCAAACCCAAACCCCGCCCAGCCCCGGAAGCGTCGCAAGATGACAATTGACTAGATTTATCAATTTTGGCTATATGTCTCCTTTATGAGGGATGGATTGTCCATTTGTCAGGGCTTCATGCTGTCCGCATGGATCGGCCTTGCAGGCCTGGCGTGGACACCTGCAGCTGGCGCTGCCGTCCTGTACATGGAGAATTTCTCCGACGTGAGCGAGTGGGCGGTGTCCCTCGACAGCGGGGGGGGGTCCACGATTACGTCCGATGGCTCGCTGGGGCTCTTCTACGTGAACGCGGCGAACTCCTTCTCGGTCTTCATTCCGGTTCCGTCAGCCAGCACTCTTTCCGCCTACGATCCGGCGCACGCGTTCTCCTACCGGCTTTCGCTGGATGTGGACAGCGTGACGTATTCGACCAGCTACATGATCGCCATGGATCTATTCGGCGCGTCGTCCAACTACCTGAGCACAACATTTGACATCATTCCGCAAACCGCACAAACGGGTGAAGTGGTCATCGGGTTGGGTTCCTTCGCCTTCGACCCCGCCACGCGGTACATCGCCCCGAAGGTCTATGTCTTCACGGGGGACGGATCGCAGACCGTCCGCTTTGATTCGCTCGAGATTGGTGTAGCCCCCGAACCGGGAACCGTTGTGCTGATTCTGTCGGGCTGCCTGCTGCTCCGCAGCATCCGAAAACGCACCTCGCCGCAATTCCGGGCCGCGTGCGCGGTCCATCCACGAGCGGAAGACGCCTAGCCCGCACCTTGCATCGACTGCGACGAACTACGCGGGCCGACGCTGCCGGCGCGCCATCAGCAGGGAGCCACCCAGCAGGAAGAGGATTCCCAGGCCGGGCTCCGGCACAGCGCTGATCGTGGTGAAGGTGAACCCGACGTCCTGTTGATCGAATGGCTGGATGCGGAAGCGGACATAGTAGTCCGTCACGTTGGCAGCGCCGACACCCGCGGAATCGGCAAACGCCGCAATGTTTGTGGCGCGGACATCGGACAGGTTGGTGTCGGAGATCCAGTTCTGCTCGGCCACGAAGGTCGCGTTGCTGAAGAACAGGATGTTGGCGCTCCAGAACCCTCCGCTCACCTGCCCCACCGGAACAACTGTCAACTCCTGCTCGTCGAGAATGCTCAGGTTGGAGGCGCCGTTGCGCCAGTCAATCCCTGCATCCTGGTTTGCCACGGTGCGGAACAGCGACACGGTTCCGTCCAAGTTGTTGGAGGCGACCGTGCCGCCAAAGCTGTTGAAGAAGTTGGCCGTGGTGTCGAGGGTGTCGATGAGGTCCGCGCGGAGCGGCATGGCGAAGGCCAAAAGGACGAGAACGCGTGCAATCAGCTTGTTCATGGCAAACCTCATGTGTTGATAACACTTATCAAATACTAGATTCCTGTTTGGTTTTCGTCAAATGAAACCCGCGCGGTTGCCCTTGCGCAGTCCGCCCCGGCCGTGCCATGTTCCGGGGGCTTTCGAGCGAGAACTTATGCGAAAATCATCCCAACCCGCCCCGGATCGTGTGTCCACGATCTACGACGTGGCCCGCCAGGCCGACGTCTCCATTGTCACCGTGTCCCGGGTGCTGAACGATTACCCGCACGTGAGCAAGCGGATGAGGGCCCGCGTGATCGAGGCCGCGCGCGTGGTGGGATTCTCGCCCAAGCTGGTGGCCAAGCCGCGGAGACTGGCCGTCATCATCGGCCATCTCGACCGCCTCCACGGAGGTCACTACAAGTCCCACCTGCTGATGCGCATGATCGGGGCGGCGGCGCGGCGGGGTTACGCCATCGACTTCATCCCCGCGGAGAATGTCGATATCGCTGTTCAGCGGTCGGTGGACGGGGCAATCGAGCTTGGCCTGACCAGCCTGGAGCTGGGCTGCCTGGACCGCCTGCCCGACATCCCCGTGGTCCTGGTCAACAAAGAGGTCGAAGGGCGGGAAGCGTGGAGCACCGTGTGTTCCGATCACCGCCAGGAGGCGCGCAAGGCGACGCAGCATCTGGTGGCCCAAGGGCATAGGCGCATCGCACTCATCGTGGACGAGGATCGCGGCTGGTCCGCCGAGCATCGGCTGGCGGGCTACAGGTCCGTCATGCGAAAAGCCACGGGGAAAGACGACGACCAACTGGTCATCTCGGCCGCGGACGTGGCACTCGACGAGGCGGCGCTCCGGATCATCCAGCACGGCTGCACGGCCCTGGTCAATTTCACGGACAACGCAGGCCTCGATCTTATCGGCAGCCTCCAGCAACTGCACCGCATCCGCATCCCGCAGGATATGTCCGTGGTGGGACTTGAGCATGAAGGCGTGAGCCAGAATCTCTCGCCTCCCATGACGACGATCAAGCAGCCCCTCGACATCATTGCGGAGACGGCCATATCGGGACTACTCGACGCCATCGAAGATGGTGACGAGACCTTCCATCACATGTTCGCGAGCCACCTCATCGAGCGGGAATCCGTCAAGCCGCCCCCGGCGGCGCGTCCGTCCACGAAGTCCGGGCGCAAGCGCTGATGCGGCGCGGCACGGGCGCGAGGCCGCGCCGTCCCATGACGAGTCAAGGTTGGGACAGGATGAGGACGCGACCCAGGGTGGCCGATGCTCCTGCAGTCCCTTCGATCCAGATCTTCGGCTGGATCTTCACCGTTCCTTCCGGCCAGGTTTCGGCGCGAAGTGGAAATGCGTGCCAACCCGTGGCGAACGTGCGACCGGCCTCCACGCCATTGAGATAGCGACCCGCCTCATCAAACGCCATGCCCTGCACCACAAGGTTCGCATTCACCACCTGGCCGACCTGAACCAGAACGTGTGAGGCTTGCTCGCGCGGAACAAGCGCGGCGGTCGTAAAGGCGCCAAAGCTCTTCCCGTCAGCCAGCGTGGCCGTAAGGCCATCGCTGTCCGCGGTGAGCGCAACGTCCTCCGCAAACCACTGGGTCGGTTCCCCGACAGGAAGATCGTGCAGAAGGAGCCCTTTCGTATCGGGAAGTCGATACGCGAGGTCCCGAAGCACGAGCGCCACCCCCGGCCCGTGAGCGACCCAGACCTTGAACAGGATGGAGTTCACCTCAGGTTTCAAGCCCAGCGCATCCAGCTTGATCACCCGCTCTCCGACCGCTACGGAATCCTTTACCGGCTCCCCGCTGGACACGAGGGTGTCACCATTGAACCCGAGCACCTGCAGCGTATAGACGCCCTTCAGCACCGACACGACATCGAGAACGATCTCCGCGCCGGGTAGCACGGGGAAACGCTGGTCCACAAAGACGTCGCCGTGGGTAGCCGCAGCGTTCAGGGGTTTTATCGTGAGCGCATCGCCCGTACGGTCCACACGCGCCTCCCCCCACCCCCACGTTTCGACAGGCTCTGCCGACGCCAGGAACAGGTTCACCGGCTTCGCTTCGCACACGAATCCCGCCAACGAGACAACTGCACAACAGAAGAAGAGCTTCATGGTGATCCCTCCACGTTCAGTTTTTGTTCCAACCGTCGCAGCTTCCAGTTCATCAGGAAGCGCCTTCCTTCACGCATACCCTCGACAAAGGCGTCCAGGGCGGCGCGCGACGCGTCGCGCCGGGCCTGGTCCTCCACATCCGCGAGGGCGCGGCGGAGACGATAGATCCGGTACGGCCATGCGTTGTCCCTGAGGTCGGCCCGGCGCCCCGTGAAAGCTTCGACCTGCTGCTCGGTCACATCCAGGTAGTCGAAGCCATACGGGTGCGCGGGCTCGATCGTCGTGCCTTCACCGAAATCGTTCCACGTAACGACCTGGACCACGGCGGGCTTGTGCTGCCGGACAGCTTCCCAATAGCGCAGGTATTCGCTGAACCCGCGCCGCTCGACGAGCCGGGGACCGTTTCCCCAGCCCCATACACCCGAGTCGTCGAAGCCCGGATTCACCGACGCCATCCACAGGTCGATCCGGCCCAGTCGCTCCAGCTCCTGCGCCGAAGCGTAGTACGCTGCGAGGTCGTTCGTTTCAGCCAGCCATGAGAAGGTTGCCCGGGCGGCATCAACGTACTCCGCGTCCGCATGGCCGGGCACGAGCTGGAAGGCTCGGCCCACCATCGCGATCGCGCGCTTCAGCTCATCGGGCCGGAGAACGTGCCGCCCGAGGCGGCCTTCCTTGTGGTTCCGGAACATGAGCAGGACAGGCTTGCCACCGTGATGCCAGTAGGCGGGACTCCCGGCATAGCGGTCGAGTACGTACCGCACCTGGCGGACCATCTCGTCCACGGCTTCCTCACGGGTCGCGACCGGAGCATAGTCGGGATAGAAGGACTTCTCCTCAAGGCACACCGCAACCTTCATCCCCTGCGCCTCCGCGACTGGAAGCATCCGCGCGAAGACCTCGTCGGTATAAACGCCCGGCCCGTACCAATCCGCAATAAAGCCTTCGATTCCCGCCGCGCGGGCCGAGAGGAAGTGGTATTCGAGGACGTCGGGATCGCGGCCATCGTAGGGACCGATCAAGGGGTCGTATACCGAAGCGATATCGCGCCGTCCATCCGGCCGGATCGAAGAAGGATCGTGCTTCGTACCCTTGCCGAACCACTGCCAGTGATCCCAGGCCATCGTTCCATCGGGCTGCGGTTCGGCGCGGAACCAGGGCATGTAGTGCGCCAGGACGCGGGGCCCCGCGGCCTCATCCGGGACTGCGTCCGCCCCCGCCCCGAGCAGCGTCGCGGCCACCGCCATGGACCTAGCCCAGCCCGGTCGATGCATCATCCGGAAACCATACCAATGCGTCCGGGTTGTGACAATTGACAAGTGTAATCAATTTCCTGATCATCGCCCTCGCCCGATGGAATCCGCGAAACAGAAGCCACGCCCGAGTCCCGGTGTTTTCAGCACGCAGGGTGGTGCAGGGACCCCGATGGAACTTCCCATCATGGCGGGCCACTTCCTTCCCTGGTATACCGTGCGAGGCGACGATTTCCCGATGCCGGAAGACGCCGCGCACCCCTCTCCCCACCCGGCGCCGGAAGCGAACCGTCACTGGCGCGATGAGCGGTCGGGTTACCGGCGGACTCACCTGCATATGCCGCTTCACGGCTGCTATGATTCTCGCGATCCTGCCATCATCGCATGGCAGCTCGACACGGCGTACACCCATGGCTTCCGCGCCTTCGCGATCAACTGGTATGGCAAACATTCCGTGGAGAACCTCCTGACCCTTCACTGGTTGAAAACCTTTGCAGCGTGGCGGAGCCTGCACCCCGAAAGGGTGTTCTCGTATTTCTTCTCGCTGGATTCCCAGATGGGCTGGCCCACCGAGGGCAGGGTTCCTGTCCCGCTTGAGGAGGATATCGCCTACGTCCGTGACCATCTCCTGCGCGACGGATACCTGCTCCGCGATGGCCGCCCCGTGTTCTCGGTCTTTCCCTACGAGAACAATGCCCCGGTCTGGCTGGCCGCGCTCGACCACGTCTTTGGCGCCCGCGGCGCAGACCTGCTCTGGATGAACAGTGCACCCGGTGCTGGCGAGTGCGGTGCATACCCGTGGGTGCGACCGGACGACGGCGCGATCTCCCGGGAATCGCCCTACACGTGGAACGATCCGGACAACGCGGGAGAGGATTGGCTGCGTTCATTCTACCGGGCTTGCGGCGATGCGGACGAGGGGTACCTGATGGGCGGGGTATGGCCTGGCTTCGATGACCAGCTGGTCTCCTGGGCGTGGAACAAGGAGCGGGAGAATCCGCGCGTCCGGCCCCGCGTGATCTGCCGGGAAACGTCACGAGGCAACACGCTGGCGCTGACGTGGCAGGCTTACATGGACTATCTCCGGTCATGGAGCCGCGGGGATCCCGCATGCCGCCGCCCCGCGCCCCTGGTCCAGGTGATCACGTGGAATGACTATGCAGAGGCGTCCTCGGTCGAGCCGACGCGTGACTACGGACTGGTACCGCTGCAATACTGCAGGGACCGCCTCATCGAGGCCCGAGAGCTCTGGCGCGACGCCTAGCAGCGTCACGAATCCGGCAGGTACCAGTGGTCCGATGTGCCGCTCAGCATCGCGTCCTGCAGGAGGTGGAACGCGACCGAGAAGTCGCTCATCAGGTAATTGCCGCCATCGCGATGGAGCGACCCGGGTATCTGGTCGAGGCCACTGAAATCACTCCGCCCCACGATGCCCCGGCTTGCCGGTGATTCGCCCGGCCGCTCGCCAATCAGGAACAGGTTGCCCGCGCTCGACTCCAAGCGGGCCAGCTTCGCCGAATCGTCGTTGCCGTAGCTGCCGAAAGGATAGGAGCGGCCCGCAAAGTAGCCGTGCCCTCCGTTGACCGCGTAACTTCTGGGCTTGTCCGCGGGATCTACAGGTTGAACCAGATCGCTGGGGCAACGGAAGACGCCGACGCCACCGGATAGATAGGCCGACAGATGCTGGTCCCATGTCTGGCCGGCATGGAAGACGGGCGGCAGCTTCTCGCCGTGCTCGTCGGCGTAGAGCTGGAGGACGATGCCGAGCTGGCGGAGATTCGATCCGCAACCCGCCTGCCGGGAACGCTCGCGCGCACTGCCCACGGCCGGCAGCAGGAGACCCGCCAGGATTCCGATGATCGCGATGACCACGAGCAGCTCAATAAGCGTGAAGCCCTCGCGTGAACCCCCGGCCCTGTTTGCTCGGCGCAACTCCATGTGACACCTGTCGTTTGCCACGCGCGGGGGACTCAAGCCCTGCGCTTCGCTTTCCACGGGTGCCGGAGCAGATGGGCCAGCAGGGCGCGGACCGAAGCCGTCGCCACGCAGCACACCTTGTCGGCACCTCCATAATACACCATCAGGCGATCCCCCATGACGATGTTGCCCGTGGGGAACACCACGTTGGGAACGATGCCATCCCGCTCATACGGCATCTCCGGTTCCAGCACCGGCTCAGGCAGCCGTGCCAGGATGCGGGTTGGATCCTTCAGGTCGAGCAACATCGCGCCGGTTCGGTAAACGCGCTTGCGGTCCACGCCATGGTAAAGGACGAGCCACCCGCGCGACGTGCGAAGCGGAGGCGTGCCTCCCCCGATCTTCATTTCCTCCCATGCGTAAGCCGGGGTCGCGAGCAGCCGATGATCCTTCCAGTCAAGCAGGTCGGGGCTGGATGCGATCCAGATGGATGGCTCCCGGCAACCATGACCGTTTCCCACCCACTCGGCAGGGCGGTGAAGCATCATGAACTTCCCCCCGATCTTCTCCGGGAAAAGGATGACATCACGGTCGTCCACGGTCGCATCCGTGATCGGACCCATTCGGAGCCAGGTGCGAAAGTCGCGCGTCAGGGCCAGTCCGGACCGGGTGAGATTGGAGCGCGCGGCGATCGGGGCGTCCGCCGAAATCGGCGGGTTGAACGCATTCAGGGGAATCGTCTTGCGCCAATAGGCTCCCGGCGGAAATGCCCTCGTGGCATAGGTCACCATGTAGTCATCGCCGAAGCGAACGATCCGCGCATCCTCCACGCACCCCGCATCAAAGCCATCGGCGCTTGGTCCAAAGACCGGCACGCGCGATGCCCGCCTGAAGCGAAACCCGTCCGTGCTCGTCGCCAGCCCGAAATAGATCGGGTGCTCATCTGTATCGGGCCCCGCCCGGTAGAGGAGCGATACCCTTTCCCCGTCATACCACGCGCCAGGGTTGCATGTGTAGGCCCCTTCCCACGCCAGCTTCGGATCCGGTTTCAGGATGGGATTTCCCGCATAGCGCAACAGCTTCATAGAGCTCCCGGTAAAATTGATAACTTATATCAATTTGTCTTTCCCTGTCAATCGACGCCGCGCGCCGGACCCGGGAGAAGCTTGATGACGGCGATGTAGTCTTCGTCGGCGAGGCCGGCGTCGACGGCGCGTTGCAATTGCGTTTCCACGGCGCGGGTGAGCGGGAGCGAAGCGTCACCCTTGCCCAGCGCAAGACGCATATCCTTCAGCATGTTCTTGATGGTGAATTGCGCCGAGAAGTCGCCGGTGCGGAGCTTGGGTTCTTTCAGCGCGGCCAGCCCGTTCCAAACGACGGTGGGGCGCAGCGCGTCAAAGAATACAGGGTCGGGAATGCCGGCCGATCGCGACAACTGCAAGCTCTCGCACAACGCCTGCGCGTAATTGGCCGCGACGATATTCTGCGACAGCTTGAACGTGGCGGCCTGCGAAGGTTCCCCGATGCGGACGCGAAGCTGCGATATGCGAGCCAGCACCGGCTCCACTACGGCGATGTCTTCTAGACGTCCGCCCAGATAGAAAATCGTCTTCCGCTGAGCCGCCGCCGGCCCGCTTCCCGTAAACGGTGCTTCCACATACCGTGCACCCGTCGCGCGAACGTACTCGCAAAACCGATTACTGCTCGCCGGATCAATCGTGCTCGATTGCACGACCGTGTGCCGCGCGGTGAGCTTGATGGATCGCAGCACGGCATCCACCGCCGGAGGGTCTGTCACCACGACGATCAGCACATCGGCGACGGAAGCAACTGCGTCCGGCGTCCCGCGC
Source organism: uncultured Verrucomicrobiota bacterium (assembly GCA_964503335.1). Taxonomy (GTDB): domain Bacteria; phylum Verrucomicrobiota; class Kiritimatiellia; order CAIVKH01; family CAIVKH01; genus CAZCZZ01. The sequence goes on from CAZCZZ010000028.1 coordinate 17,051, forward strand.
AGTTCAGGAAATTCTTTCCCGGGCGAACGATTCCAACATGCCGTCAACGCGCCATCCGACTGAAGATTTTTCGCCCACGCGGAACCGATCAACCCCAACCCGAGTATCCCTGTTTTCATACGACAAGAATCTGCCCACGAAAGGCACGAAATACACGAAAAGAGTGGTCACCCTCTAGCGAGTTGCGCGGATGCGGTAGTGGCGCACTGCGGCGGTGTTGGTGTCCGTCGCTATGAAGTTGAGCGGTGTTGGTGGAGGGTTGGTGAAGATGGTGGTCCACTGGGCGAAGGTGTTGGTGATCTCGGGTGTACATTCGATGAATTGCCAGGCGCTGGTGCCGCCCGACCAATCGATGCGCACGCCGGCGGGAAGAACCTGGAGATCGGTGATGCGAAGGAGCGAGGCACTGCTGAAGGGATCGGTGTCGGC
>CAZCZZ010000028.1:17579-48450 GCA_964503335.1 uncultured Verrucomicrobiota bacterium
TAGTCCGCCGTGCCATCCGCGCTCACCTCGCAAGCCATCCACGGGCTGGGCGGCCACGTGGCGTTGGTGTAACCGTTGGGGAGCGTCAAGACGACCGGGATGCTGACGGTTCCAGCCGAGTCGTTGCCTACAGCACCCGCAGCAGCGAAACCCACCGACGCGACCTGCCCCGTGATATCGACCAGCAGGTGGAGGTTCGTGTAGCTGTCCATGACCTCGTACGGATTGGGGAAACCGTATTCAAGGACGTGGCCGGGCTGGTTCGAAAACGTCAGGCTGAGGCGACCCTGCGGAACGGCCATTCGCCAGAAGCCGTTCGAGGCCACGACCGCGTCATGCGCGGGATTGCCGTCGTGAATCGTCATCGGTCCATCCGTTGCGGGGTTGTATGTGCGACCGGTGCCCGCGAGATAGACGATGCCCCCGATCGTGCATGTCACGTTCGTGCGGATGAAGGTCACATTCGTGAAGCTCGTCGCAACGACATTCACCGTGCCGGTCTCCGAGCCGCCCGGCGTGTTGCAGATGAAATTCCTGCCGTTGTGGCGGGCCATGAGCTTGTAGGTCGTGTTGGGGCGAACGTGAATCATGTATTCGCCGTTGGATGACGTTTCGCCCGAGGCCACGAAGTTCGTCGCGCCGAATTGAATCTGCGGCGAGCCGACGCGCCAGTTGTTGACGATGGCACCCGCGATCGGATTGCCCGCCTCGTCCGCCACCACGCCGCTGATGGTAAGTCCACTTCCGGTGCCGACGGTGACCTTCGCCGCCGCGATGGTGCGTCCGCCCTTCATGTCCGTCGCCGTGCAACGTACGAGGTACACGCCGTTGCTCATCCAGCTATTCGTGGCCGTGGTCCGCAGCCTTGCATCGGGATCCGCAATCCCGGTGCCGAAGGGTTTGATCCCCGAGCGGAACGGCGCATCGGGGTCGTCGAATTCCCAGAAGTAGGCCAACTCGTCGCCGTCCGGATCCGTCGCGGTGGCGGTAAACGTGACGGCTTGATTCGTCGCCGGCGTGAGCGTGGAAGCGGCAATCGACAAGGCCGGGGCCTGGTTGCCCGGGAAAGGTCCGAAGCGGACGACGACGTCGAGCGACTCCGGGGACGTAACGCCAAACCGCACGGGCGTGACGTGGATGTCCTTGTTGATGTCGGAGAAGGTGCGGCCGAGAAGCAGCGGCGCGTCTGCGACGGGCGCGACGCCATCGGACACCGTGCTCAAAGAGTAGTACGGCCCGTGGCTTCCCGGCGTCATGTCGAGCAGCTTCGGTGCCCGCGCGGACGACAGGACGCACTCGCCGCCGCCATAGACCTCGAGACCGTTCATGCACCATACGTTGTTCGTGTAGGCCTGCCGGAACTCGAACCAGAACGTGTTGGCCTGGTCGCGCTGGACCTTCATCGCGTAGAAGTCGCCGTCAGTAAGAGCGCCCTGATCAAAGGCATGAATACGATAGGTGCCGGAGGTCAATGGCTTGACCACCATGCTGTCGGGCATCCAGCCAAGGTAGTTCTTGTAGTACGCGCAGAAATGCGCGATCGCGCCGAAGCTCGATGCGGATCCCATGAGATCGAAGTAGCCGCCGTATTCATCCGCCCAGATGCCAGACTTGGAGGGATAGAAGAGGGACGAGCTGGAGAATCCCGTGCAATGGAAAGCGCCGAGGTTGTGTCCGATCTCGTGGGGCGTGGATGCAGAAATCTTCCACGCCGCATTCGAGTAGTTGAGCCAGATGCCCTCACCTCCATGCATGCCCACCCCGCCGCCTTCCACACCTCCGCCGGATATTTCATTCGTCAGGTACGTGTAGATGATTTCGAAATCGAAGGCATCGGGATCATAGCCCGCCAGCTTGGCCTTCGCATGAACAGCGGGCAGCCACGGCGACGTACGCCAATCCACATACGGACGGAAGTTCGTCGAATTCACGCCCATGTTGATCGCGGGCGCGACGGCGAAATTGCTGAACCAGAAATTGCTGTAGGATTGCGAGACGTAATAGGCATTCACGCTCGTCATCAAGTTGCTCCACCCCTCTCCGGGTCCAGCCGGCGCCGGTGCATCCGTGAAGCTCACGGGCAGGATTAGAATCGACTTCCCGCCGGTGGACCAACTGGTCGGTTCACCCCCATCGAGACGTGGCAATAGCGCCACCGCGAGCCATGCGATCAGCGCCTGACGACGGAACGTCATGTGGTCCCATTCGGCACGCCGTTATTCTTCCTCATCAGCATAGAGTACCCACCGACCTACGGTTCGGCTATGGGTTGCGAGAATGAGCAGGAACGGAAATATTTGTTCGTGTCCGTTCTTACTTCCTGCGTCATGCTCATGCGCCAAGGAGGTGTTCCTTGTTCCGTCTAACGTTGCTGGCTTCTTGGGTCATCGCGACCGTGGCTTGGGCTGCGCCGCGGGAACCGGAATCGATCCGACCATGGCGCGGCGAGGGTACGTGGCCACTTGAAGCCAGCCACTTCTCAAACGTGGTCGCACGGGTTGGACCTGTTCCCGTTGTCACCAACACCTTGTGGTATGCCCGCATCTTCGCAGAGGCGTACGACACCTATGGTCACCACGTCGCGGGTGCCGACGAGGCGGCGCGAGCAGCCTTGCTGCTGACAGCGGCGGACTGGAAGAAGGATCAGCCCGAAATGGAACAGCGTCGCCGGGACTTGTATGTCCAGGCGGTCGAGGCGGGATCACGCGATCCGCTCGTTCTTCACGCGTACGCCATGGCCCTGATGGTGACCGAGGAAGGGGGCGAAGCCGAGGTCCGGGGACTGCTCGCTCACGCCGCGGAGAAGATCGTCGCGACAGACTATCCGGCGGCAACAAAGATGATCGTCGTCCTGCAAGCGGCGCGAAAACAGATCCCCTCCCACGGAGGCTTCACACCGCTGCAAGGAAAGAACACGACCATACTCCTCGATGCCGCAAGCCAGCTTCTGGGTGCCGTCGCGGGCGACCTCGGCACACCACCGGATGCCCTTACGCGCATGTGCGATTTCTTCATCAACATTCACGACCGGCGCTACGGCAGCCGTGAACCAGGAACGGAACTGGTCCAGGCCATCCTGTCGAAATCACTGCCCGCGAACAACGCCCTCGGAGAACTTTACGCGGGCGACCGCTATCTGGGGCAGGCGTGGAGAGCGCGTGGCGGCGGCTATGCATTCACAGTTACGGGTTCAGGATGGCGCCGCTTCCGCGAACTGCATGCGTTGGCCGAGGAATCATACCTCCGCGCGTGGCAGCGCGATCCTTCGAACGCCGTGGTCGCCGCGCGCATGGTTCGCATCATGGGGGAACGCTGTGATGGCGACCAGCTCGAGCTCTGGTTCACGCGCGCCATGGCGCTCGATCCGGGAAACTATGACGCCTGCAGTTCCAAGCTCTTCTTCCTGACACCGAAGTGGCAAGGCAGCGTCGATGCCATGCGAGCCTTTGCCATGGAATGCTATGCGACAGGGAATTGGGAGGGTCGGATTCCCTTTATCCTTGTCGCGTTTCATCGGAACCTGGTGGGCGAGGAAGGATTTCCAGGGGAACAAGCGTACTATCTTCAACCCGGTGTCTGGGACGACATAGCGCGCGTTTACGAGCCCTATCTCGAGCGATACCCCGACGCGGCGACGGATCGCTCGTGGTTCGCATACTTCGCAATTCGCGCCGAGCGCTGGTCCGTCGCAAAGGCGCAGTTGGACATCTTGGGAAACAAGGTCCGGCCCGGCGTGTTCGGGGGTCGACCAGCCCTGAAGGCGTTTCAAAAAGAGGTGGAGGCGAGAGTGGCCGGAGGCGCCCCTCCTGCCGCCACGACCAACCAGATGCCTGATACAATCCTCCAAGCCGTGGGCGCGGGTGATGTGGAAGTCGTACGGACATGGTTGACCCAGGGTGGCCGGGCTGATTCAGTGAGCGTCCTGAACGAGAGCGCCCTGTCCGTCGCGGTTGGATCGCAACGGACCGAAATTGCAGCCCTGCTCCTGGAACATGGCGCGAATCCGAATGATCGAACTGCGCGGGGCGAGAGCGTACTTCTGGAATCGATCGGACGACAGGATGCACCGACCGCGTTGTTGCTCCTTGAGAAGGGCGCCGATTTCAAGGCGCTCAATGAAGACAGACTCCCTGCGGCATTGTCCAGGGCCATCGAGCGGCGCGTTCTTCCCGTGGTCGCCGCGCTGCTGAAGCGGGGAGTGGACGTCAACAAGAAGGGGAAGCACAAGCGCACCTTGCTGCGTCACGCTGCCCACTGCGGATACCCGGAGATGATCAAGGTCCTGATTGAGCACGGGGCAGATCTCGAGGCGCGGGACGGCTACCAGTACACGCCGCTCATGGTCGCGGCCGTGGCGAGAAAGCCGGAAGCAGCGGCGTGTCTCGTGGACAACGGCGCTGCTGTGGACGCCACCACAACGGCCGGAACGACCGCCCTGACCATCGCAGCCTTTCGCGGTCACACCGATGTCATCCACGTCCTTCTTAGCCGGGGAGCCAACATCAACACCATCTATTTGCGGGACGGTCGAACACCGTTGATCATCGCCGTGGATGGAGGACATGTGAAGAGCGTGGATCAATTGCTGAAGCGCGGGGCAGACCCGACGATCCGGGATAAGGATGGCCATACGGCGCTCGACCTCGCCCGCAAGCGTGGCAATCAAGGCATCGTCACACTCCTCGAAAATGCTGAGGTTCCGAAAGGTCCCTGACCACGAATCTCAGGGCCGCTTCGCTGGTGCCGCCACGAATTCCACCCAGTCCAGCAGGGCCTCGGCTTTGGTGCCGGTGAACTGACTGTTGCAGGAGATGCCGAGTCCAATTTCCGTGGGGACTTCCTCGAAGGCCTTCTTGAAATCTTCTGCGACGTTGGCTTCTTCAATGATCCAGCCGTCTGCGAGATCGTCTTTGTTGCGCACGCTGATCCAGAAAAGGCTGACCACGCCCGCAGCGTATTTCGCGCGTCCGGTCTCGCCCTTCGGCGTGTCGGTTTCCCAGCGGTAGGCGACACACTTCTGCCGGAACATGCCGCCGGTGCTGACGTAGAGTCCGATCGCCTGGTCGTCGAGCTTGTCGCTTCGTCCGTCTGCACCGGGAGGAAGCGTCACGACTTTCCATCGCCAGCGCATGATAGGGGTCTTCGTCAAATCCACGCTGAGCTTCCCGCTCTTCAGCGTCGCCGTGGCGTTGTCCGAAGTCATGCGCAACACAACGTTGGTGCCATCGGCATATCCTGCCTCGAACACAGCCTTCGCCCGACCGGGCACCCCGCGCACATCCCAGTCCTGTGGCATCTTCTCGAAGGCAACGCGCAGTGGCTCCTGCGCCGTGGCGTTGACAATGAACACGGCAACCACCAGGGGGATCAATGTGTACTTCATGTCGCACAGGATAGGCGATTCGAGCCGGTATGGAAGCGATCATCGCTCGCTATTCGCAGCGAATGAGAAAGAAGCGCCCGGCGTTCGTCACGATACTCACATCGACGAGGACGGATGTCGTGCTGCCTATGCCACCCTGCCCGATGAGCGGACCGGCCACGATATTCGTCCACAGATGCGTCCCGTTGGTGAGCCCGCCTCCCTCAAGGTTGAGGTAGGCCACCGAGTACTCGTTGCTCAGCATTGTGTTGAACCGGATCGATACACTGGTCCCCGTCCGGCTCACATCGCTGACGGCTACGGGATACATCTCGCACGGCGATTCGGATTTCCAGAAGCCGTCATGGTTGTCCGTCGTCGCCGTCGCGTTCGTGCGCAGGAACACAAAGCCCGCCTGGCCGATGGAGCCCCCGAGCTTGATGACGCCGTTCGACGCGTAACTGATTCCGCCGGAGTTCAGGCTCTCGTGGGAGATGTCGTACGGCCCGCCCACGCGACTGCCGACCGCGAGCGCGGTGGCCGTCGCCGCAAGAAGGATTCCAACGATTGGAATTTTGTTCATGGTCCGCCTCCAATCATTGGAAATCCTAATCGTTCCAGAAGTCCGGCATCACCGGCGGAAACGCGATCTCGTGCTGGATGTTGCCAAAGGCGTCCGCGCCCGTGCCCGCACCCATCTGGAGCCAGCCCACCGGCCCGGCGCCCGGGAAGGTGATCAGTCCATAGACCATGTTGTTTCCATGGAACTGGGGATGAGCGACGCCCGCGACGGCTGTTCCGACATCGCCATAGATGGTGTTGTTCCAGATGCCGAACACGGGGCCTTCGGCAGGTGGGCCCGGCGGATAGGGAAACACGGCGCCGGGGTCCGCGATAGCCGGCGCACCACCGCCCGGGGGCGGACCCTTGATATAATTGTGGGCAAAGATCTTCAGCGGGAAGGTCACGAAATGCCACGGGCTCCAATCCCGGACCGCCGGTCCCGTGACGCCGTTTGCATTCACAATCTCACAACCGATGACGTCCAAGCCCTGCACGTTGGGCGCCGGCATGCCCGGCACGCCAATCTCGATGGTGCCGAAAGCAGCGTCCGAATTTTCCAGCGAGGATTGGTAGATGCCGATTCGCCCCGACATGCTCGCAAGCACAGTCGCAATGGCAAGGGCCGGACCTCCGGCAGTCTGCAAACGGCAGTCCTGGAAGATCACATCGTGCCCGGTGATTGAAAAGCCCGCCGTGAAGCGACCGTTGTGGAACCGCACGCCACTGCCCGTCGCGCCCACTCCGGCCGGGCCGGCAACGACGATACCCTCGACCGTCTGGAATCCCACTAGTGTCGGCGCCGGACCCGCCGAGACCGAGAGGCCGCCAATCTGCGGCCGATGAAGACCGATGACGTGCACGGACCCTGACGACATGGTCAGGGTCGCTGCACCATAGTCACCCGCCGCGATGACAACCGCCGCAGGCTTTCCGCCGAATGCTGCTGCGGCAGCATCATATCCGTTCTGCGGCGTGTCATAGGGCTGGCTGATCGTTCCGGGACCGGCCGCTGTTCCGTTCAGGGCCACCCACTTCACATTGTCCAAAGGCACATTCGCCAGCGTCACCACGACATTCGTTCCAGCGACAGACACGACCACGCCGTTGCTTCCAACGATGCCGAAACCGCTGTTCGGCGCGCTCGCCACGATGGAATTGACCGCGCTGAATGCATTCAAGCGCGTGTCGCTGTCGTCGATGGCGCGAAGCGGAGCAACCGCGCCCGTCGCAAATTGCGCTGCGCCTTCATTCGTGGTGGATGCCGCCTGGATCTTTGAACCCGATATGCCGGCGGATGCATTGACGTCGCCATCGACGATCGCGCCCGCCGCGATGGAGTTGGCGTGAGGCAGTCCGATCACGTCCCCCGCCAGCGTGATGGCGTTCGTCGCCGCGGCGACGGAGTTGGCTTCGATCTGCGAGGCGGAGGATCCGCCGAGGAGTCCCGCGTTGATCGCGTAGGCGCTGCTGACAATCTTCTGCGCCGGCAGCATCGCACTGAACCCGGTCGTCGCCGTGCTGAACCAGACGCGCAGGTACAGATCCGAGCCGCTGTTGAAGATGGCGGGCTGGATTGCAGTCATCGGCGATGCGCCAAGGATCGTGCTGAACACGCCGTTGAAGACACTGTTTGTTAGATGTGCCGCGGGTTCGCCGGAGGCCGTGCCGTCATTGGCCCAATAGTTAGATGTATTGCCGGCATCGGTGATCGCGTACTTGAAGTAGCCGTCGCCGGTGAAGGGCAGGTCGTTGAGAAGGACCCTCCCCTGATAGTCGAGTTCGGAAACAGGATTGCCCCAGACCAGAAAAGGGCAAAGCACAGCCAGCACGATAGCCAGACGGTTCATGATACGCTCCTCCTGTGAGTTCGAGCATAGAGCGAAGGAGGCCGTAAATCGACCTTTTTCGATGTTATTTAAGGCGTCGCGAAGTCGCTGGTAACGATAGCGTTACAGATTCGATTCACGCTCGACGTCCACAGAGGCGCCGGACTTCTCGTACTCCGCCATCGCCTTGGGCATGAGGGCTTTGAGTTGGTCGATTCGGGTGCCGTGGGATGGATGCGTGGACATAAATTCCGGAGGCTGCTTGCCACCGCCTGCCTCGGCCATGCGCTCCCAGAATCCGATGCTCTCGCGCGGGTCGTAGCCGGCTCTCGCCATGTACATCAAGCCGATCTCGTCCGCCTCCGATTCGTGGTCGCGTCCAAAGGGCATAAGGATTCCGTATTGCGCTCCCGCGCCGAGTGCGCCCATGACCGCGCGCTGCTGGTCGATGGACATGTCGGACATCGTGGCGGTGACGCCCTTGATCGCCATGTCGGCCATGCCCTGCTGGAAGACGCGCTGCGCGCCGTGGCGTGATGTGGCATGTGCCATCTCGTGCCCCATGACGACTGCGAGTCCGGCTTCCGTTTGCGCCACCGGAAGAATGCCGGTGTAGACAACGATCTTCCCGCGCGGGAGGCAGAAGGCGTTGATCTGGTCGGAGTCCACAAGCGAGACACGCCAGTCGAAACTGCGCCCGACAGAACCCGTCTGCTCCATCAACTTCTTCGCAACGCGCGTGACCATCTCGTACTCCGGTCCCGAGGTGATGGTCTTCGATTCCGAGAGGACCTGCTGGTAGCTCTGGACGCCGAGCGCTTCCTCCTGGTCCCACGATAGCCCGACACGGCTTTCACGCCCCGTCTCGGGATTCACGAACTTCTCCGCAGAGAAGAATTGAAAGAGGAGCAATACACCGACCACGACAAGCGGCAACAGCCGTAGGCCACGCCGGCGTGGTTGGTCTTCGTACATGGGCGGAGCTACTTCTTCTCAGCGAGCGGATTCTCCCACGCCACCTTCGTGCCAGTCATGCGCGTGTAGATGACGATGACTTCGCCGGGCTGAACCTCGTAGTCGCCCGCGTAGCCCGATCCGCCGGTGTGGAACCATAGGCTAGAACCTTCCTTCGCGTTGAACCAGATGCGCGCGGCGGGGCTGTAGTTCATGACGTCGCGGCTCTTGAAAATCCTGATCTCGTCCGACTGCGGGAACACCTCGCCCGCCGTGAGACCAATGTCTTCAAGCCCGAGGTCCTTCAGCTTCACTACGCGCGGCGACTCATACGTCACCACGTTGAACGCATTTGGCGCGAGCTCATCCACCACCTCGCGCAACTCCTGGGCTGATGTGCTGTAGAACGGCATGATCAGCAGGGACAGGAGGAATAGACATCGTCGCATGTTCATGGCCATAAAATACACCCCCCGGCTCCGGTTGTCATCTTACGAAGACGCGGCCAGGATTTCCTTGAGCACGTCGTTCGACAACTTCGCCGGATTTCCCTTCATGCTGCTGGCCTGCTGTCCGCGCGTGGCGATCAGGTCAAGGTGCGATGCCGTGACGCCGTATGTCTTCAAGCCCGGGATCAGCAACTCCTTCGTCATATCGGCGACCCAAGTGGGTCCGTCGTCCACGCGTGCGTCCTGCCGACCCGTGAGCAACGCGGCCACTTCGCGGTAGCGTTCCTTTGCGGCATCGCCTGCGGCAATGTTGGCGCGCATGACGGGGGCGAGCAGGATTGCACAAAGCGCTCCGTGTGGTGCACCGAACATGCTGCCGAGCGGGGCGGCGAGCCCGTGCACGGCGCCTAGCCCCGCGTTGGCGAGCGCGATACCGCTGAAGAGACTGGCCAGCGCCATATCCTCGCGCGCGGCGAGGTCGTCGGGTTGGTGATAGACTGTCCGAAGCGACCGCGCCGCGCGACGGATGCCTTCGCGGCAAAGGCCGTCGGTCATCGCATTCGCGCGGACACTGACAAAGGCTTCGATCAACTGCGACAGCGCGTCCATGCCCGTGGCCGCCGTGACGTCACGCGGCAGGCCGAGCGTGAGCACGGGATCGACGAGCGCGATGCGCGGGAGCATCAGGGGACTGCGAAGACTAACTTTCACATGGTGCTCAGGTGACGTCAGCACGGCGTTGCGCGTGGCTTCGGAGCCTGTGCCGGAAGTGGTCGGGACACAGATGCAGGGCACGGATGGTATGGACACCGGTTTTCCCTTGCCGATGACCTCGGCGTAGTCGAGTGGATCGCCTCCGTTGGCGAGGAGCATGGCCACCGCCTTCGCGGCGTCGAGGGCACTCCCGCCGCCGATGCCGATGACGCCGTCGCAGCCCGAAGCACGCGCTTCGGTGACGGCGTGGCGTATCGTCTCGAATGAAGGTTCACCGGTGACGCGGAAAAGCGTGCTGTCGCCGGGTGTAATCGACGCATTGCGCTCGGGATGCCTGCCGGTTACGACAAATGCGTGCTCCGCTTCCCCGGCAAACAGCTTCGGCAGGTCCTTGGACGTGCCGCACCCGAATACGATGCGCTGGGCTGTCGCAAATTCGAACGTCATGGGTGTAGCATAAAGGTGAGGTGCGCCGATGGCGAGTAAGGTCCGGCGCCCTCGCGCGACGTATGCTGTGGAGAACGATCATGCAACTTCGGACAACGACAGCAATCGGCGTGGCCCTGGTCCTTGCGGCCACGGTCTGGCTTACGCGATCACGGGCAGGCGGGGACAAGGAGACGGCGATGCAAAGCGATCAGTTGGAAATCTACTCAGTCGAGCAAGGCAAACTCATCACCACGAACCGCGTGGTGAGAACCGACGAGGAATGGAAGCAGCTCCTCACGCCGCAGCAGTATCAGGTCCTCCGCCACCACGCCACGGAGCGCGCCGGCACTGGCAAATGTGACCTTCCGAAGAAGGACGGTGTCTACATCTGCGCGGGATGCGGGACCGACTTGTTCAAGATCGACCACAAGTTCGAGTCCGGCACGGGTTGGCCGAGTTTCTGGGAGCCGGTGCACCCGAACAACGTCGGCACCACGGTGGACAACAGCCTCTTCATGACCCGCACCGAAGTCCACTGCGCCCGCTGCGGCGGCCACCTCGGCCATGTCTTCGACGACGGCCCGCCGCCGACCGGCACCCGCTACTGCATCAACGCCGCGGCGATGACGGTTCGACCGCTGCCGAAATAGGTCCCATACGACCTATAGGTCGGAATACTTCACATTGAACCGCGGCTCCGCCATCATGTCGGCGACGGTGTCGCGCCACTTGGCATAATGCGCGGTTTCCTTGTGTTGCGCCGGGGCTTCCGGGGTGCGGTAGGACTCGACGAGCACGAATCGGGTCGGGTCGTCGTTCTGTTGCAGGACTTCGAAGCCCCCCACTCCGGGTTCCAGTCGGCTGTTCCGGGCATTGTCGGCGGACGCGGCCTTGAAGGCCTCCACCTTGTCGGGCTTCACGTGGACGTGGACCAATACAACCAGCATGTTTCCTCCATGAATGACGCTGACTTGATACCTGCATTGACACGCTGCGTCTGCATCATTATGCAGTGACCTTCCTTTATGGCAGAACGGATCGAAATTGCCCTCAAAGCTGGACTTCGCGATGCGCGCGGCGCGTCGGTCATCTCGCGCGCGCACTCCTACATGGGCATCGATCTGTCCGCTTGCGCCACGCGTGATGTGTACCGGATCGACACGAAGCTTACGGCGGGCGACGCGGAATCGCTCCGCGCCGCCTTCACCGATCCCGTCACCTCCGACTCCGCCGTCGGCCGCCTTCCCCCGCCCGATTTTGACTGGCTGATCGAGGTCGGCTTTAAGCCGGGCGTCACGGACAATGTCGGCCGCACGGCCCGGGTCGTCGTGCAGGATGTGCTTGAGCGCGAACTCGGCGCGTACGAAGACGTCTACACGAGCACGCAGTACTTTGTGTCGGGCAAGGATCTGGACCGCAAACAAGCCGACGCGCTCGCCCGTGGCCTGCTGGCCAACGGCCTGATCCAGGACGTCCATGTCTACAGCCCGAAGGAATGGGATAAGGCACCCGTCGACACCTCCGTGCCGGCCATTCGCGAAAAGGCCAAGCCGCAGGTCAAGACGTACGACTTGAGCGGGTCCGACGCCGACCTCATGCGGATCAGCCAGGAAGGCATCCTCTCCCTCAGCATCGAAGAGATGCGCGCGATCCGGAACTACTTTACGCGGGAGGATGTCCAGAAGTCGCGCAAGGCCGCGGGGCTTCCAAAGAATCCGACCGATGTCGAACTGGAGTGCATCGCCCAGACCTGGTCCGAGCACTGCAAACACAAGATTTTCGCCGCGCTGGTGATCTACGAGGACGAGAACGGATTCAAGCGTCCCGTCGAGAACCTGTTCAGGACGTACATTAAGGAAGCGACCACCGTGGTCGGCCGAAAGGTGGACTGGCTCGTCTCCGTGTTCTCGGACAATGCCGGCATCATTCGCTTCAACGACAACTACAACATCCTGTTCAAGGTCGAGACGCACAACAGCCCCTCCGCGCTGGATCCCTACGGCGGCGCGATGACCGGCATCGTCGGCGTGAACCGCGACGCACTCGGCACGGGCATCGGCGGCGAGATGCTGTGCAACACGTGGGGCTATTGCTTCGGCTCACCCTTCTATGATGGCGAACTGCCCGAAGGCCTCATGCACCCGCGCCGCATCCGCGACGGGGTTCACCACGGCGTGATCGATGGCGGCAACCAGAGCGGAATCCCGTGGACGCGCGGCTTCGAGCGCTACGACGATCGTTTCATCGGCAAGCCGCTGGTGTTCTGCGGAACGCTCGGACGCATCCCGTGCACGGTCGGCGATGTCCCGTCGGAAGCGAAAATCGTCCACCCCGGCGACGCGGTGGTCATGGCGGGCGGGCGCATCGGCAAGGACGGCATCCACGGCGCGACCTTCTCGTCCGAGGAGTTGCGCACGGAGTCGCCCGCCCAAGCCGTGCAGATCGGCGACCCGATCACGCAGCGCAAGCTATACGAGTTCCTGATCGAGGCGCGCGACCTCGGCTTGTTCCGCGCGCTGACCGACAACGGCGCGGGCGGGTTGAGCAGCTCCGTCGGCGAGATGTGTCGCCTCAGCGGCGGCGCCGAGTTGCACCTGGAGAAGGCCCTGCTTAAATACGAGGGCCTGCAGCCATGGGAGATATTCCTCTCCGAAGCGCAGGAGCGGATGACACTGGCGGTGCAGTCGGAAAAGATCGAAGCGTTCCTCGCGCTCGCGAAGCATCGTGATGTCGAGGCAAGCGTCATCGGCACCTTCACCGATTCGGGTCGCCTCGACGTGCACTACGCGGGAAAGATCGCCGCAAGCCTCGACCTGGAGTTCCTCCACGATGGATGCCCGCGCATGACCATCGAGGCGAAATGGACACCTCCGAACATTCCTGCGCCGAAGGAGCTCGATCACGGATCGCGCGACGAGCAACTGCAGGAAATCCTCGCCTCGCTCAATGTCTGCTCCCGTGAGTACCGCAGCCGCATGTACGATGGCGAGGTCAAGGGACTCAGCGTCATCAAGCCCTTCACGGGTGTGCAGGCGGATATCCCGTCTGATGCCACCGTGATGCGCGTGGAGCATGGACGCGACGAAGGCGTCATCCTGTCGGAGGGCATCAACCCGTTCTTCTCCGACATCGACACCTACAACATGGCCGCGAGCGTCCTCGATGAATCCGTCCGCCGCATCATCAGCGCCGGCGGCCAGCTCGGCGAGATTGCCGCGCTCGACAATTTCTGCTGGCCCGACCCCGTGAAGTCCGCGAAGACGCCGGACGGTCCTTACAAGATGGCGCAGCTCGTGCGCGCCAACCGTGCGCTTTACGACGTCTGCACGGCCTACCGCGTACCGCTGATCTCGGGCAAGGACAGCATGAAGAACGACTCGACGCGCGGGGGGCGGAAGATATCGATCCCGCCGACGCTGCTCGTGTCGAGCATCGGCCGGATCGACAATGTGCGCAGGGCGATCACGCCCTACTTCAAGCAGCCGCACGACGTGATCTACTGCATCGGCGTGACGAAGAACGAACTTGGCGCGTCGGAGTTCCACCGGCTGCTGGCGCGGCATGAAAAGAAACCCGGGCACACCGGCGGGAGCGTTCCCTGGCTGGACATTGAGATCGCCCTCAAAGTGTACACGGCCATGGGCACGGCCACGAAGGCCGGCATCCTGCACTCCAGCCATACGCCCACGCTGGGAGGACTCGCGGTCGGCTTCGCCCTCAAGGCGCTGGGCGGCGGGCTCGGTGCGGAGATTTCGCTGGGCCGCATTCCCCGCGCAAACGACGCCGGGCTGGATGCCCTGCTCTTCTCCGAATCGAATTCCCGCTTCATCGTCACCTGCACCGAGGCGAATGCGGCCATGCTGGAGATCATCTTCGATGGACTTCCCATCGCGCGGGTGGGCCGCGTGATCTCCGAGCCGGTGTTGCGCATCCTGGACCGCCACGAGCGCCCCGTCGTGAACAGCCTGCTCGAGAACCTACGCTCCCGGTTCAAGGAGACCCTCGATGGCGTCTAATACCAGGGTGCTGATCATCACGGGCTACGGGCTCAACTGCGAGGCCGAGTCGCGTCACGCCTGGGAACTCGCGGGCGCCAAGCCTTCGCTGGTCCACCTCAGCGATCTTCTCGAACGGCCGGCTCAACTTGCTGACTACGGCGCGCTGATGTTCATCGGCGGTTTCTCGTTCGGCGACCACATGGGATCGGGCCTGGTGTTCGCGAATCGCCTGCGCCATGGGCTCCAGGAGGAACTGCAGCGCTTCATCGACGCGCAGAAGCTGATTCTCGGCGTCTGCAACGGCTTCCAGATCATCACGAAGCTCGGCCTGCTTCCGGGTTTGGACAACACGCATTTTACGCCACGCGTGGCCTTGATGCAGAATGATTGCGGCGCTTTTCAGAATCGCTGGGTTCAGCTGGCGTTCGATCCGAAGTCGCCCTGTGTCTTCACGAAGGGACTTCGCAGTATGCCGATGCCGGTGCGGCACGGCGAAGGCAAGCTTGTCACGGCGGACCCTGACCTGATGCACCGTCTGGAGGCCGAACACTGCGTGGCGTGCAAGTATGCGGACCCTGCGACAGGCGAGCCGACGATGGAATTCCCGCTGAACCCGAACGGGTCGCTGCATGCGGCGGCGGGTTTATGCGATCCGACCGGACGCATCTTCGGCCTGATGCCGCATCCGGAAGCGTATCTCTATCCCGAAAACCATCCGACCTGGGAGCTGCAGCGCCTCCGCGCAGAGCTGCCGGCCAAGGGCCTCGGGCTCAGGCTGTTCGAGAATGCAGTAAAGTTCCTGCAGTAATACCAATACACAATCGATGTCGCATCAATCGGGGGTAGGGCGAACCCTCCGGGTGAGCCGAGTGGAGGCGGCTCGGCAGGGACGCCTCGCCCTACCATTTCAAGACGCGCTCAATTGTGATTAGGTATAAGGCGCGAAATCGTCCTACCGATACATGCTGCCGCCGATTGCCGGCTTGTCGAGGGCGGAGCTGACGCCGGGTGTTGACGGTTGCCTGAGCAGGCCGCCAGCCGATGAGGATGAAGACGGGCCGACGATCGATGAGATTGCGCCACCACCGGACGCGTTCGGTATCTGCGACTGGTACGAGGAATCGCCGATCACGCTGAAAGACGCTTCGCCGACTGGCGTGGCCTGTCCGACAGACCTGGAACTCCACTGCGACTCCCGATCCATGGATGTCGCGGAAAGTATCGACGGCGAGAAGGAGGGTGAGCCGGACTGCGCCTCAAAGAGCGGTCTCTTCGCGGCCTCCTCACGCGCGTACTTCTCGAGGTCCTCATCGCTGACCCTGGAAGCAGCCGTGATGCGGGATTCCATTTCACCCATGCCGGGCAGATCCGACTTTGTGTAGTCGCGATCGTCCCGCTCGACATTCACGCCGATCGCGCGCTCTGTCTCCGTCGGTGCGCGGGCAGCTGCCTCTTCGCCATACATCGATGTCCAGAGGCTTAATGGATCTTCGCGCGTGGCTTCGCCGACACCTGAAGCGTTCGTTCGCGACATGCTGTCGAGCGTAGCATCGGCGGGTTTGAAGCCGATGAAGTCGACCGGTTTGTCGCCCTCCAAGCTCTGTCCCGTGTCCCGTGCCTGATCCGTTTCCTCTTCCCCGGATGTCGGGTTGTTTCGCTCGTCCTCTTCGTCTTCCTCGCGCCGCGTGTCGTTTGCTTCGGTCGCATCCACCTTCTTTGCCTGTATCTCGTCGGCCAGCCAGCCCCAGCCGGAAGGCTTGGACTTTGAGGCCTCCGTGCCGAGGATACCCTCGATGGTCGGCGCTTCCCAGTCGTCGGCTTCGTCCTTTTCGCGCTCCCTGGGCTTAGCCGCTCCCGGAGGCGGCGCGATATACGATGGAGGGCGCGAGAACGGCTGCTGCTCAAGGGTGTCCGGCACCGTGCTGTCCAAATCCTTCGTGCGCAAGGCGTTCTCCTCCTCGGCGGGCGTCGTGACCGCTGGAGTCGTGCCGTGAAGCTGGATCTGCCCGTCATACTGCCGGGAGCGCTGTCGGCGCGGACGGGACGCGGCATCGTCGGCCATGGCGTCCCAAGCGAAGACAACCGCGAGCAGCACAAGGATAAGGGGTGTATAGGGACGATAAGACATCAGGGCGAGCATACCCCCTCGCGAATCCCTGCGTCAAACAGGGCGAAGCGCCTCGACATGCGACGCGCTTTCTGGTTCCAGTGTATGTTGCTCATGGGGCGTTTCCTGTAATCTTCTGATCCCCGGAAACGAAGTATTGCTCGGCTCGGTCATCACAAATGTGGGGTGTAGGATGAATGGTGCTTTCTTCCGCAGGTCTCTCGTCGTTGCCACGACCTTGGTGCTTTCCCAGTCGCCCTCGCAGGCGGAATTTGTCCGGGGAACCATCAACGGGTTCGGCGCGGCTCACTTCATGACGCAGGACGCCACGTTCGGCAGCATCTGGAAAGTCACGATCACCGCCACCAATACGGTTTCCGCCGGCGGATTACTCTTCGACCAGGACGGCGATTACGATCCGAAGTGGGCCAAGGGTAGCAATGCTTCGCAGAACTCCACCATCGGCAATGCCGCCAACGGCGGCGCGGACCTTGATATGGGGTTTACCAATGGAAACCGGTATTCATTCGGGCTTGCCGGATCGGCTGCGGACTTCAACCGCGCCTACGTCATCATGGAAACGGCGGGAAATCCTGTCTCAATTTCCAACGTGAGCCCGAACGTGTCGGTATCTACAGGCGCCGTTCCGGTGACCATTCAGCTTTCCGCGGGCAAAAGCGCCCAAGAGAGCATCTGGGTTCGCATGTCCACGAACTCCGGTTTTTCGTCCAGCTTGCTCATCCCTTCCACTGGCTCCTCTACGAACTACACAGCGACATTACCGGCACAGACCGCAGGCGCCCGGGTATACTTCTACGTCCTGTCATCGACCATGCCCTCGAACGTGATCACGGGCAGCTACGACCTGTGCACATTGCGAGGCAAGAACGCCGGCTCGTCCAACTTCTCCTTCCGTGCCGGTACGATGAATGCCTGGCACTTCCCGACGAATGCGGAACCGCCGGGCGCCTATATGCGCAACCCTCCGACGAACGGTGCTTCCCCGGCCCAGCCCATTTACTTCTATTCCGGCAGCCAGACCGGCGGTACGGGCAACGCCGCCAACCAGTCGGGCATGGCCTTGATTCATCGCCTTAAAGGCTCGAGCGGCTGGACGACGAACAGCGGCGGCTTCGACAGCAACGGGGGCTCGGTCTTCAACGCCTTCTGGATCGCAGCAATCACAGGCAACACCTACACCGCCACAAACGAAGTCGAGTACATCATCCGTGTCTCGGCCACGGACCACAACACGACCTACATCGGCACGACGAATGGACAAAACAATCGCTTGTTTCTGACCGACGCGGAGGCAAAGGCCCTTCCCTTCTCATTCACCTACGGCGCGGGTGCGCCTTCCTTCAACCTCGGCAACGCGTGGCACGTCCCGACCAACGTCGAACCACCGGGCGTGACGATGCGGAATCCGATCAACGACGCCGCGACGAACCAGGCCGTCTTCATCTACAACGGCAACCAGTTCCAGGGCGCGGGAAACCCGGGCAACCAGACCGGCGGCACATTGTACTTCCGCAAGGTCGGCGACGTGTCGTGGATTTCCACGGCCCTGGTCTTCAATTCGGAGTCCGGCGACGTCGGCAACAACAAGTACTGGCGCGGCCGCATTCCTCCGGTCTTCAGCGCAACCAACGAAGTCGAATACTACCTCGCGATCACCTACAGCGACCACGACACGACCTATCTCGGCACGACCAACCAGCTCTACAGCAACACCTACGGCGTCGAATCCCAGGCCCGGTCCAACACCTTCCGCTATACCTACTCGGGCGCGGCCGGCTCATCCGCCGCCTTCATGTTCCACAACAGCAACCGCGTCATCCTCAACGGGACGAATGTGCAGTTCTGGGTGAAGATCGGATACGCCGAGGGCATCGGCACAAACCGATATATCGATTACGCCGCAGTGTATTACACCACGGACGGGTCCGCGCCCGGCGGCGCCTACGGCGTGGCAACGAACGCCGGCACGCAGGTGGCGATGATGACCTTCGACCACATGGAAGAGGATCCCTACGAAGGCGGCGACGCAATGTGGTGGGTGGGTGCCGTCAACGGCTTGCCCGAACAGACGCTCATCAAGTATCGCGTCGGCTCGTACAAGGCGACGAATGGCGTCGAACGCTTTGCGGACTACAACACGTCCGGCACCAACAACGCCACGTTCGCCTTCACACTCGGCAACGCTGATACGAACGTCTCGCTCAGCATCAACGGCCTGAATGCCGACTACACGACGTCCAAGTTCTTTGTGAACGAAATCGCCGGAGAGACGTCCGAGGTCGTCGTGGTGTATCGCCCCGGCGGCGTGGGCGTGGACAAAGTGGAAATCTTCAGCAACCTCGACCGGCGCGACCTTGCCGATGTCGACTATACCAACGCATTGATCAGCGCCGACGGCCTGCCGGATGGCATTGTCGCGCCCAACGCAAACTTCCTCACGACGAATGACGTCGGCTCCTACTACCGCGCCTTCCCCATGGCGCCGCAGGGCGGCGGCTCGTACGTGTGGACCGGGCGCGTGTCCAAGACGGGCGCCTATCGCCTGACCGGGCGCTATCACGTCGCCGGCGATCCCGCGACGAACTGGACCTACTACAGCTCGAACGGTCGTCGAGACCACGCCATCGTCGTGTCGCCCAAGAAAGCGCTCGAGATGACACTGTACGAGTTGAACACGCTGACGACGGAGGCGACGAGCGATACCGAGGGAGGCCGAAGCACCTTCATCGACCTGCTCGGCGCGGCCGATGGCGACAACGACGGTTTCGACCCCTTCAACCTCGATTACCTCAACCTGATCCAGGCGAACTGCCTCTGGTTCCAGCCGATTCATCCTGTCGGAGTTGAGCGCTCGGAGAATGACGCCGCGACGGGTCAGCCGTACGCGCCGGGCAGCCCGTATGCGACCAGGGACTACTGGTCGGTCACGCCGAAGATGGGCTCGGGGAACACTGAGGCTTCAGCGATGTCTGAGTTCACGAACTTCGTCGCGAAGTGCGACAGTTACACGGGCAGCGTCGGCACGATCAACATCATGCTCGACGGCGTGTTCAACCATACGTCGTGGGATGCACTGCTCGGCCAGGGCGCCGTAGACCTGGGCTTCCGCGAGTCGATCGGCAATGTCACAACCCCCGTCGTGTCGGCCACCACGCGCATCGGCAACAACCGCTGGTACTGGTACGCGGACAGCCAGGTCAGCTACTGCGATGAAGCGGACTACTACAACTCCGCATACGACAACGATTTTGCCGTCGCGCCGGACCGCGGCGACTTCGGCAAGTGGGCCGATGTGACCGAGCTCTACTTCGGCCGCTACGCCGCGCTGGTCTGCATGAACCCGCAGGACAACGGCAACTACGTCAACGAAGGCGACTGGTTTGAAGAGGCGTCGAAGACCGCTGGCGTGATCGAAATCTGGAAATACTTCGCCTACTACGCGGAGTACTGGATCAAGAAGACGGGACACGCGGGCACGAACAGCTTCACGCTTGCCCAGGACGACAAGGGCATCGACGGCCTGCGCTGCGACTTCGGCCAGGGCCTGCCGCCTCAGCTCTGGGAGTACATCATCAACCGCACGCGCTCGAAGAAGTGGAACTTCGTGTTCATGGCGGAGACGCTGGACGGCGGCAGCCCCGGCTATCGCTCCAACCGCCACTTCGATATCCTGAACGAGAGCTTCGTGTTCCAGTTCACGCAGGCGCACATCAGCGACTCGCGCGACTTCGTGAGCTCGATCGAATCCCGCCGCAGCGCCTACAACGGCGGCGCGATCCTGCTCAACATCACGTCGCACGACGAAGTGCTGCCGGACAACGACCCGTGGCTGAATGCGTCGCGCTACGGCGCGGTCAGCTCCGTGGACGGCCTGCCGATGATTTTCTACGGCCAGGAACACGGCATCAAGAACTACAACGCCATCGATACGACGTTCGACGGCTTCACGCACCACGAGCTGAACTTCGGCAAGTTCGTCCCCCACTTCAAGAAGTGGAACAAGCTTCTCGTCTGGGACAATCCGCCGCCGGATTCGACGGGCATGGCGCAGTGGTATGGCCGCGTGAACTGGGCGCGTCTCAACAGCCCGGCACTCCGCAGCCGTAACCGCTTCTTCCTGAACACGACGGGCGGCGGACAAGATTCGCGCATCCTCGCGGTGGCGAAGTATGAGACGCCCGGGGCATCGCCCGCGACGAGCGATGTGGTCATCGCATTCACCCGCTTCCTCGAGCACGGCGCGGCCCACAGCCTCGCCGCGAATACCTACAACCTGCAGCCCGCATGGAGCGTGCTGGGCCTCGACACCGGAAAGTCCTACACGGTTCGCAACCTCGCCGCGTCCGACGCCTTCTTCGAGTTCACCAACGGCTGGCCCAAGACCGGTGCGGATCTGTACAACAACGGCCTCTTCGTGTCGCTTGGCGCAGGCACGTCGGGCAACATCACCAACGACGGCGAAATCGTGCAGTACCTGAAATTCGTCGAAGTCACGGGCGTCCCGAACCAGCCCCCGTCGATCACCCTGCCCGGCCCGCACACGCTCGTGGTCGGGGCGGTCACGAACTTCGGCGTCAGCGCCACGGATCCCGATGGCGGCGGCGTGACGCTGAACATGACCGTGTCACCGACCGGCGCCACGTTCAACTCAGGCACGTTCTCCTGGACCGCGGCATCCGGCTATGCCGGCTCGTCGAACACGATCACGTTTGTCGCGGACGACAACGACGCCGCGACGAACAGTGTTGTCACGAATTCCACGTACATCCTTGTGCCATTTGATTCCGACAGCGACGGCATCAGCGACGGCTGGGAGTTCGACTTCTTCGCCACGCTCACGAACGGCGCAGGCAACGACAACGACGGCGACGGCATCAACAACTTCAACGAGTATGTCGCCGGCACGCAGCCGACAAACTCCGCGTCGCGTTTCGTGATCACCAGCGAAGTCCAGTCCTCCGGCGCCACCAACCGCCTGATCACGGTCTCCACGCAGCCGGGCAAGAAGTACCGCATCTACTTCGCCGACGGCAGCGTATCCAACAGCGCATCCTGGACGGCCTTCGCCAGCACGAACGACACCGTGGGCACATGGACCGAAACCAACACCGCCCCATCCAGCTTCACCTTCCGCGACGACGAAGGCCCGAACACCACCACCACCGCCCCGGTCAACGGCCAGCGCTCGTATCGCGTGACGGTCGGGAACCCTTAGTTCTGCTTTCATGTCGGCCCCCTACGAATTATGGTAGGGGCCGATATGACGGAAACGACGCCTTCCCATTTTACGGATTTCTTCTGCAATGTGTCGCTGTTGTCCGCGCTGGCGGCGTGGACGGTGGCGCAGAGCATTAAGTTTTCGTGGAATCTTTTCCGGACCGGAACCATCGATTTCGGCTATTTTGTCAGCACGGGCGGCATGCCCAGCGCGCACTCGGCGATGGTGAGCGGGTTGGCCACATCCATCGGCCTTCGTACGGGTCTCGGAAGCGCCACGTTCGCGGTGTGCCTCTGTTTCGCGCTCGTGGTCATGTTCGATGCGCAGAGCGTGCGCCGCGCGGCCGGACAACAGGCTCGGCTGCTTAACCAGATCGTGGCCGAGTTCTTCAAGGAGCATCATCTCTCCAAGCAGAAGATGGCCGAGTTCCTGGGCCATACGCGGACCGAAGTCTTCGCCGGCATGTTCCTCGGCATCCTTACAGCGCTCCTGGTACACGCCGTCTCATGACCCTTGCCGACAAGTTGCATCTCCCCACCGGCACGGCGCACGCGCCGCATGATCCGGCACGGCCCGTCCTGGAGGTAACCGACCTCTGCGTCCGCTATCAAGGTCGTGAAGCTCTCTCCTCCGTGACGTTCAAGCTAAAGGCGGGCGAACGCGTGGCGGTGGTCGGACCGAACGGTGCGGGCAAGAGCACCCTGTTCAAGGTCATCGCCGGACTCGTCGAGCCGGCCTCCGGCGATGTTCGCGTGTACGGACATCGTCCCGCGGGCCACACGTGCATTGCCTATGTCCCCCAGCGCAGCCAGGTGGACTGGACCTTTCCAGTCACCGTGCTTGATGTGGTCCTGATGGGTCGCTCCGGCACGCTCGGCCTTTTCCGCCGCGCCGGACGAAGCGATCGTGAACACGTGCGAGGACTCCTCGACGTAGTCGGCATCGCGAACCTTGCCGACCGGCAGATCAGCGAACTTTCCGGCGGCCAGCAGCAGCGCATGTTCATCGCGCGGGCCCTTGCCATGCAGGCGGAGTTGATGCTGATGGATGAGCCTTTCTCAGGTCTCGACGGTCCGTCGCAGGATGGTTTGCTCAGCATTATCGAAACGCTGGGCCAGAGGCATGTCACGGTGCTTGTCGCCCTGCACGACCTCAATCTGGCGATGGATCATTTCGACCGGGCGCTGTTGCTCAATCATTCGTTGATCGGATTCGGCAAGCCGCAGGACGTCTTCACGACCGACCGGCTGGCAAGCGTCTATGGCGTGCCGAAGCTTAGATCCATACCCGTTGATGACGCCTGCTGCAGTGGCGGAGGTCACTCGCATGGGTAGCACCCTCGATTGGCTGATCGCGCCGCTGCAGTACCCTTTCATGGTCAACGCGTTGATCGCGGTGGTGCTCGTCGGCGTCGTCTGCGCCGTCGTAGGCACCTATGTCGTGCTGCGCGGCATGTCCTTCCTCGGCGACGCCCTGGCCCATGCAATGCTGCCCGGCGTAGCGGTCGGCTACCTGATCCACGGCAGCGCGCGCGGCCCTCTTTTCTGGTGGGGCCTGGCGGCGGCACTCGTCACGGCGTTCGCCGTCGGCGCAGTCAGTCGCACCGCCCGCATCAAGGAAGACACCGCGATCGGCATCATCTTCTCCGGCATGTTCGCGCTGGGCGTTGCGCTGATCTCCACGATGCGCAGCTACGCTGTCGATCTGACCCACCTGCTTTTCGGGAATGTGCTCAGCGTGACAACGGACGACCTGCTGCTGATCGGCGGCTTCGGCGCCCTCGTCATCCTCGTCGTGTTCCTTTTCTACAAGGAGTTCCTGATTCTCTCCTTCGATCCGGTGCTGGCGGCGACACTCCGTCTGCCGGCTACGTTCCTGCATTACCTTCTTCTCGTCCTGATGGCCGTGTCTGTCGTCATATCCCTGCAGACCGTGGGCGTCGGCCTGATGATGGCCATGCTCGTAACGCCGGCCGCCACGGCGCACCTCGTCACGCGCACCTTTTCCCGCATGATGGGAGTCGCGGCGGCGATCGGAGCCTTCAGCGGCGCGGCGGGTTTGTACTTGTCGTTCTACTTCAACATGGCCTCGGGCGCCGCGATCGTGCTCGTCTGCACATCCCTTTTCCTCATCACCCTGCTTGTGACCCGACGCAGGCACCGATAAAAGATGATTTCACCGCAGAGACGCGGAGGACTCAGAGTTTCTTCTTTGCTTCAGATTCTTCGTTCGACTCTGCGCTCTCCGCGCCTCTGCGGTGGATGACTCCTCCTTCTTCCGCTATTGACCCTTTGTCCCTATGCAGTAGCCTTTGCGCGTGATGCCTGATGTTCGTATTTCCGATCTGCTTAAGACGACCCGTCGTCCGCTGGTTTCCTTCGAGTTCTTCCCGCCGAAGGATGACGCGGGACTCGACAACCTGAAGCGCGCGGCCGAGCAGCTTCTCACGGTGGAACCCGATTTCGTGACGTGCACGTACGGCGCCGGAGGGTCCACCCGCCAGCGCACGATGCAGGTATGCGAGCTGCTTCGACAGCTTGGCTTCAAACCCGTGATGCCTCACCTCACTTGCGTCGGGTCCAGCCGTGCCGAGCTCGGAGCCATTGCCGACGATCTTCATGGCCGGGGCTTCCGCAACATCATGACACTTCGGGGCGATCCCCCCAAAGGCGACACCACCTTCAAGCCAGCGCCAGACGGGCTGGCGTATGCCGCTGACCTCGTCAACCTCCTGGTGACGCGGCACCCGGATTTCTGCTGCGGCGTGGCCGCCTACCCGGAAGTACACCCCGAAGCCCGGTCGCCCGAGGCCGATCTCGACAACCTGAAACGCAAGCTCGACCGCGGCGGTGCTTTTGGAACCACCCAGCTCTTCTTCGACAACGACATCTACTTCCGCTTCGTGGAGCGTTGCCGCACGGCGGGCATCACGCAGCCGATTCTCCCCGGGCTTCTGCCTGCCGTTTCGCTGAAACAGGTCCAGCGCATGTGCACCATGTGCAAAACCCATCTACCGGAAGGACTTGCAAAAGCGCTCGAAGCGGCCGGCGGCGAGGGAGAAGCAGCGGAGGATGCCGGCATTCTCTGGGCTGCCCATCAGGTGGACGACCTTCTGGCCCGCGGTGCGCCCGGCGTACATCTTTACGTGCTCAACAGGGCAAAGGCCGCCCGCTCGCCCGAGCTGCTGGAGCGTCTCGACCGTCACAGGACGAGGGCTTGACCGGGGCGGTAAAGTGTTTGATATGTAAAGCAGCGAGAACACCATGTCCCGGGAAGTCTGGAAGACCTACGAAGAGAACCTGCTGACGCACAGCGCGGCCCACTACCTCATGACCATCCATGAGCTGCTGGAGACGAATGGCTACGCCCGCGTCACCGATATCGCCAAGCGCCTGAACATCACGCGCGGCAGCTGTTCCATCAGCCTGAAACCCTTGAAAAAACGCGGTTTGGTCGTCGAGGACCAGAACAAGTTCCTATCGCTCTCGGACGAAGGTCGCCGCATGGCGCTGGTGGTCGAGAAGAACGATGAACTTCTCGAGACCTTCTTCCGTGACGTGCTGGGCGTCGATGGCGACCAGTCCGAGATCGACGCCTGCAAGATCGAGCACCTGCTCAGCCTCGAAACAAGCGTCAAGCTCTGCACCTTTATTGAGTTCCTCAAGACCGATAACAAGGTCGCCAAGGATTTCCTCCGGCAACTGCGCAAGAATGCAAGCTCCTGCTGCAACGACCAGCAGTCCTGCCCTATGTGCCGGAATGAATGTGTGCTGGAGCCGATCACGAAACGTATGCCTGCCCGTAAATCGGCCTGAACGCCCTGCAACGCTCGAGTGTCTAATTGTGGAAATATGAGGAACTGCCATTCATGAAATCTGCGATCCGGATGTGTCTTGCCGCGCTACTTGCCTCGCCCATCGCTGTCCGCAGCGAAGAGCCCGCGCCGGCCGCCGCCCCTGAAGCGGTCGCCGCACCGGCTGCCGAGTCAGCCCCCGCCCCGAAGATCGTGTGCGATGCGCCCACGCATGACTTCGGCACCGCCGACAGTTCGCAGACGATCGACCACGAATACGTCATCAAGAACGAGGGTGACCTCTCGCTGGAAATCGGCCAGGTACGTCCCTCGTGCGGTTGCACGGTCGCCAACATCTCCGAGCGCAGCGTCCCGCCCGGCGGCGAGACCCGCGTCACGGCTCGCCTCTCCCTCGCCGGCCGCATGGGGCGCCAGCAGAAGTCGATTGTGATCGAATCGAACGACCCCAAGCAGCCGCAGTTCATTCTTACCCTTCAAGGCGAAGTGTCCGTTGCGGTGAACGTCCAGCCGGACCGGATCGTGTTCGGCCAGCTCAACGCCGAAGCCGGCCAGTCCGCGGAAGTGCAGCTCAATGGCTCCGGCACCCCGCCCTTCCACATCACGAACGTCGAAACGTCATCGAGCAACATCGTCGCCAAGTACGAAACGACCGAGGACGGCAAATCCTACAAGCTGAATGTCCAGGTGGCAGGCCCGCTTCCCGACGGCGCTTTCAATGGCTATGTGCGCGTCTCCACCGATCACCCCGCAAAGCCGGTCATCGAAATCCCCGTCACAGCCATGGTCGTCGGTGCGCTGCTTGTCGCCCCGCAGGAGATCCTCCTCGCGGCACAGAGCCCTGACGGTCAAGTCCAGACGCGCTATGTCATCGTCCGATCGAGCGAAGGCAAGACGTTCAAGATTGAATCGGTCGATACACCGGATTCATCGGTTACGACCCAGATCTTCCCATTCGGCGAGAATGGGTTCCGCATCCAGATCGACAACATCCGGGCGGACACGCTTGCGACCGGCGGCAGCATTGTGATTCACACGGACATGCCGGGCATGAACCAGATCACGATCCCGATTCGCGTGGCGCAGCAATAGGAATCAACCGATGCCGTTGCGTCCTCCGATCCTGGGCCCGGCATTGTTGCTGGTGGCATTCAGCGCAGGCCTGGCAGGCGTGTCGCAGGTCATCTTCCCGATGCGAATTCCATGGGTCCAGGATTGGGCCAACATGGTCGAGAACAAGGCCGCGGAGGATGGCATTCGCGTCATCGATCTCGCGGCGATGAAAGCGATCGTGGACCAGCAGTCCCACATCCTCCTCGATGCCCGCCGCATGGGTGACTATCTGGCCGGTCACATCCCGGGAGCCTTTGCGCTGCCCGATGCGGAATTCGACAGCAACCTGCCGAATGTGCTGCCGCTGCTCACGCCGTCACAACCCATCGTTACGTACTGCTCGGGCAAGTCCTGCGACGAGTCCATTCATCTGACAAAGAAGCTGCAGGCGCAGGGCTTCACCAACATCGTGCTCTTCGCGGGTGGCATCGTGGAGTGGAAGGAAGCCGGCCATCCGGTCCAGCAATGAGTGGGCGCCTGACCAGCTCCGACGTCCTGACCTGGCTCGCGCGACTTATCGTCGGCGGCTTCTTCATCGCGGCCAGCGTCCACAAGATCATCGACCCGGCCGCCTTCGCGAAGTCGATCTACAACTACCAGATCCTTCCCTCCGCGTTCATCAATGTGTCGGCCATCCTGCTCCCCTGGCTGGAGATGGTCTGCGGGCTTGCCCTCATCCTCTGGCCTTCGTTCCGTCGGGCCTCCGCCGCCCTCATCCTCGCCATGCTCGTAGTCTTCACCATCGCCATCATCGCCGCGCTCCTGCGCGGCATCGACATCGCGTGCGGCTGTTTCTCTTCCACCCCCGAGGCCGGGCACATGGGCTGGTGGAACGTCTTGAGGAATGTCTGCCTGATCAAGCTCTGCGCGTACGAAATCCGGGAAAGGTAGGGACGGCACTCCGTGCCGTCCGTTCGGAAATGCAATCGGACGGGAGCGGAGTCCCGTCCCTACCGAGCGTCCGCGTCGCGCGACAGCACCTCGTTCACAACCCGGATCGTCACGCGGCCGATGATCTGGAGGCTTTCGGCGCTGATCTTGTCCAGTGTGTCGCCGGCGGTGTGCCAGTAGTCGTTCCGCCCCGGCGAGCTGCCGAAGTCGAAATCAATGATATCCACGGCGGGCATTCCTGCCTCAAGAAACGGGACATGATCATCGCCGACCTGGAACGGGTGCAGCGAGAACTTCGATCGCACATTCTCCGCGTGCGCGCCCTTCAGGACCGCGGCAAGCAACCAGGGCGTGCTGTTGCGAGGCAGTGTAACCGTCAGGTTCCTATCGCCAATCATATCGAGCAGGATCATGGCCTTCACATCCTTCGCCCGCCCCTCTTTCACCAGCTTCGCTGCGTGATGCGTGCTTCCGCGAAGTCCGTCTGTCGGCCCGTAGGCGACAAAGCATTCTTCGCCATCAAAGAAGACGAATTGCACCGACGCATCAAGCTCAGGCCCGGAAGCGATGACCCGCGCGAGTTCGAGCAGGGCGCCGGAACTGGATCCCGAATCGTTTGCGCCTTGAAACCCGGCATCGATGCCTGACTTGGTATCGAAGTGGGATCCCAGAATGATGATGCCCTTCCCCTTCCCGGGAATGGAGCCCACGACATTGTGAAACACCGTCTCGCCAATCGGGGTGACGTTGGTGAACGTATCGATATGCGCATCGGCGACGCCGCGGTCCTTGAGCCGCTGCATCAGGTGACGCGCCGCCCGTTCGGCGCCGGGTGTTCCCGCATCGCGCGGGCCAAGCCGGACCAACTGCTCGACCTCGAGAAATGCGCGTGGTCCTTCGAAGAGTGCGGGATCGAGAAGCGCGCGCGCGTTCTCCTTTGGTGCCGGCCCGCAGCCGACCAGCGCAAGGATCAATCCTGCGGCAAGGACGCTGCGCATTACAGCGATCCCGAAAGGCCGAGGATCACCAGAACGCGGTCCAGTTCGTCGGATGAATAGAAATCGATCTCGATTACGCCCTTGGTCTTCTTGCCATTGGCCAGCGTGCGGCAGGGTGCAATGCGGACGCTGGTCCCGAGGCGCTGGTGCAACTGGTCCACAAGGTCGGTGAGGTGTCCGTCTGGAATGTCCGACCGGGACGCGCGCGGCTTCTTCGCGGGCTTGCGGAGCTTCGCGACGGTCTTCTCGATCTCGCGCACGGACATGCCCTCGGCCACGGCGCGTTCCGCCAGCAGTTCCTGTTCATGCTGTACATCGAGTCCGAGCAACGCGCGGGCATGACCCGGCGAAAGCTTGCGCTCCGCGACGAGGCGCTTCACGGCATCGCTCAAGTCCAGCAGTCGCATCGCATTGGCCACCGTGGGCCGGGCGCGCCCGACGCGGTCCGCGATCTGCTCCTGGGTGAGGCCGAACTTGTCGGCGAGGGCGCGATAGCCTTCCGCTTCTTCGATGAGATTGAGATCCGATCGCTGGATGTTCTCGATCAATGCGAGCTCAAGGGCTTCACGATCGGACGCGTCCATGACGATGGCCGGGACTTCGTGGAGTCCTGCCTCCTGCGCCGCACGCATGCGGCGTTCGCCCGCAATCAGCTCGAAGCCGTTGCCGACCTTGCGCACGAGAAGCGGCTGGAGCACACCGCGCTCGCGGACAGACGCGACAAGTTCAGCCAAAGCCTCCGCTTCAAACGTGTGACGGGGTTGCCACGGGCTCTTGCGGAGGGACGCGAGCGGGATCTTTTCAGGCCCGGCGGCAGGAGCCGAACCAGCAGGCGCCGTCGTTTCCACGACGGGCGAGTCCTTGATCAAGGCTCCGAGCCCCCTGCCGAGTCCCACGTGTTTGGCTGCCATGTTCGTTTCCCTTCTTGCCAAGGTCCGGATGCCCGATGAAGATGCCTTGGCGTTGCGTATCGAATGCGTCCGTCGTGCTGGTGTATTGGCGCAGGAATCAAAGTGACTCAAGCCGAAAGTACAGGGGCGGACATTCGCCACGTCCTTCTCGATGTCGGGGTGGTACTCCTTCATCTCGAATACGACGATGCCGTGCGCCAGGCCCTCCAACTCTGCGACCCCGACCGGGCTGAGCATGCCATGGCGTTCCTCAAGCTTCTGGGCCGTACGAATATCGTGGACCGGTATGAGCGGGGCGAGATGTCGGCAACGGACTTCTACGACCACTTTGTGCGGGAAACGGGCTTTCGCGGCGCTTTCGACCAGTTTGCCCGCATCTGGCGCAGCATCTTTCGCGAGAACACGCCGATGATCGACTTCGCGTGGACGCTCAAGCCGCGTTTCCCTATCTACCTGCTCACCAACGCGAGCGACCTGCATGTCCCGTGGGTTTTCGAGAACTACCCCCGGCTTCGGTTCTTCGAGGGCTACGCCAGTTCGTTCGACATGAAGGCCACCAAGCCGGAGCGCTTGTTCTACGAGCGGGCCATCGCGCATCTGAAGATTGACCCTTCGACGTGCCTCTTTGTGGATGACCGTCCGGACAACGTGGAAGCGGCGGAAGCCTTTGGTATCCGGAGCATTCTGTACACGGAGGCAGGGGAAACCATTATGCGCATGTCGGGGGTTCTGAACCTCGAATCCCCTTGAGGCAAGCGCAGGCGTTCGACAACCATTTCGCCGAACTTTTGAAGTGAATCGGAGGAGACTATGACAACGAACGCGAAGCTGAAGGCATGGGTAGATGAGGTGGCCGCGCTCTGCAAGCCGTCGTCCATCGAATGGTGCGACGGGTCACAGGCGGAGTGGGACCGGTTGACGGCCTTGCTCGTCCACAAGGGCACGTTCATCAAGCTGAACCCGGCCAAGCGCCCCAACTCCTTCCTCGCCCGCTCCAAGCCATCCGACGTCGCCCGCGTCGAGGACCGCACGTACATATGCTCCAAGCGCAAGGACCTGGCCGGGCCGACCAACAACTGGGAAGAGCCCGAGGTCATGAAGGAGAAGCTCGAGGCGAAGTTCAAGGGCTGCATGGCGGGTCGCACGATGTACGTGATCCCGTTCTGCATGGGTCCGCTGGATTCCCCCCTCGCCAAGATCGGCGTGCAACTGACGGACTCGGCCTACGTGGTCGTCAACACGCGCATCATGGCCCACATGGGCGCCCACGTCATGAAGCGGCTCGACGCGGAAATCGCCGGCAAGGCGCCTTCCAAGCGCGACGGCCACGGCACGTTCATCAAGGCCCTGCACTCGGTCGGTGCCCCCCTCGCCCACGGGCAGGAAGACGACACCTGGCCGTGCAATGACGACAAGTACATCGTCCACTTCCCCGAAACGCGCGAGATCTGGTCCTTCGGCTCCGGCTACGGCGGCAACGCCCTGCTCGGCAAGAAGTGCCTCGC
>CAZCZZ010000029.1:0-46213 GCA_964503335.1 uncultured Verrucomicrobiota bacterium
GAGTTGCCGTCGCTGATCGTGAGCGTGTTGAAGATCACGCCCTTGCCGCCGGCGGCGTTCACGCCCGCCTCGGATTCCAGCGCGAGCCGGTCGATGTGCATGTTGCAGGGCGTGACCATGCTCCACGTGGACGCGATGCCGATCTGCGACTTCTTGAAATCGGCGTCCTTGAATCCCACGGCGTGCAGCATGGCCCTGCTGGCCGCGCGTTCCACCCCGTCAGTGACCAGCGACGAGTGGCAGCGGTTGGAATCACAGCCCGGGCACGAATTGGATGACTTCTTCACAGCATTTTCTCCTGAATAATCGGGAGGATGACGTTCCCGCAAAGACCATGAACCGTCAAGCATGGTATGACTTCGTTTGAAATTGCGGGTTTTCCGCTTACCGCTAGAGTAGCGACATGAATTTCACCCTTTATGCTGTGCTTTTCGCATTTGTCCTCGCATCCGCCGGGTGTTCGAAGAAGGAAGCTGAGAAGGCCACCCCCGCAACCGAGGCGGTTCCGGCAGCTTCTGAGCCGGAGCAAGTGCCCGAAGTCGCGAAGCCATCGGTCATCACAGTGGATTCCGCGGCGGAAGCCGTGATTGAGGAGCGGTTCGCGGGTGACGACAAGATGGATGTCAGGCTTGGGCCGGGCAAGGAATACGGCGCCGTGACCGATGCTGCGGTACAGAAAGGCACTCGGCTGTTTATACGTGAATCGTATGGGATGTGGCTGCGCTTCTCGGTTGCACCGGAGCCCGGCTCGTCGGTGGGCTGGGTGAACCAGTTCGCAACGGTTTCGCTGGATGAAACAAATTCTGTCCGGCTGGACAAACAGATCGACGCTTTGCTTGCGGATGGCTTGGTGCGTTCGATCGATGCCGAGACCTATACGGTGAAGGTGGACCCCAACTTGTGGCTGTCGGAGGACATTCCGGTTCGTCATGGGATCAGCCGCGCTCTCGCGGTCTATGCGGCACAGAAGCGCGGTTCCGACAAGCTGATGGTTGAGATCCGGGACGGTGATTCAGGTTTCCGGATGGCCAAGTACAGCCCTGGAGTCGGATTCCGTTTGTACGGCCCGCAGACGCCGCAGGAGAGAATGCAGGCCCCTGCCGCGCCGCAGCCGAAGCCAGCTGCTCCTTAAGACAGGCTCATCATCTTCCGCAGGCTGGCGACGCGCTTGTTGATCTCGGCGCGCTTCAGCTTCCTGAGCCGGTCGAGACTGAAGTCCTCTACGCCGAACGAAGCGACCACGCTGCCATACACCATGGATTTCCGGATTGTCGCTTCGTCAACGCGACCGGCATCGGCCAGCGCTCCGAGGAAGCCGCCCGCGAAGGTGTCGCCTGCCCCCGTCGGATCGATCACCCGCTCCAGGGGATACGCAGGCATGATGAATACGCCCTTCTTCGAAAAGAGGATGCTGCCGTTCTCACCCTTCTTGATGAGGACAAATTTCGGTCCGCATCCCAGGAGGTTCTTTGCCGCCCGCAGCAAGGTGTGCTCGCCGCTCAAGTGGCGGGCTTCGGACTCGTTCAGCGTCAGCATGTCCACGCGCGCAATGACGCGAAGCAGGTCCGCCCGCGTCTCCGAGATCCAGAGATCCATGGTATCAAGCAGGACGAACTTCGGCTTCTTCACTTCATCGAGCACATGGAGCTGCAGTGCCGGCGAGATGTTGCCGAGGAACAGATAGGGGGCCTTGCGATAGGAATCCGGGAGTTCAGGCGTGAAATTCGCAAAAACGTTGAGTTCGGTCAGCAGCGTCCGGCGATGATCCATGTTCTGCTCGTAGACGCCCGACCAGCGGAAGGTCTTCCCCTCAACGACCTGCAAGCCCTGCGTATCGATACCAAAGCGCGACAGCAATTTCCGGTCGTGGCGGGGAAAGTCCGTTCCAACCACGGCCACCATGCCGACTTTTGTAAAGAAGGAAGCCGCGGCGCAGGCGTAGCTGGCGGAGCCACCAAGGATGTCGGGGCGACGGTCATGCGGCGTTTCGATCGTGTCGATGCCTACAGAACCAACAATGACAAGGTTAACGGACGAAGCGCGGCTGGCGGACATGGTGTCAGGATCTTCCTTCCAATTGCTCTTCCATCAACTGGCAGAGCGCGTGCATGACTAGAAGGTGTCCCTCCTGAATCCGCGGGGTGCTTTTGGTGCAATCAATCGCGAGCATGCGATCGGATAGAGACACGATCTTTCCACCGCTCCCACCGGTCAGCGCCACGGTGGTTACGCCGATGGCACGCGCCGCTTCAAAGGCGCGGAGCACGTTCTTTGCGTTACCGCTCGTGGATATACCGAAGAGCATATCGCCCTTCTTGCCGAGGGCCTGGACCTGCTTGGAGAAGATCTCGTCAAAACTGTAGTCGTTGCCGATCGACGTAAGAATGGAAGTGTCCGTCGAAAGCGCCAACCCGGCATAAGGCCGACGTTCAAGCAGGAATCGATTGACCAGTTCGGCGGCCAGGTGCTGTGCGTCTGCGGCGCTTCCACCGTTGCCGCAGAACATGACCTTGTTTCCGGCGCGGACACAAGCGGCCATCTCCGCGGCAACAGCCTCGATGTCTTCCCGCATCGAACCGACCACGAGATCGGCAACGGCCAGCACTTCACCTGCGACTTCGTTCCAGTTCATCGTCGTCAGGTGTAGCTCTCGGGCTTCACGTCGGTGGCGATCGTTTCGGATGCCTTGGAAAGAACAATCTCCTGCACGCGGACGCGCACTTCGCGGATATCGGAAATGCCCACTTGCTGCTTGATGCTCTCGCGAACACGATCCTGCAGCATGCGGCACAGTTCGGGAATCTGTGAACCCGACTTTACCTTCACGTCGAGTTGCACGTCGATCGCGCCGTTCACAGCCTTGAGCTTCGGATCGAGGCTGACGACCGCCGCGAATTCATCAGCAATCTTCGCCACAAATTCCTGAATCGCCTTCAAGCTGATACTGACCGCCCCGCCCCCCTCGATGTCATAGGCCAGGTACTGCACCCGTTCCGGAACGCGGAGGCTGCTGAGAAGATGAAGGAGCACAAGCAGCAGAGCAGCGAATGCAATGAAGAGGGCTTCGAAGCGATACCCCTTCACGCGGTCCAGCCACGTCTCCCATGCCGCACCGCCTTGGAAAGCCGTGTAGAGTATGAAGCAGGCACCCGCGAATACGGCCAAGCCGATCAACAGGTTGGTCAGCATATGAAGGAGCTTCATACCACGCTCTCTTCAGCAAGCATCTCGGGCGACTTCTTCGGACCGGTCGGCATCTTTACACCTTCGACCACCACCTCGACGGCCTTGACGGCCTTGCCGGTCATCTGCTCGACGGCCTGACGGGTCTCGGTCTGGAGTTGCCATGCGACATGGGGAATGCGAACGCCATATTCAAGCACGACGCGGAGTTCAAGGGTCACGCTGTTTTCATTCACCTCGACGCGAATGCCCCGGTCGGCGCCCTTCTTGCTGATCATGCCCGCGATACCTTCCACGATACCGCCGCCCATCTCGATCACGCCCGGCACCTTCAGCGCGGCAAGGCGGGCGATCGTGGCAATGACGTTGTTATGGATCTGGACGTTGCCCATCTCCGTTCCGTCCTGGATGTGCTCGGAAGCGACATCGGGATGGTCAGGCGATGTGTCGTGTCCGTGAGACCCCGACTTCGGTTTGGCTGTAGCTTGATTCGACATGATGCACCTCGCTTACTCCAATCCTCAGGTGGAGATCAGGAACCCCTCCTTGATAAAGTTTTCGAGGAATGCCGTGGTGTACTCGCCCCGCTCGAAACGGGCGTCCGCCATCAAGGCCTGACCGAGGGGCACCGTCGTGGCGCAGCCTTCGATCATGAATTCGGAAAGAGCGCGACTCATGCGCGAAATCGCATCCTTGCGGTTCTTCCCCGTGACAATGATCTTCGCGATCATGCTGTCGTAGTGCGGCGACACCGTGTAGCCCGAGTATGCGTGGGAATCCACGCGCACACCTGGCCCGCCCGGCATGTTGATGAACGTGATCTTGCCCGGCGAAGGAGCGAAGTCGCGGTAGGGATTCTCTGCATTCACACGGAACTCGATCGAGTGCCCCGTGATTTCGAGGTCCTTCTGCGAGAACGACAGCTTTTCGCCCGAAGCCACGCGCAGTTGTTCCTTGATCAGGTCGATACCCGTGATCTGCTCCGTGATCGGATGCTCAACCTGGATGCGCGTGTTCATCTCCATGAAGTAGAAGTTCTGCGTCTTCTGGTCGTAGAGGAACTCGATGGTGCCTGCGTTGCGATAGTTCACGGCTTCGACGGCGCGCAAGGCGGCCTTGCCGAAACGCTTGCGGATATCCGCGTTCAGAGCGGGCGAAGGAGCCTCCTCCACCAGTTTCTGGTGACGGCGCTGGATGCTGCAATCGCGTTCGAAGAGGTGGCATGCGTTGCCGTGGTGATCGGCAATAACCTGCATCTCGATATGGCGCGCCTGCTCGATGTACTTCTCGATGTACACCTCGGCGTTCGAGAACGCCCGCTCGGCTTCGGAACTGGCCATCATGTAGCCCTGCGCGAGGCTCACGTCGTTGCGCGCGAGGCGCATGCCCTTGCCGCCGCCGCCGGCCACGGCCTTGATCAGCACGGGATAGCCGATCTCCTGCGCGACCTTGAGAGCATCTTCCTTCGTCTTCACGACGCCATCGCTGCCCGGTGTCACCGGCACACCCGCTTTGCGCATCGTGTCCTTCGCGATGGACTTGTTGCCCATCTTGCGAATGTTGTCCGGAGTCGGACCTATGAAGGTGATGTTGCAGTTCTGGCAGATCTCCGCGAAGTGCGCGTTCTCGGAAAGGAAACCGTAGCCCGGATGGATTGCATCTACATCCGCCACTTCCGCGGCACTGATGATGTTGGCGATCTTGAGGTAGCTTTCCTTGGAGGAAGGGGGTCCGATACAGATCGCCTCGTCGGCCATCTGCACATGGAGCGAGTCACGGTCAGCCGTCGAATACACAGCGACGCTGCGTACGCCCAGTTCGCGGCAGGCACGGATGACCCGGAGAGCGATCTCTCCACGATTGGCGATAAGGATGCGCTCAAACATGGTCGTTCTAGATCTCGACCTGGAACAAGGGCTGTCCGAATTCGACGGAGGTCGCATTCTCCACGAGGATCTTGCGGATCACGCCCTTCACCTCGGCCTTGATCTCGTTCATGACCTTCATGGCCTCGACAATGCAGACGACCGTGTCGTCATCGATTGCTTTGCCCACGGCGACAAGAGGTTCAGCTTCTGGCGATGATGCACGATAGAACGTGCCGACCATCGGGGACTTGATCTCCACAATGTTCTTCGGCAGGGCTTCGGGTTGGGCGGCGGCAGCAGGCCCAGCAGCCGCGGGCGCAGGCGCTGCAGCCGTAACAGCGGCGGGCTGAGCCATGATGACCGGGGCTGCAGGTGCCTGTGAAACAATGACTTGCGGTTCCCCGCCATTCTTCCGCTTCAGGTTGATGCGGAAGCCTTCCTCTTCGAGAGCGAACTCCGTGAGGTCGTTCTCTTTCATAAGCTCAACGATGCGTTTGATATCTTTGATATCCACGAGCGCTCCTCCCCTACATGCGTGACTACGGGTTCTTGGCAGCCCGCGCTGCCGGCACTTCGACGCGAAAGTGCGCAAAATGTAACAACACTGGTGGTGACTGTCCATGCCAGTGTGCTGATCGCGTAAAGAACGTGTCAGCGGGCATTTGACACGAAAGCTTCGAGCATGAAGCCCTCGAGCGACGGCAACTCGGGCACATTGCGTTCCAGACGACGAATCAGGTTCTCGGCGGCCACCACCCTCTTGCGCGCCACCCCGTAGGGCGCCGCAGCCGCCTGCTTCTTCAGCGACTCCAACCGGTCCTTGAAATGCACGACTTCCTCGCCGCCACCGGAAACCAGGCACAGGATATCCCTCTGCCACAGCAGCAGAGTCTGCAAGAGCTCGGCGCGTATCTGAAGGAGCTGCGCCTGCGCACGGGCCGCTTCCACTTCCTTTGTCACATCCTCGTCGTCCTCTTCGGTATCCCCCGTCTCGCCAAGCCGCTCCCGTTCGATGTCGAGCAGTCCCTTGATAGCCGATGCGCGGGCCAGGGCATCGACGGGACCATCCGGTGTCGGTGCGCTAAGCAAATCGACCAGTGGCTGACGCCATGCCGACGATTCCAGTGCGCCGGCCGCTTCGGAGAGCATGATGCGCTGGCAGCGGGAGAGTATGGTCGGGAGCATCGATTGCGGAGAATCGGTGACAAGGATCAGGACCGTTCTTGGAGGCGGCTCCTCCAGTGTCTTAAGCAATGCATTCGCGGAACCATCACTCATGCGATCCGCTTGCAGGATAATGCCAGCCTTCCACCCGCCACCGAAGGCCTTCTGCGAGAACTGCTGGATCAGGGGACGAACCTGCGTCTCCACCTTGATGACACGTCCCTTACTCTCCGGTTCGATCCAGAGCACGTCGGCATGCTGGCGCTGCTCGATGTGTTTGCAGGCTGCGCAGGTGCCGCAAGGTTTGGTGAGTTCGGTGCAGAAAAGAAGCTGCGTCAACGATTGCGCGAAAAGGGAACCCGCGCCGCGCGGCGAGCCCACGACCAGGAACCCGTGCGCGAAGCGGCCATCCGCCAGACTCTTGCGGATGCCCTCAAAGGCCGTCGAGAAGCTGTCAATGGATGACATGGGATACCAGTCGCCAGATTTCCGCCTCAAGTTCGTCCGGCGATTTCGTCCCGTCGAGCAGGCGAATCCGCTCCGGCCACCGCTTGGCGAGTTCGAGGTAGCCGCTCCGCACGCGTTCGTGAAATGCCCGCTCCTCGCGCTCGATGCGATCCGATCCCTCAAACGTCTCCTGCTGCCGCCGCGCCAGTCGCTTGAAGCTGAGCTCGATCGGGACATCGATAAGCAGCGTGATGTCCGGAATGGTCTTCCCGACGGCAAAGTCGTTGATCGTGATCATCTTCTCGACGGGAAATCCACGGCCGTAGCCCTGGTACGCCGTGGTCGAATCCACAAAGCGATCGCTGATCACGACGGATCCACGGTCAAGGGCAGGCTGGATGATATTGCGGACAAGCTGGGCGCGACTCGCCGCAAAGAGAAAGACCTCCGACTCCGGGCAGATCGGCTCACCGGCCTTGTCGTGCTGGAGGATGTCACGGATGATCTCACCGGTCGGCGTGCCGCCGGGCTCGCGCGTGTAATGCACCTGCACGCCGTCGCGTTGAAGATGCGAGATGAGTCGCCGCGCCTGCGTGGTCTTTCCGCTGCCTTCAGGGCCTTCAAAAGAGATGAAACTGCCGCGCTTTGTCATCAGGCCCTTCGCACTTTCTGGCCCTGCGCGGAGTCCTTCACGATCCAGCCCTTCTTTGCAATCTCGTCGCGCAGCCGATCCGATTCCGCCCAGTTCTTCGCAGCACGCGCGGCCTGACGCGCATCGAGCAACGCCTGGATCGCGGCATCGACTGTTTCTTCCGGCGGTTGCAGGAAGCCCAGCACCTTGTCCATGTCGTCCCACACGGCGAGGGCAAGACGCGCGGCCTTCGCATCCACCTGTCCGCCGTCCAGCGCCTTGTTGCCGTCGCGCAGCATGTCGAACACCGCGGCGAGCGCGCCGGATATATTGAGATCATTGAACATTGCTTCTGAAAACGCGGCGCGGCCTTTTCCAGCCCATGCAGGGACCTCACCCTGCGGCAAGGCAGTGCCCGACGCTTCCACGAGACGGCGACGGAACTCATCGAGACGCACCAGTGCCGTGCGGCGACCATCCAAGGACTCGAAGGTGAAGTCGAGCGGCTGGCGGTAATGCGTCGAAACCAATTCGTACCGCAATTCGCGGCCCGAGTAGCCCTTCGACAACAGGTCGCGAAGGGTGAAGAAATTGCCGAGGGACTTGGACATCTTCTTGCCGTCGACAATCAAGTGCGCGCAGTGCATCCAGTAATTGACGAATTTGCGCCCCGTCGCTGCCTCGCTCTGCGCGATCTCGTCGTCGTGATGCGGGAAGATGTTGTCTACGCCGCCTGTGTGCAGGTCGAACGTCTCGCCGAGCAGCTTCATGCTCATCGCGGAACACTCAATGTGCCAGCCCGGCCGTCCCCTGCCCCACGGCGAATCCCATGCCACGTCGCCGTCCTTTTCATCCCACGCTTTCCACAGGGCAAAGTCGCCGTAGCTGTCCTTCTCATATTCATCCTGCGTGACCCGAGCGCCCGGACGCAGATTCTCGCGATCGAGACGACAAAGGCCGCCATAGTTCGGGAAGCGGTCGATACGGTAGTAGACCGACTTGTCTTCGGATTGATAGGCCACGCCCTTCTCGATCAGGACTTCGATCAAGCGAATCATTTCGGGAACATAATCCGTTGCGGCGGGATAGTGCTCGGCGCGCTCGATGCCGAGCGTCTTCAGATCCTCGAAGAAGGCGTCGATGTAGCGCTTGGTGTATTCCTTCAGCGGCACGCCTTCGCGCATGGACGCCGCGATGGTCTTGTCCTCGACGTCCGTCAGGTTCATCACGTGGGTCACGGAGTAGCCCGCGAATTTGAGGGTGCGCCGGAGCAAATCCTCAAAAATGTACGCGCGAAAATTGCCGATGTGGGCGTAATTGTAGACCGTCGGGCCACAGGTATACATCCGCACGGCGCCCGGCTCGATGGATTCAAACGTGCGCAAACTGCGCGTCATCGTGTCATAAAGGCGTATGCTCGCGGTGGATTGGGTCTTCGTCATGCGCGGCGGATTATAGAGGTCGGACTTCCCCATGCAATGCCGTTCACCAGCGACCTCTGGACGACTCACCAACCCGGGTGTAAGTTCCCCGTGTTGGCACGACTCAAGCTTTAGGGGGTTGCATGAGAATCAAGCGAATGTCAATCGGTGCCGTGTTTTGCTCCGCCTTCGTGATCCTTACCACAGGCGCAATCAGCGCAGTGGACGGACAGGTCAAAGACCACAAGACCCCGATCAAGGATATCACCTTCGTCGCGTTCGACACAGAAACGACCGGTCTCAGCCCGACCAATGATCGCATCGTCGAAGTGGGCGTCATCAAGTTCCGCAACGGCGAGGTGATCGAGGAGAAGAGCTGGCTCATCAATCCCGGCCGCCCGATTCCAAAGCGCGTCCAGAAAGTTCACGGCATTACGGATGAAATGGTCCAGGGCAAGCCGGACTTCAAGACGTTCTATCCGGAGTTCGAGGCCTTCGTCGATGGCTGCGTCCTCATCGCCCACAACGCGCGCTTTGATGTGTCGATGATGCGCGAAGAGATCAAGCGCAACGAACTGGAGACCCCTTCAAATGTCGTCTTCGACACGTTGAAGCTGTTTCGCAAGTGGTATCCCGAATCGAAGTCACACAAGTTGTCCATCCTCGCGGAACACCTCGGCGTCAATGCCGGCGGGTTTCATCGCGCAGAGGTCGACTCGCTGTACTGTGTCCTGATTCTTTTTAACGGACTCGAAGATCGCCCCAAAGTCGACACACTCCGAGAGCTCCTTGTCGATGCAGGCGGCGTGATGGTGTTCTAGCTTACCCTGTGCTATCCTAAGGCATTCACAACAGGAGTTCCGCTCATGAATGTCTCCCGACGCGATGCCGTGAAATCGATGATCCTTGGAACCGTCGCTGTAGCCGGCGGCCTGGCCAGGGGCCAAACACCTCCAGCCACGACGCCCGGACAACTGTTTACCCTGCCCGACCTCGCCTACCCCTTTGAAGCGCTGGAACCGCACATCGACGCGATGACGATGTCGATTCATCACGACAAGCATCACGCCGCATACGTGAACAACCTGAACAAGGCGCTGGAAGGCCATGCCGACCTGGCGTCGAAGTCCATCGATGACCTCGTTCGCGGGCTTCAGTCCGTACCGGAGGCGATCCGCACGGCCGTCCGCAACAACGGCGGCGGACATGCCAACCATTCACTCTTCTGGAAGTGCCTGAGCCCCGATGGCGGAGGACAACCCGAGGGCGCGCTGGCCGATGCCATTACAGCGACATTCGGCGACTTCGCGCAGTTCAAAGACAAGCTGACCGGGGCCGCCAAGGGCGTATTCGGAAGCGGTTGGGCCTGGCTGTCGATGACGCCCGACCGAAAGCTGATCGTCGAGAGCACACCGAACCAGGACAGCCCGCTGACTGCTGGGAACACACCCCTCCTCGGCATCGACGTCTGGGAACACGCCTACTACCTGAAGTACCAGAATCGCCGCCCCGACTATCTCGAAGCCATCTTCAACGTCATCGATTGGCAATTCGTCAGCGCACGATTCATCGAGCTCGAAACGGCGTAGTTTGCTTTGCCAAAAGCACGCTGCCTGAGCTCACGACGGACTTGTGATGGTGAAGCAGCCGAAGATGGCGTAGTCGCTCGAGTTGGACGACAGGATGGACCGAATGCCGTGCGCGTGGTACGTCGATGCGAGCATCGTATCAAGCAGCCGTTTCCTACCGAGTGCATAGGTGCGCATCCAGTTCATGAAGAGCTGACAGCTTTCGGATGTCGGGAGCGCATGCACAACTTCCCGTGCCTGCCACCACTGGTCAGCACGCGATAGGGCCTGCTCCATGGTCAGGGGACGGGAGAATCGCTTTGGATCCGTTACAACATGGACGAATTCGGCAAGCACCTGTGGGGCAAGCGCGATCGTGTCACCGCGGTCAACATGTTCATCAAGCGTTCGTCGCGCCCAGGCGTGATTCGTGTGGCCAGCCACTTCTGCTTCGATCAAGAACGTGGTATCGGCACCGCTAATCATGCGACATCTCACCCAGTAGATCATCGCCAACCCGAAGGGGTCGCTTGACTTTCCCAAGCTCTAGAGGTCGCAAATCGCGGAGACTCTGGCTGGGTCTGATCCGCGTTTCCATGTAGGTCGCCATGGCCTCTCGGACGAGTTCCGCGGTCTTCCGGTCATGCGTTCTGGCATATTCCTGAAATGCCTGATAGACCGGTTCAGACACATTGACGGTGATGGTCTTCATACATCGAAGATACATCGAACACATATCGCCGTCAAAGGGCAAGCGAACTCGTCTTTCCGAACACCTCAGGGAATCGACGTCGTCTGCTACAGCCCGCGAATGGCGTCGACCAGGGCGGACTTCGTGATGCCGAAGTAGTCCCAGGTTTCGGTGTGGCCTTCGGCGGGAGCGATGCGGGGGTCGACGATGCCGACATGATCCACGGAAGCGCCGGTTCCGCAGGCAGCCGCGCGAACAAGTCCAGCGAAGCCGCGCAAGCCGACATCAAGCGTTCCAATGATTCCGTC
This sequence comes from uncultured Verrucomicrobiota bacterium, assembly GCA_964503335.1. Taxonomy (GTDB): domain Bacteria; phylum Verrucomicrobiota; class Kiritimatiellia; order CAIVKH01; family CAIVKH01; genus CAZCZZ01. The sequence goes on from CAZCZZ010000029.1 coordinate 11,282, forward strand.
TTCGATGGTGACGACACCCTTGTAGGTCGAGAAGATATTGGCAAGCCAGCCTTCAGAAAGCGGCAGTCCGTTGACGACATACACGTCGACTGCTTCACCCGCAGCCTTAAGTTCCTCAGCTGCCTCCGCCGCCAGATACGCCGGCGCGCCCATCGCAAGAATCGCCTTCTTCGCGCCAGGGTACTTGCGATAGGTCGTCACCGCTTCCCATGCATCCCCCGCTTCCCATAACGGAGCATTCGAATCCTGCTTCGTGAGAATCGGAAGGTTGTCGCGCGGAATCCCGATGATATGACCGCCATAATGCGCCGCGAGATCCTTCACGGCGAGAAACGCTGCCCGTGCGTCCGCCGGTGCGTAGAAGCGATGCAAGTACGGCAGGTAGCCGAGCGCCAGCGTGATCCAGTCGAGGCTCCAGCCCGAGAAATGGTCGCGACCCGTGCATGAGCCGACATGCGACATGTGGAACGCCGCATTCAGTCCTTCGTTGCTGCCATTCAAGTTGCGCTGATAACGCCACATCTCCGCGCCTTCACGGGCGATGCCTTCGAAAAACGCCGAGAACGTGGAGACCACGTTGAGCTGCGGCGCACGCGAGCTGCAGGCCAGACCATTGGTCATAATCACGGCAATCTGCTCTTCGATGCTGACTTCGAACTTGTGCTCGGGCTTCAGGAACGTCTTCGCCTTGCCGAGCTTTGTAGACGGATCCAAGTCGCAGGAAACGATGAAGACGTTCGAGGGATACGCCTTCGCAACAGCCGCGTAGCCGACTTCGACGCCAGCGCGCGCACTGACGGCTTTGCCAACCGGTGGAAGCTGAATGCCGCTGATCACGGACGCATCGAGGACGAGGTTCTTCGTGCCGGGCGCGGGCCGCGCGGTCGTGACCACCTTGCGCTTCGGTGCGGCTGCGAGTTTTGCCAGCGCGGCTTTCTGTGCTTCGGATTCCTTGAAGAGCGAGCTTGCAAAGACGTCCTCTTCCTTACGTCCCTTCATGTGTCCGTCGTGATGCCCCTCGCCGCCGGGCAATCCGTTCACGAGGAATACGCACTCGATCATCGGATGCGTGTCGCGATAGCTCATCAACGAGCCGGGAATCCAGATCTCCGTGTCGAGGCTCACGTTGTTCTTCTTCGCGATATGCTCGACATCGTGAAGCACGCCATACTTCTCGCCGAAGCTGTGCAGTGTGACCTTGTTGGAGCCTGACGACTTGTAGCCGACGGGGTAGATCAGCGAAGGACGTCCCTTCTGCGCGAGCGAGTACGCTTCCTTGTACGCCGCGAAGAGCGAGCGGACGTCCAGCAGCGAAGGCGTCTCCAGGATTTCAATGCCCATCGAATGGATGATCGGGCGCGGATCCTTGTCCATGACCGACTTGTTCGAGCCGGAGAGTTGGATGCCGTTGCGGTGCATGATGAATGTGATCGGCGCCTTGTGCAGATCGGCCGCATTAAAGCCGTTCAAGGCCTGACCGGAAATCCAGCCCGCGTCGCCGCAATGACAAAGCATCCACGAGCCGTCGCCCTTGAGTGCCCGCACGCCAAGGGCCTGGCCGACTGCGGCCGGAACCATGACGCCGAGACGGCCACCGTTCAGCTCCGTGCCACCGGGAACCCACGAGACGTGGCCGGCGATGTCGAGCCCGCGACGGAATGTGTCGATGACGTGCTGCTTGTCGAGAAAGCCCAGCGAAGCGAGCGAGGAGTAGTAGCCAATACTCGTGTGGGCGTGCTCGATCGTATAGTGCACGCGCTCGTAGTCCGTCGCCGCAAGCGTCAGCAGGAATGACGGGATAAGGTCGAGGCCGCCGCCTAGATGGTCGAGCTCGTTGATCTTCGCCAATGACGCGAGGGAGCGAATGGCCACGCGCGCAGCATCAATCTGAAGCGCTTCCAACGCCAGGGCCGTGTCTTCGGCCAGCGTCTGCGTCTTGCCCATGTCGATGTGCAAGGGCAGGACACTCGATTCCACGCGATCCCGCATGTACTTCGAATTCGTGATCAGGTCTGCGTTGCGCTTCTGCTGGGAGGCCCAGCTGCGGCTCAATCCATCCGTGCTCTTCTTCGTCATCGTCTTCTAGTCCTCTTGCTTCAGTTGGAAATGGCTACCAGCGCGCTCACGGCTGGAATCTTGACTCGTGATCCTCGAACGTTTTCAAAGGGAGTGCCCGACGCGTTTTCGCCCAGCGCCAACAGCTTCCATCCCTTGGCCGGCAGCGACACCGTGCGCGGGCGCTTCGTGGCGTTGTACACCACGACAACGGTTTCCGCCGCATCGCCGTTTGCATGACCGCTCACTTTGAAACCCACCATCCCCTTCACGGGCATATTCAGAAATGAAAGGTGCTTGCGGATCGCCGCAGCGCTGCGGAGTCGCAAGGCCGGGCGCGCTTTGCGCAGCGCGATCAGACCCTTGTAATACGCGACCACGCGGCTGTACTTCGCCTTCCGGTTCCAGTCGAGCTGGTTGACACTGTCCGGCTTGTTGTAGCTGTTCTCTTCCCCGCCCTTGGTCCGCAGGAACTCCGCCCCGGCGTGGAACAGCGGGATGCCCTGCGACGTAAGCACGATGGCGTCGCTCAGCATGTTCATGCGGATGCGCTCGTCTTCGCTGGACTTGGCGGCACAAATGCAAAGCTTGTCCCACAGCGTGTGATTATCGTGCACGGAGACATAGTTGATCGTGTGGTGCGGCTCGGCAGCCCATGGCTTCTTCGAGTACCAGACCTTCTCGTAGTTTACCTGCGAATGCTTTGTCGCTGCGGCGACGCTGAACTTGATCGTCTCTTCACGGTCCTTCATGCCGCCGACAAAGCCCACCTGGTTCTTGTCCCAGACCGGGCCCTTTGCGCCGTCGCGAATGTCATCGCTGAACACCGCAATCCGTTTCAGCTTGGCCGCGTTGGCCTTGATCGCACGCTTCTTCTCGGGCAGCGGCGACTCACCGCCGGTCCAACCCTCGCCATAGACGAGGATCGACGGATCAATCTGGTCCACGGCAGCGCGAACCTGGTTCATCGTCTCGATGTCGTGCAGGCCCATGAGGTCAAAGCGGAAGCCGTCGACGTGGTATTCGCGCGCCCAGTACGCCACGGAATCCACGATGTACTTGCGAAACATCGAGCGGTCCGACGCGGTTTCGTTGCCGCAGCCCGAGCCGTTGGACAGTCCACCCTTGCCGTCCTGCCGATAGTAATAGCCGGGAACCAACTGGTTGAAGTGCGAGTCGAGCGCCTTATAGGTGTGATTGTAGACCACGTCCATGACCACGCGGATTCCCGCGGCATGCAGGGCCATCACGAGCTGTTTGAACTCGCGGATGCGGACGCGTCCGTCGTACGGGTTCGATGAGAACGAGCCTTCGGGCGCATTGTAGTTCTGAGGATCGTAGCCCCAGTTGTAGTGGTTCTTCTCGGGATGCTCTTCGTCGACGGTGTGGAAATCCTGGATCGGCAGCAGGTGCACATGCGTCACGCCGAGCTCCACGAGATGGGATATTCCGGTGGTCACGCCGCGCTTGGTCTTCGTCCCTTTCTCCGTGAACGCGAGGAAGAGTCCCTTGTTCTTCATTCCGGAATCCGGATGAATCGAGAAGTCGCGGACGTGGAGTTCGTAGATGACGGCATCGGTGGGATGCTCGAAGGCGGGCTTCGTGTCCTTCTGCCAGGACTTCGGATTCGTTTCGGCGAGGTCAACGACCATGCCGCGGCGACCATTGACGCCGACGGCCAGCGCGTAGGGATCGACGGCTTCCCCCTGCTGCACACCGGCAACGGTGGTGCGATACGTATAGAAGGTGTTCTTCCAATCGCCTTTGACCGTGGCAACCCACGTGCCTTTCTCCGCCTTCTTCATGTTCACGACGCGAAGCGCCTCGCCGTCAAGGCCATCGGCGTAGAGTTGCAGCGTCACGGCATCGGCGGTCGGAGCCCAGACGCGATACTTCGTCGACTTGGCGGTGCGCGTGACGCCCAGATCGGATCCCGCGTAGTGATAGGCGGCCCGGAATTTGGGACTCGAAAAGTACTTCGCTTGCTTGCTGTCCATGGCTCAAACCTCGTAAAAGAGGAGTCCGTATAGCCTAGATGGCGGCGGTTGAAAACACATAAGGTTTGCGAGGAGATACCCACATGGCCAGCCCCCTGTTCGACCAGCTGATGAACGACATCAAGACCGCGATGAAGTCCGGCGAAAAAGAGCTACTCGTCGTCCTGCGGACCCTCCACGCCCAGGTCAAGGACGCCACGGTCAACCAAGGGAAGGAAGCGACGGATGCCGACGTCGCCACGGTCGTCGCCAAGTCCATCAAGCAGCGTCAGGACTCGGTCACCCAGTTCAAAGCAGCTGGCCGCGACGACCTCGCCAACAAGGAATTGCAGGAACTCGAGTGGGTCAAACGCTACCAGCCCCAGCAGCTCTCCGAAGCCGAAGTCACCACCCTCGTCGAGAAGGCCATCGCCGAATGCGGCGCCACCTCCCGCAAGGACATGGGCAAAGTCATGCAAGCCTTACAGCCGCTGGTCAAAGGCAAAGCCGACGGCAAACTCGTCAGCCAGATCGTCCAGGCGAAGCTGGAGACGGCGTGACCCCACGCCGTTCTGCATGATTCCCGAACGGGCTGAGGTCAGCCCGTCTCCATCCCCCATTCCGAACAACCCCGCCTTGACATCATCTGCTATCGTCACATGACATCACCATGCGCACTACCGTTGATCTTCCGAAACAGCAACTCCAGGCCCTCACGGATGTCAGTCGCAGGGAACAGATCTCGCGGGCCGAGGCTATCCGGCGCGCAGTCGCGGACTACCTCAAGAAGCACGACTCTGCCGCATCTAGTGGACATTCTGGCTTCGGACTTTGGAAAGGCCGCACGCTTAACGCTCTTTCCTACGAGTACCAACTCCGCGGGGACTGGCACCGATGATCGAATCCGCCTTCCCGACGCGTTGATCTGGGCTACGGCCGAAGTGTCAAACGCCATCCTCGTCACACGCAATACAAGGGACTTCCCCCGGAAGGCTCCCGGGATACGAATTCCTTACTAGCGTACAGGAGGGGCACGCTGCGCTTGCCCGCGGGCAGGCGGCAGCCTGCCCTCCCGCTACGCCAGGAACACGCGTTCGAGGGAGCCGCGGGAGATGTTGCCTTTTGCGTCCGTCGCTTCGATGTAGTAGCGCACATCGCCCAGTCCTTCGGGCAATTGCAGCGTGAAGTAGTGGGCCGTGGTGCGTGCTCCGGTCTGGCAGGGATAGAGACCGTGATTCGTCATCGGCAGCGCTTCCTCGCGACCACCTGAGCGCAGGACCAAGCGCACGTCGCGCAATCCTGACACGTCGGCCACGAAGGTATGCACGGTGCCCTGTCGCGCGGCGTTGGTGAGGCCGCCGTGTCCCCAGGTCTTTCCGCCCGGATTCTCCGGTGTGATCCACGGAGGGAAGATCGTCGGTCCGGTGACATCCTTCCCGCCCGACTGTCCATGCATCTGCGCATACGCGGCATTCGCGGCGTCGGTGACCTGCTGGTCCCAGAGCGCCTGACCGGTCCAATACCAGTAGCAGCTCGTCTCTGCCGTGAGCATGAGGCGCTGGACGTTTCCAAGGATTGGAGAATTTGGATTCGAATCTTCCAACGTATGGACAGCGTTCTGCAGCGCCGTGAGAACAGCCCATGAATTGAGGTCCGGCGAGTACGCCTCGTTATACCGGCTGAACCATTTCATGAACTGCGGGTCGCCGTTGTCAGCACCGCTCCACGAGCCGGGTTCGATATGAACTGTGTTCGCCGGGTCCGGCGGGTAGAGGTCGAGGTAGTCCTGGATCGAGATCAACTCAAACCGTGGATCATTCTTCAGCCACTGCACCATCCCGCTCGTGTTGTGCCGGTAGTAGCCGTCCGTGCCGCCGCCGTAATTGTCGCCGTCGGAATGCAGCAGGAAGAACGGCGGGTGCTTGGGATCATACAATCCACTTTGCGTAATCTCGCGATGGAGCTGTCCGAAGCAGTCCGGATATTGAAGCGCTCCGAAGCCGCCGCGCGCATCTTCGTTGCCGAGATAGCGCTCCGCAGGCACGCCGATGATGGTGTGCTTCTTGCCGTCCACGTCCTCGTAGCCGACGTATTCCGGGCGCAGCAGCGCGGGACTGATCTTCGACCCGGCCCAGACGTTCGTCAGCTGGTACCAGTCGGTCGCGCGCGGATTCACCTGCTCGGCCCGATTCGGGGGCAGCATGCCTTCCTGGGATCCGGCATACGGATAGTTCTCACAGGTCCGGTAGCGATGAATGCTGTCGTAGATCACCGCCTTGATTCCCGCTTCCTTGAGCGCCGGAATCATGCGCACATGGAACGCCGTCTCCGGCGGGAACAGAACAGGCGACGCATCGACGCCGAAGGTGTCGCGCACAATGCGGCGGTGCCATTCAATCTGTCGCTTGATGTTGCGAGCGGGGATCAACGGCATCAGCGGATGGAAGAATCCAAAGGCGGAAAAGTCTACGCGCGGATGCCCCTTCGCCGTCTTCTGTGCCGCGATATCCCGGATCGAGCTGCTCCAGCCCTTGAATTGTCCGCCGCACAATCCATCCCGTTCGCAGCGATTCAACTGCTCGATCAGCGACCCGCTCCAGCTCGTGCTGATGCCGGCGCCCGCGAGACCTGCGTCCACATACTGCTGCGCCGCGTCGCGAAGATAGACCGAGTACGCGCCGCCGCGCTGGCCGAAGATGGAGTCCTTCTCGCCATCCCAGTAGGCCGGGTCGGCCGCGCGGTAGTACGGCTGATGCATGTGCTTGTGGATGCCGTAGTAGATCTTCACGCCTGAGGCGTTCTTGCGCGACGTCGACTTGCCCACCTCGATTCGGACGGCAGGCGCCGGAACCACCTGCAGCGTCGCGAACGCCTTGATCCAGTCCTCGGCGCGGGCCTTGTTGACATCCACCGTGCGACACCCCTCGGCCTGCACCCGAACCTCACCGTCTTGAAGCGTACCCGCCGGGATCGTGACGCTGTATGCGCCGCCCTTGCGCTGGATCTGTTCGCCATGAAAGAGGTGCTGCCGCCCATGCTGCCAGAGGATCAGTTGCGGAAACGGAATATCCGCATCCGCCTCAAACGATATCGTAAACGCCGCGGACGCGTGAACCGGGTCCTTCCACCGAAGGTTCGTGATGATCGAAAACAAAGAAGGTGCTGTCATGCCCATGGCCCATGTCTCCCCTGAAGCATCGAAGTAGTAAGACGAATCCCCAAATGCTGCAAGTTTGGAGACGGCGTGACCCCACGCCGTTGCAGTCGTGTAGCGTCACCAAATCGGGTTGCCAGATCGCCCCATCCTGCGCTACAACTCGCGCCTTTCAAGGAATCAACAGCATGCGCTTTCTCAAGTATCTTGGACGGCTGATCGGGGAGTTCTTCGAGTTCGCCTGGCACAACAAGGCTTGGTGGATAGTACCCATCGTGCTCGTGCTATTGCTCCTCACGGTGTTCATCATCACCGGTTCCAGCGTAGCTCCGTTCATCTACACGTTGTTCTAGCCGGATGGTCGTCGAGACGCTAACGCTCGGGCCGTTCGAGACGAATTGCTTCATCGCCGTCGGCGAGGACAAACGGGCACTTGTCATCGACCCGGGCAGCGAAGCCGATTTGATCATCGACTACTTGCTCCAAAACGGCCTGACCGTTGCGGCCTATCCCCTCACCCACGGCCACTGCGACCATGTTGCCGCGGTGGCTGAAGTGCACGCCCGATTCCCGGCGCCCGTTGGACTTCATCCGCTCGACGCCATCTGGGCTTTCACGGAGCGCGCCGCGATGCGTCCCTACTTCGACACCCCGCGGTCGCCGGGAAAGATCGAACGCGCGTACGCCGAGGGCCAGTCGTGGACGGACGCAGGATTGACCTACCACGTGATCGAGACGCCGGGACACACCAAGGGCGGCGTGAGTTTCTACTTTCCGGAACAGAAGGCCGTCTTCTCCGGCGACGCGCTGTTCCGCGGTTCCGTCGGTCGCACTGACTTCCCCGGAGGCGATGCGCGCGTCCTTGCCGACTCCCTGCGCAAACTCGCCCTGCTCCCCGACGACACGGCCGTTTACCCGGGCCACGGCCCCAACACCACCATCGGCTTCGAGAAGCGAAACAACTTCTTCATGTCGCGGCTGAACTAGCCGATGAGCCCCGTTCGATTCGTGATCAAGAATCCAACTCCCGGCGCACGGCCTTGCCGAGCGTCTCGAGAGCGTAGGGTTTCTGGATGCACTGGCCGATTCCGAGTTTGCGTGCTTCGACGATGCGGGCGATGTCGGCGAAGCCGCTGACCATGATCGCCTTCTGTCCAGGACTGATCTCAATCACCTTCTTGTACGTTTCCACGCCGTCAAACGCATCGCCCAGGATCAGGTCTATCACCACGAGGTCAATGCGGCTCGCCACGCCGGACTTTGCCGCCTGTTCGAGGAGCCGGACCGCGGTTTGGCCGCTCTCGGCAAGCAGAACGCGGTAACCGAGGTTGCGCAGGATGTCGGCAGCGGTGTTGCGGTGATCTTCGTAGTCATCAATCACGAGGATTGTCTCATCGCCGGAGTAGTCGGGACGCAATTCAAGCGGAGCTGAGCCGCTGCGGCTTGCAGGCGGGAAATGGAGCGAGAACATCGTCCCTTTCCCTGGTCCCGTCGCGATGTCAATGAAACCGCCATGCTCCTCGACAGCACGGAAGACGAGCGTCATGCCAAGACCGCTGATAAAGCGTCGTCCCATCTTCTTGTGTGTGTAGAAAGGCTCGAAGATCCGCTCGATCTCCTCGGCGGTGAGTCCTCGCCCCGCATCCTTGATCCGGAGCACGGCATACTCGCCGGGCGTTCCAGACCCGTAGCGGCCGACGGCGTGATCCAGATGCTCGGATGACGTCGTGAGGCTGATCGTGCCGCCTTGCGGCATGGACTCACACCCGTTGAGTACCAGATAGTGGACCATCTGCTGCAAGAGTGACGCCGAGCCGCGAATCGGCGGCATGATCGTGCTCAGGTGCACTTCGACTCTAACCTTCGGCATGCACTTGTTGATCGACACGAACTCCTCCGAGCGCATGAACTGGTCCACGATGGTGTTGAGGTTCACTTCGGACTTCTCGATGTCGCCGCTGCGCCCGATGACCTGCAAGTCCTGCACGACGGAACCCACACGCTGGCAGGTCGCTTTAAGCTGGTGGATATGGGGAAGGACCGGGCTGTCGGCCGGCAATAGAGACTCGATCTGGTCATAGACTCCTTTCGCCGGCTCCATGATCGCCTGAAGGTCCGCCGCCGCACCTTCGGCCAGCAGGCCGAGCGACACCATCCGCTCGGCGCGCAAGAGCTGTTCGTTGATCTCCTTCTTCCGCACATCAGCCTTGTGCCGCTCCGAAGCAAGCGCCTTGCGGAGAGACGAGGAATCGAGCACGGACCGGACGCGATGGATCACCTCGTCCGGATTCGCCGGTTTCTGGATGTAGTCGCTTGCGCCGGTCTTCAACGCTTCCAGCGCGTTTACTACCGTGCCATGGCCCGTGATCATGATGAAAAGAATATCCGGCCAGGAAGCCTGGACACGGCGCAGCACTTCCAGTCCGTCCATGCCGCCCATGATCAGGTCGCAAAGCACGAGGTCGATCTGCTCCAGCCCGATCTTGTTCAAAGCCTCTTCGCCGGAGGCTGCGGTAAATACGCGATAGCCGGCGCGCGTCAGGTTGGCCGCCAGGCCCGATCGCACGAGGTCATCGTCATCCACGAGGAGTATGCGTTCATTCATGGTCCTATCCTTTCGCCAGGGGACAGCGCACGGTGAACGTGCTTCCCGCGCCCGGCTTTGTCGTTACATCGATATGTCCGCCGCTGGCGCGCACGAGCGACGCCGCCACGCTCAGCCCCAATCCGGTGCCTTTGGTTCCCTTGGTCGTAAAGAAGGGGGCGAATATCCTGCTCAGGACCTCGGGCCGTATGCCCTCGCCCGTATCGCTGATCGAGATCACCGCGCTCCCTTCGCCCTCGGCGCAATAAACCGTGAGGTCCCCCCCCTTCGGCATCGCATCGCGCGCATTGAGCATGAGATTCAGCAGCACCTGCACCAGCTCACGCCGCGGCATGGCCAGTCGCAGGGCCGGTGCCCTGATGTTCTTCGTGATTTGTATCGAGCCCTTCTTGAACTGCGATTCCATCAGTTGCACGACGAAGTCGATCGCCTCGCCGGCGACTGCCATCTCCGCGCCCGATTCGGGCGACGATCCGAGCACAAGCAGCTTCCTGACCAGCTGGGCAATGCTCTCTATGCCCCGCTCCACCATGATCAGGCTCTCTTTGCCGGCGAACGCCTCGGGCAGCATCGCGTGCACGGCGTGCAGGTGGCTCAACATGCCCTGGAGCGGGTTGTTGATCTCGTGCGCCATGCCGGCCGCAAGCATGCCGAGGGAGTTCAAGCGGTCGGCCCGCTCCATCGTTTCACGCTGACGCATCTCGCTCACCGTCCGCTCCTCGTCGCTGAGCCGCCGCGCGATAATATTGCCCACCATCGAGCAGTACACGGCAACCACCTCCTGCAGGACGGGGTCCATGGGCTTCTGGCTGATCGCGCAATCATTGCAGAACACCGCGCGCACTTCGGATTCCGCCTGCATCGGTGTGATGGCAACCCATCCACGGCCGACGGCGTGAGTTCCCGAAGCCGTCCACTCCATGCGGTGCTCGTTTGAAACCGTCCAGCGCGGCTCATGCGGTTGACGCGCGTCGAAGCGATGTTTCCACAGCTCCGTCTTATCGAAGAGCAGTTCACGCTCATCCGTCGTGGACCCGTCCATGCCGGTCCCGAACGTCCCGCGCACCTTGTCGCCCTCTTCAAGAAACAGCGCGCAGCGCTCAAGCCCGAGCCGCTCGCGGGCGAGCTCAACCGCCCGACGATAGAGCGTCTCGATGTCCTGGCAACCGATCAGTTCATCGGCTACTTCGAGCACGGAGCGAAGACCCGTCGTCATACCCCGCTGGATCTCCTCGGCGCGCTTTCTGGCAGAAATGTCGATGATGATGCCCTGGTAATGCGTCGCCTTGCCTTCGGCATCGCGGCGAATCCACGTGCGGTCGTCGGTCCACACAACCTGCCCGTTCTTCGCAAAGACCCGGTACTCCTGCGTGAATTCCGTCAACCCCTCGCTGGTGTACTTCGCCACCTCCTGGCCTACGCGCACAATGTCATCGGGGTGCACAATCGAGGCGTACGGAACGGCGCCCGTCGTAAAATCGTCGGGTTCGTAACCAAGCTGCCGGACATTGTCGGAAACGAACTCCACAGGCCAGCCCGGCGCATTGCGCCAAAGAAAGAGAATGACGGGGCTGAGCGAGAGAATGTGCTCCAGCTCGCGGCGACGCGCCACTTCGTTCGCGCTTTCCTCGCTCGCGCGACGCTGCTCCGTAATATCCAGCAGGATGCCCTGCATCACGCGCGTCTCTCCGTCGGCCTGGTCCACAATGCTGGCCAGGTCGCGGAACCAAACCGCACGTCCATCCTTGGCCCTCATCCGGTACTCGATACTGAGCGGCAGCCCCCGCTCCACAGCCTGCTTCTCCGCTTCGAACACGCGCTGCCGGTCCTCTTCGGCAAGTTGCCTCGCCCAGATCGCTGGATCGCCGAGCCATTCCTCTTCGGTGAATCCCAGCAGCGGACGGATCTGCGGGCTCACATAAAGCCAGCGACCCTCCATGCCCGGCTCGGCGCGGTACACAATGGCAGGAATCTGCTCCACGAGCAGGCGGTGTTTGAGCTCCGACTGGCGGAGGGCTTCAGCCGCGCGATATTGCTCCGTCACGTCTTCGAGGACTTCAACGAAGTGCGTCGTTTTCCCTTTCACGTCGCGTATCGGCGCAATGGATGCCCTTCCCCAATAGAGGTCGCCGTTCTTCTTCCGGTTCAGGACCTCGCCATGCCAGACATCACCACCCCTGATAGTCTCCCACAGGTCTCGGAAGAACTCCGGCGGCATCCTGCCTGACTTCAGCAAGCGCGGATTTTTGCCGAGGACTTCCTCAAGGGTGTAGCCCGTAAGCTGGGTGAAACTCGGGTTGACGTACTCGATGCTGCCTTCCACGTCCGTGATCAACGTGACCGTGGCGCTCTGCTCGACGGCGAGCGACAGCTGGCGGATCCGCTGCTCCGCCCGCTTGAATTCCGTAATGTCGCGAGAGATGCCGAATGTGCCGATGATGCGCCCACGCCGGTCCCGCAGAGGAACCTTGGTCGAGGACACCCACGTCACGCGACCGTCTGGCCACGCTTCTCGCACTTCCCGCCCGATCATCGGTGTCCCCGTACGAATCAGGTCCTGTTCGTCCTTTTGCGCCAGGGTGGCGTGTTCTGCCGTGAAGAAATCAAAATCGGTATGTCCCTCGACATCGGCAGGATTCTCAACCCCGAACGCGCTGGCTTGCGCCCGGTTCACCCGCAGGTAACGACCGGCATCGTCCTTGAAGAAGATATGATCCGGAGTGTTCTCCATCAGCGAGCGCATAAACATGCGCTCCAAGCCCAGCTCGTCGTTCAAGCGGAGCCGCTGCGAAAGCTCGTCGGCCGCATGGCCCATCAGCTCAATGTAGAGACGGAGCGTCACATACGTGACGCCCGCGGCCATGACGCTTACAAATACGATCGTTGCAACATGCGACAGGCGAAGGGAAATCCGGGGATAGAGGAACTCTTTGAGGGATTCGAAACCCGTCATCAGCACCATGCTCAGGATGAAGGCAGCCAGAACAGGAACAAGCCACCGGCGCTTCGGCTTGTTGCGCAACCAGAAACCCATCTTGTGCAGAATGAGCATGCTATCCTCGCGACTCCAAGATTACCAAGTCGCTGCATGCCGTGAGAAGCTTTCGCTTCCCGAATCATCATTCGGAGAGGCGGGCACAGTCCGCGTTTCGACAGCGGAAGCCATTCGCGATTACAACAAGCGATGCGCCCGTGTCAGCCGCAACCGCCGCCCACATGCTGGCATGGCCTGCCACCGCAAGGCACAGGAATGCCCCTTTCAAGCTCAAAGCAATGACGATGTTTTGGAAGATAATTCGGCGCGCCTGCCTGCCGATACGTATGGCAGTCGAAAGCTTCTGCAAATCATCTCCCATCAGTGCGACATCCGCCGCCTCGATCGCTGCATCCGAACCCGCAGCACCCATCGCGACGCCGACCGATGCGAGCGCTAACGCTGGAGCATCATTTACCCCGTCGCCGACCATGGCGACTGCGCCCGGGTTTCCGCGGATGAGCGCCTCGATTTGAGAAACCTTCTCCTCGGGTAGGAGTTCGGCATGCACTTCATCGATTCCGAGTGATCGCGCAACGGCATCTGCAGTCGAACGATTATCACCTGTCAGCATGACAATGCGGTGAACGCCCGCAAGGCGGAGACTGCGTATAGCATCCGGCGCGTGCTCGCGGATGGAATCACCAACGGCCATTGCGCCTAAAACAGCACCCTCACATGTGCCATGTGGCGCATGCCCAACAATGACAGCAGTCTGAGTACGCCTCTCCACATCCTCGACTTGACGCTCAACCCCCGGGGTGCAGAGATTGAATTCCTCAACCAGGCGGTGATTGCCGATAAAGTATTGGTGGCCATTGATTACCCCAACGGCACCCCGTCCGGGCTTGGCCTCGAATCCTTCGACTTGAGTGAGTGAGATAGCCTCTACCTCACCGAACGTGCGGATGGCCCGGGCGATGGGATGTTCTGAGCGCTGTTCCAGCGAACACGCAACGTTCAATACATTCTCTCGCGATGATTCACCAAACGGCAGCACGTCGATGACACTTGGCTTCCCCTCGGTTAGCGTTCCCGTCTTGTCCAAAGCAACGACGCCAATGCGAGCCAAGGCCTCCAGTGCTACTCCACCCTTGATGAGAACACCAGTCCGGGCCGCAGCGGCCAGCGCCGAAACCACCGCGATCGGAGTGGATATGACGAGCGCGCAGGGACAAGCGATAACAAGCAGCACCAATGCGCGATAAACCCAGATTCCCCAGTCTCCGCCGAAGGTGAGAGGCGGCAGAATGGCGATCAGAAGAGCGAAAGCCATCACAAAGGGCGTATAGTAGAATGCAAATCGATCCACGAAACGCTGAACATCGGCTTTGCGGTCCTGCGCGGATTCAACAAGGTGGATCAAGCGTGCGAGCGTAGTTTCGGAGGCGCCCTTTGCGACGAGCACTTCCAAGGCGCCTTCGCCGTTGATCGTCCCGGCGAAGACCTGATTTCCCTTGCTCTTCTTGACGGGGATGGACTCGCCGGTGATCGGCGCCTGATTCACGTAGGAGTTTCCTTCATCCACAATACCGTCCAAGGAGATTCGATCTCCTGGGCGTATGAGGATGCGATCGCCGACGCGAACATCGGCGGCAGGCACTTCTCGTGAACCGCCGGGCGTCACGACGAGCGCCGTCTCGGGCACGAGTTTCAGAAGACCCGTTATGGCTCGGCGCGCTCTGATCGCGCTGAAGGACTCCAGAAGTTCCGAGAGCGAGAAGAGGAACACCACCGTCGCCGCCTCATCCCATGCGCCGATGAACAAGGCACCGGCCACGGCTACGGCCATCAAAAGATTCATGTCGGGCGAAAGGCGGCGTATGGCACTCCACGCATGAGGAAGTACCAATACGCCGCCAGACACCACAGAACCACCAAGCAGCACCTTCGCGAGAAGCTCGGGCATGTCCAGGAAGTTGGCGCCAATGCCAAGACACGCAAGAGTTCCCGAAGTCGCGACGGCGATAACGCGAGATCGCTTCAGCGATGAGTGATCGTGGCCGCTCTCATCGCTACACGCGCAGGAAGCTCCCGCAGATTCGCTCATGACTTACGGCGCTTCGTCAATGTCCGTGTCCGTGCTCGTCTTCCCCGCTGTGTTCGCAGGTGCAGGCATATTCCGCCCTATTACATTCACCACAGACCTCCGCGTGGTAAACAATGCGGAAATTCTGATTCTTTGCGTCTGGAGCAGACTTCAGCTGCACGACGATCGTGTATCCGTCGCCCTCTGGCAGGGCTTCTGCCGACGTCAGAACAACCCCGTCCTTCTGAAGGTCTAATTTGACCTTTCCCGAAGGCGCCTCGGCGATGACCACGGCAGTTTGTTCAGCGGGAGTCACCGGCTTAAGTTCCGCGTCAAAGAAGCGGATCTCCACGCGGTGCTCGGCATTGATGTAGAACTCAGCGCGAGGCGGCTCGTTGTCCAGCAACTTCCCACCGCTTGGACCAGCCACAACACCCGCCTGCGCAAACGCCGCGGTCAATAGGACGCCAGCAATCCACAGTCTCATATTTCATACCCTTTCTCTTCGTTGTTTCGTTTCTCAACCCATGCATAAAGCGTCGGCAGCAGGATCAAGGTCAGGAACGTAGAGGTAACAATTCCGCCAATGACAACTGTGGCCAACGGTCGCTGAACCTCGGCACCTGCGCCATGTGCAAGAGCCATCGGAACAAATCCGAAACTGGCGACAAGGGCAGTCATCAGGACCGGACGCAGTCGCGTTAGCGATCCCTCCATGACAGCATCGAATACCTTTTGGCCTTGCTCTCGGAGTTGATTGAAGTACGTGATCATGACTACCCCGTTCAATACAGCCACGCCGCTCAAGGCTATGAAGCCAATACCGGCCGAGATGCTGAAAGGCATGTCGCGGATCCAGAGCGCCAGTATTCCTCCCGTCGCCGCAAGGGGAATTCCCGTGTACACCACCAGAGCCTGATGGATGCTTCCGAAAGCCATAAAGATCAGAATGAAGATCACAAGGAGGGCCGCCGGGACAATGACCCCGAGTCGGGCTCGTGCTTCCTGCAGATTCTTGAATTGGCCGCCGAATTCAATAGTGTAGCCTGTCGGCAACTCGATTTCCTCTGCAACCTTGCGCTGGGCCTCGATCACAAAACTTTCCACGTCACGTCCCCGGAGATTGACCATTACCGCAGCGCGGCGCTGCGCAAACTCACGCGAGATAGCGCTTACGCGTTCTTCTACGCGGAACTCTGCGACCTGTCCTAGCTGAAGCAAGCCGCCGTCCTCCGTGCGGAGCGGCAAGCTCTTCATGACCTCTACCTGGCTGCGCAGGTTTTCGGTCATCCGAACCACAATCGGAAACCGCCGATTTCCTTCGATCAGCAATCCCACATCCTCACCTGCCAATGCATGAGCAATAACACTGTTTATTTCTTCCGCATGAAGATTGTACTTCGTCATTGCTTCACGATTGAGTGTGATTTCCAGCATCGGCGCTTTGCCCAACGCATCAAACTCAACGTCCGCAGCTCCCGGAATGGCCTCCAACACCTCTCGCACCTCACCTGCAATTCTTTCGAGCGTGGGGTAGTCCTCGCCGAACACCTTGACGGCAATGTCAGCGCGCGTGCCCTCAAGGATCTCGTTGAAGCGCATCTCAATCGGCTGCGAAAACAGGTACGCTTGACCAGGCACCTGAACATTGAGTTCCTCACTCATCAGGTCGGCCAGAACATCTTTCGTGATCGTCTTCCCGTCCACCTTTCGCCACTTCTCCTGCGGCGAGAAGAATATGTAACAATCCGCCACATTCACCCCCATCGGATCCGTCGCAATCTCCGCCGTTCCGATTCGGGAGAACGTGAAACTTACCTCCGGAAACTTCTCGATGAGGACTTTCTCGGCACGTTCCTGCATGGCGAGAGAGGCGTCGAGTCCGATGCTCGTCGTACGGATCATATGGGTCGCAAATGATCCCTCATCGAGCTGCGGCACAAACTCCGCACCAAGTTTCTGGAAGATGGTCAGCGACCAAGCGAAGAGCGCAATCGCAGCGACGACGACAATCCAGCGCAGTTTGTAGGCAAACCGCAGTGTCGGCGCATAGCCGCGCTTGAGCAGAGCGATGATCCAGTTGTCCTTTTCGCTGATGTTTCCGCCAAGGAATAGCGAGCAAAGGACCGGCATCAGCGTGAGCGACAGAATCATCGCCCCCACCAAGGCCATCATTACCGTCAATGCCATCGGCTTGAACATCTTGCCCTCAATGCCGGTGAGCGCAAGTATCGGGAGATAGACGATGGTGATAATAAGTACGCCGAAGAACGTCGGCGTACCTACTTCTTTGCATGCCGACAAAACCGTTTCGTGGCGCTCTTCCTTGCTGAGAATCCTTCCCAATTGATGTTGGCGGAGACCAAGACGCCGGATCGCATTCTCCACCATGACCACGGCGCCATCAATGATGAGACCGAAGTCCACCGCGCCAAGGCTCATCAAATTTCCTGATACGCGCCCCTGAACCATGCCCGTGATCGCAAACAGGAACGACAACGGGATGGCGAGCGAAACGATGAGCGCGGCGCGAATATTCCCGAGGAGAAACAGCAACACAACGATGACGAGTATCGCACCCTCGGTCAGGTTTTTCTCGACTGTGGCAATCGTTCGGTCAACGAGGTCCGTGCGGTCATACCCTGTCGTAATGTGCACGCCAGGAGGCAGACGGGTTCCTATCTCCTTGAGCTTTGCG
Organism: uncultured Verrucomicrobiota bacterium; assembly: GCA_964503335.1. Taxonomy (GTDB): domain Bacteria; phylum Verrucomicrobiota; class Kiritimatiellia; order CAIVKH01; family CAIVKH01; genus CAZCZZ01. Next base: position 28,833 of record CAZCZZ010000029.1, read on the forward strand.
TCTACCCGCTTCGCCACAATGCGGCTGTTCTCACCAGCCAACATGATGGCCGAACCCAGCACGCACTCATCGCCACTCCATGTGGACGTGCCAGTTCTCACACTGGAACCTATACCCACATCGGCCACATCGCTGACTTTTAGGGGCACCGTGCCAGAGCGGAACTTGACGGGCAGCGATGCGATCTCATCTACAGACTTCACGCGGCCAGCGGCGCGAATAACGATCTGTTCGCCACCCATCTGGACTGCGCCGCCACCGGCATTGTTGACGTTCTCCGCCACAATGTCTGCAAGCTCTGAAAATGTAATTCCTGTGCTTAGCATCTTCTCGGGATCCGGCATGACGACTATCTGCTTCTCGTATCCACCCGAAGTGTTCACTTCCGCGATGCCGGGAACCGATCGCAGGTGAGGCTTGATCAGAAAATCCTGAATCTGGCTCAATTCCATCAGCTCTTCATACCGCGTCGGCGGCTTGTTGGTCGCGTCGGGGGCATAGTCCACGACGTAGTAGTAGATTTCGCCGAGACCAGTCGAAATTGGGGCAAGCTTTGGTGAAAGTCCGTCGGGCAACTCGTCGACGGCATTCTGCAATCGCTCGCTGACCAACTGGCGCGCGCGATAAATATCGGTCCCGTCCTCGAATACGAGATTCACCTGAGAGAGGCCGAATTTCGAGAGTGATCGCAACTCCACCATCCCGGGAACGCCAGCCATTTCAATCTCCAGCGGGAAGGTTACGAGTTTCTCGATCTCCTCAGGCACCAATGCAGGCACCTCCGTGTTGACCTGCACCTGGACATTGGTGATGTCGGGCACAGCGTCGATGGGCAACCTGAAGGCAGACCAAACGCCAGCCGCCAAAAGACCCACGGCAGCCAACATGATAAATGGTCGCTGCTTCATAGAAAAATCTAGGACATTGTTGATCATTTGAAATTCCTTTTAGTGGCTATGCCCGCCGCCCTTTGTCGCGCGGAGCTCGATCAGATAGAGTGTTTCGACAGAGCGAGCGGCAATTTGGTCGCCGCTGTAAAGACCGTCCAAGACTTCTACGTAATCACCCTGCCGGGCACCGGTCTTCACCGCAGTGCGCAGGAAGGAGCCCCCATTGAGCACGTATACGAATTCGCCGAATGCCGTTTGCAGGACCGAGGACCAGGGTATGACTGTTGTCTCCCTTGACTCATCCTCCACAAAGGATATGCGGGCGAAATCCCCGAGTCGCCACACCCGCTCCGGATCACTGATCTGGATCAACGCTTCCGCGCGACCACTATTCTCCAGCATTGTCCGGTCCACACGGAGCACCGACCCCGTCGTAGCGGCCTGACCCTGAATCAGAAGGGTTGCCCCTGGCGATAGACGCTCTGCTGCAGATTGATCCACGAGTGCGCTCGCGTAAGCAAACCCGGATGTTTCACCCAAATTCTGCGACCACTCGCTTGCCTCTCGATACACTTGTGCCGCGAAGAAGATGTCCCGGGCGACCTGACGATCCTCGACGTCGACAACTTCAATATCGATGGCTTTCCTCGTCTCGTCGCTCAACGACACCCCGTTCCCCTCTTTGAAGGACGCGCCTTCTCGCTTTTCTGCCGCCTGCACCGCGACAGTGAACATGAAGAGCATGGCGAAAAAGAATTTGATCACAGCGAATCCTCCGCATTGTCACCCGCAAGCCACTGCAGTTCGGTTGTGCTCCGCCAGGCTTCAAGCAAGGCGTTGTGTCGCAGTTGCTGCACCGTGAGAAACTCGCGTTGCATATCGAGGAAGAGTTGTACGGAAATTGCACCAAGCCTGTACTGACGGTCGGCTAGGTCTGCTGCTTCGTGTTGGCTCTCGACCAAGGCGGATGGAATCGCATCGAGCTGCTCCATAGACAGTTCGTACCGGCGCAGGAGTCGCGCGAGTTCGCCGCGAGCAGTTAGCATGTCGGCCTTCAGTTCTTCGTCGGCGCGCTCGCTACGCGATCTCGCGGCAGCGATCGCCCCTTCGTTGCGATTCCTCCATGTCAAAGGAACAGAAATGACTGCACCCAAGACGGTCTCCGCATCGCCCGCGTCTTCCCGCGCCAGATATGGACCAACGCTGTAATCGGGCTTTGCCGCCAGTGTGGCCGCAGTGATTTCATGAATACTCTTTTCCCGTTGAGCCAACCGGATCTGGAAGGCTGGGCTCTTTTCGAGAAGAGCCTCGATCTGCTTTGAGTCAAACCGCATTTTCGGAGCTTCAAGCGCCTCGCGGATGACAAGCGGATCGTCTGCATCAAGTCCGAGGAGCAGGTTCAACTCCGCTCGCGCCATATCGCGCTGGGCGGTAAACTCGCGCGCGGCTTTCTGGAATTCTACGAGACTTCCTTCGATTACGCGAAGCTCCAACAAGATCACCGGGCCTGCGGCCGGTCGCTTCTTGAGCAGATCGATCATTGCGCGACTTCTTTCGGCAATCTCTCGGGCGACTTCAGCGTCAGCGGCGGTAATCAGGTATTCGTAGCCCTTGGTGCGAACCTGCCGCTCGACATCGCGTTTAAATTGCTCCAACGCGAGTTCCGCAATCTGAACATCTCCCTGCGCAACTGCAATACGCGCTTCGCGTTTGCCTTTCCTCTCGACAGGGAAGGCAAGCCCAACCCCTACCTCATAACCAGAATCCGTGTCGGTGTCTTTTAAGCCAGCGCTTACATCAAGAGTCGGGTTTGGTTGATAGGACGCCTGCTGCCGATCGGCGCGGGTTGCTTGAACTTCACGGCGCATCGCGGACAGACCGGGATGCTGATCAAGCGCTCTCGACACCGCTTCATCCATCGACATACCTGCGGATTCTGCGTGCGCCGGAATAGAGCCGGACACCAACAAAATGACCATCATTAGAAAACGAAATGACACAAAGCCTCCGACTTCTTACGAAACTGTTAATCAAACCGAGATCGATCCTGCTCTCACCCGAACGGGCGACGGGGATCAAACTCGCGGAGGCTGAAAAGGAGAGGAACCGGAGAGCACGCCCGTATCGACGTCATCCCCTGTTACGTGCGCGATGACTCGTGAATCTCGCGCAATCAAAGAAGCCGACGCCTGTGAGAGCGCCGGAGAATGTGTGGTACAACAACTTGTGGCATTTGCCGCTGCGCAAGGACCATGGTCCTTGTCGTCATCATGGCAATGGTCCGACACGGGAACCGCGTAAATGAAGGCAAGAATGACGAGAAGCACTGTCACACCACGGCGGAGCAGGCTGTTAGTCATATCGAACATGGTGTAGCTATATACGCGGCGATGCTAGTGATGTCAATGTCCGAAGCCCGGCTACGGGCGCTTGATCATGGGATAAAGATGGAGCACTTGCCGGCTCTTGCCGGCTGAAGTCGTCACGGTGAAATGGAGCACGGAGCTATGCGACGTGTCGGGAACGGGGTCAGGCCGTCTCCAGGGGCAGACGGCGCAGGTGTCCCTCAGGCCTCTGCGCGACGCGTTGATCCCAACCAGCCGGCGCGGCGTTCGGTGGGGACGCGTTTGCGGGTGCTTTTCAGGACTTCGTCCAACGCGATGAGGTATTCGTTGAAGCGGTCGAGGCCCTTCTGCGTGATGTGGATGGTGGTCCGGGGTTTCAGGTCGACGAAGGCTTTGGTCAGGCGAATGACGCCCTCATCTTGCAGCGCGGTGAGGTGCCGGTTCATGTTTCCATCGGTCAGCCCACAGATCTTCTTCACCTGGGAGTAACTCAGTTGTTCGTCCGTGCCGCAAAGCGCCGACAGGATCGCCAGACGATTCGGTTCATGGAATACGCGTTCCAATGCGTCGAAAGGTGCTTTTTCTGTCTTGTTCATACCACCTGGCCCTCTTCCTTGTTCTCGTTCTGGAGCAGGCAGAGCCCGCCGGCACATTCCCCGAGAAAAAACATAGTCGCCATCGGCCACGGCTTCACAAACGAGCTGGGCCAGATGAGTAGCATCGTGCCGCAGATCATGTACGCAAGTCCCGTCAGGTAGACCCCGCGAGGCAGAGAATTGCGATAGGCCGTCTGCGACAACCCGTACATCAGCATCCAGACCCCAAAGAGGAGATCAAATTGCCGCGTCGAGACCAGGGCCACCGTAATCGCTGCCCCCGCGAGCAGGGACGGAACGGCATGCGTGGCCGGCTTCAGCATCAGCGGGTTCCGACGCACCTCCGGATTGGTGACATACCACCACGCCAGAGCGCCATAGTTGATCACCACGGCCATGGCCAACACAATGCCCCAGCCCGCCAGATGCGTCCAAGGTTCTGCGGGAAGGCGGTTCGACGAGAGTGCGGACGCCCCAAGGACGACCCACAAGCCCGACACAACACGCGCCCGGCCCGAGAAACCGCGAAAGAGACGTTTCTCGAAAATCATTTCTCGCAAGCGCCGGACCTGGTCCCGTGCGTCATGTATGTGTTCTGCAATCATTGGCGAAAAATTGCGCAACGAGAAAAACTTCTCAAGTGGAAGTTGAAACAATGTTGGGATGCCGAGGTGGAACGATGAAGTTGAACCGCGAATTGCGCGAATTTTCACTAATTCCGAAAGACATAAAAAGATGGCCGATTGGCGAAGGTGTAAACTCTGCTTGGTATCCTCACACCTCGCGCTAATTCGTGGTTCCATGCTGCATCTCTTGCCCCGAAACCGCCGGCGCGTCGACTCACCGGCAGCTCCTCCCCATCACCCGACTATGCGTCGGCTCCGAAGACGCCTACGCTCACGTCGTCGCTCCACTGGCCGACCGTCGAATCCTTCAGGCGGTAGATGGCCCTGTACTTCCAGACCACGCCGGTACCCGCCGGCGGGAGCGGGGCGTTGTCCACGTGGCGTGTCGTCAAGCTGAACACGGCCGGGACGAAGGCACCCGTTCCGCGATCAGCCTGAATTTCGAGGCCCTGTGCTCCCTTCTTGCTCCACGACAACACCGGCCGCCCGTTATCGAGCTTCACGGACAGACGGGGCTTTAGCGCCTCCATGTTTAACGACTCTTCGGGGCCGATGATGCCGAGGTCCTTCCCGATGGACGTCGTGTAGTTGCCATGCGTCTTGATGCGGTTGACCAGCTTTGCCACACGCAGGAAGGCGCCGGATTCCACACCAGGCGGAGGTGGATCCAGAGCCAGGGGCGCGGGCACCTGATTGGCTCCGGTACCGCGCTCCGTCAGGAACACATATTCAGTCCACTCCTGCGCCTTCGTCCGGAACTGCAGCTTCGCATCCACCGCGTGGGCATACGCAGCGCCGTCCGCCTTCAACGACGCCAACTCTTCCGGTGTCACGCCGAGCGTTGAAGCAATCGGCTCCAACTTCACAATCAGGTTGGTCAACCAGGCACGCCGGTTCTGACCACCGATCGGCACATACTTCCTTTTTGCCATAAGCACTCACTGTCCTTCTCTTGTTGTCTCACCAACCGGGTCACCCGGATCATCGATCCCGTCAGCGCCCTGTTGATGAGTACTTTCTATCAGAGCGTGCGTCGTATGTGCAAGCTGTTCTATAAACTATTTTTGCTGGGATTCGGCGATGAACGGCGCGGATTGGTCGTCTGTCCGCGCCGCCCGGTCGTTGCGCACCACGGAACAGTCGCCAGTCCGCGCGGATAAGTCGCTGTGCACCACGGAACAGCCGCCGGTCCGCGCGGATAAGTCACTGAGCCACGCGGAACAGTCGTCCGTCCGCACGGATAAGTCACTGAGCCATGCGGAACGGTCGTCAGTCCGCACGGATAAGTCACTGAGCCATGCGGAACGGTCGTCAGTCCGCGCGGATAAGTCGTTGTGCAGCGCGGAAATATGGCTGGGCGGGACCGCCCTGAAATCGTTCAGGACCACTTCAGAATGGTTCGGGACCACCTTCCGCCGCTTCGGGGCGACTCAAGAACCGGGCCGGAACGATGCAGCTTGAACCGCGAATGCCTAGCCGTGAGCGTGCCGAACGGTACGCGAATTCCGATTAGGCCATGAAGCATCTGAACAGATACGTTTAGAGCTCACCAAAAGGTGAACATTCGGCAGAGACAACAACAATGGGATCGTCCCGCAAATTCGCGTCAATCGGCGTAATTTGCGGTTTCCTGCCGAATCTTTCCGGCCAAGAGATCAAAGAGTTTTGACATTCTGCCGGGGGGCCTGATCGCAGGCGTGACGGACGGAAAGTGTGAAATCCGCGTTATCGAGCTGACCGGGAGGCAGCATTCGAGCGCTAGCAAGCGTATTCAACGCATTCGGATGCGACATCCACGGTTCGGCGGAGAAGAAGGGCTCATCCGGCATGGTGTAGAGCTGGATGAAGCGAAAGAGGTGCGCGGGTTCGGATTTCACTTCGGCGTTCAGGCTCATGCCGTCCGGGAACGCGAGGCTGAAGGAACAATCGCCTTCGACATCGAGCAACATCTCGTTGGTACCGTCGTCCGTGATCCGGAGAGGCAGCGCAGGCGGCGGAAGCGAACCCACGACATCCGTCAGCTTCGGGTTGTAGAGCATGCGTCGCCGGGCCGGGCATGACAGCGTCACCAGCTCCTTGCCTCCGTCAGGGGGTGGCGTGAGAAGATACGGGTGAAACCCAGCGTAATAGGGCATTGGCGAGTCACCGGTGTTCTTACACATGAAGCGACACGTCAAGGCATCGGGTGCGATGTGATAAGCAAGCGTCACTTCAAATGCAAACGGGTAGTCCCGTCGGGTTTCGCGCGAGTCCTTGAGCCGGAGCGTGATGGAATCCGGCTGCTTCGAATCAGCAACTTCCCACGGAAGCCACATCGAGAAGCCGTGCAGTCCGAGTGTGTAGAGGCGCCCGTCATACAGATACGCCCCCGCCCTCCCACCGCGCTCGACGCGTCCGCAATTCGGGAACAGGAAAGGCCAGCCGCCGCGCGTATTGCGGGAATCACGGTCCCAGAACCAATCATGGAGATAGAGAAGCTCGCGGGGTCCGGTAGGACCTTGGAGGATGAGCGATGATCCGACGCCGCCGAATTCGGGAACAAACGATGCGGAAGCCGTTCCATCCGCGCTGCGAATCGTCCACACGTCGACGCCGCGGTCCTGCGACAGTTCAGCCACAGCGTCCTACTTCCTCTTCTTCTTTCGCTCGGCTTGAACTTCCCGCAACACGACGAGCGCGTTCAGTGCAGCAGGGAAACCTGCGTAAACGGCAAGTTGCATGATGACTTCGACCAACTGCTTTTCGGTCCAGCCGACGTTGAGAGATCCGTGAAGGTGCGCCTTGAGTTGCGGGCGCGCGTTGGCCATGGCGACGAGCGCGGATACCGTGGCTAACTGCCGTGACTTCACATCCAGGCCTTTGCGCGTATAGATCTCAGCAAAAGGCCACTCGTACACCATCTTCGCCAGGTCGGGTGCGATGTCGGCCATGCCGTCAATCGCATCGGTTCCACGTTTCCCGTGGATGGCGGAAAGCTGTTTTCGACCCTTGCGATACGCGGCAGACGTTTTCTTCATATTCAGAGTTCGTTGGTAGGGCGAGGCGTCCCTGCCGAGCCGGGTCCACGATGCGGCTCACCGGGACGGTTCGCCCTGCCTAAATGCTGACCGTTTGCTTGCTGTCGCTCTTGCGGATCGTGCGAAGATTGACCTTCTGGATGCTGATCGCGTCCACCGGGCAGGCATCGACACAGAGGCCGCAGCGAATGCAGTCGGCCTGGTTGATCCAAATCAGCTTCGTCGTCTCCGTGGTGCGTGCGCGCATGAAACCCACGATGCGTTCCTCGGCGTCGTACACCAGGCTCTGAACCTTCACGATGCAGTCCGGGCGCGGCTTGGCCTTGATGCACCAGTCGCAGTAGATGCACTTGTCGGGATCGATCTCGAACTTGTAATGGCAAAGGTAGCAGCGCTGGGTCTCGTCCACGGACAGATCGGGCGTGAACCCCTCCTCCACTTCGGAGACCAGCGAGCGGCGTTCGACCGGAAGCGTCGGCATGGGCTGACGCTTCACGTAGTCCATCTCGCGGATTCGACCTGTCGCAGGAACGTCTGCGATGACCGCCACATCCTGCAATCGCTCCTCGCCCATCAGGAACTTGTCCACCTGGCGAGCGCACGTCTTTGCGTGGGCGATGGCCCCGATCAGCGTTGAAGCACCTGTCGCAAAGTCGCCGGCGACGAATATCTTCTCTACGCCGGTCTTCTGGTTCTTCCCGCTCTTCAACCATTCATCGGGTTCGACCAGGATTTCCTTGAATGCGTCGTCGATCCACTTCGTCTGCGGGAACTGGCCCGTCGCAAGCAGTACCGTCGTCGCGGGAATCTCGAACTCGGAGCCGGGAATTTCTTCCGGCTTGCGGCGACCGCTTGCATCCGGATCACCAAGCTTCGTGCGCACAAAGCGCATGCCCTTCACGCGTCCGTGTCCGTCGTCGACATAGCCAACCGGGCTGACCATGAAATGCATCGGAATGCCTTCATGGTTCAATTCCTCCAACTCACCGGGCGTAATCAGCATTTCACTCTGGGATCGGCGGTATAGCACCTTGACGGCCTCGCCCTTGATCTTCATGACCGCAGGCTCGCCTTCTTCCGTCGTTTCAAATTCCAGCTCAACCGTCCGCGCCCCGAGCCTCGCCGCTGTGCGGGCGCAGTCCATCGCGGTGAAGCCGCCGCCGATGACCACCATGTCTTCGCCGAGCTCAGCCTTCCGCTCCTCGTTCGCCTGCAGGAGGAATTCAAGGCCGTGACGGATGCCCTTCAAGTGCTTGCCGGGAATGTTCAGCATGTTCGGGCGAAGTGTCCCCGCCGCGAGAATCACGGCATCGAACTCGCCAGCGAGCTTCTTCAACGTGATGGACTTCCCGATGTCGGCATTGCAGACGATCTCGACGCCCTGGCGTCGGATCTGCTCGATCTCCTTGTCGATGATGTCGCGCGGCAGCCGGAATTCCGGGATGCCCTGGTTCATCATGCCGCCCGGCTTGTTGTGTCGCTCATACACCGTGACCGAATGCCCCATCAGTGCGAGATTGCGCGCCGCGGCAAGACCAGCGGGTCCTGCGCCGACGACCGCCACCTTCTTGCCCGACTTTGGAAACCATGGATCAAGAACGACCATGTCCTGCGATTTGAAGTCAGCCGCTGAACGCTTGGAGAAGCAGATGGCAACCGGTTCGCCGAGCACGTCCCAGCCGTGGCGGCATTCGCTCTCGCAGGGACGCGAGCAGACACGACCAAGAACCGCCGGGAACACGTTGTCGTGCAGGTTGATCTTGTACGCACGGTCATAGTCGCCGTTGTAGATCGCAGAAAGGTATTCAGGAATATCCGTTCCCGCGGGGCACGCCTTCTGGCAGGGAATATTCTTCTCGAGCCAGTGAAAATCTTTCGGCGTGGACGCCAAGCCACGCAGCTTCGACACCGCGTTGCTGGAATACGGCGTCGGTACATCAAGCGGTCGCACATCGCTCGGACCACCGAGGCCTTGCGGCGCCTTCTGCCAGAGACGAACAGGCTCTTTCGACTTTCCGGTCGCGGCCGCCTTGGCCTCCGCAAGCGCAGCTTCAAACTCTGCTTTGCCGGGCTGCTGTGCGACAGCGCGTTCCAGCCACGGAACGGCATCCTTGAATTTCTTCAACTTGAGGAGAGAAAGACCCACCATGAATTGCGTCGCCGGCTGTGATTCCGGCGTGACGTATTTCAAGAAGGTCTCAACGGCCTCGGCGTAACGTTCCTTGCGAAACGCCGCGATGGCGCAGATGGCATGAAGTTCGATTCCGGTCTGACCCAGATCAAGCGCACGCTGGGCGAAGTACTGGCTGGAGAACACATCGCCACGCGAGTCGCCGCGCTGGAAGTAGGCTTTCGCCAGGAGGGCGCAGAGGCGTCCGTCGTTAGGAGATTCCCGCAAGCGCAGCAGGTTGATTGCTTCGTCGTTCTTCCGGAATCCCAGGAGGACTTCCGCCTCGCGGATGATGGTTTCAATATCCGCTACCATGGCGATGTCTCCGAAATGACCTGATGAAAGACGGGCATAAGCTTGTTGTTCGTCACGGCGACCGGTTCTTCGGGTGCAGGGGGCAGACCGAGTAGCTCGGCGTAGCGACGATGGCCGATGCGACGCGCGAAGTCGCCGAACGACTCCTTGTCGCTGCTCCGCTGTTCCACATAGAGCTCAAGGATTCTGCGGACCGTTGGCACCACCGAAACGGCCGGCACTTCGCACACGGCACGAGCGATGTGGCCCGATCCATACAAGCCGCCGCCTACGCTAATCTGGAAACCTTCTTCAGAACCCTCCGGCATCTCCTTGCGCATGCCGCGCAGACCGATGTCAGCGATCCAGTGCTGGGCGCAGGAGTTCGGGCAACCGTTCATGTGAATGCGGAGATGTCCGACTTTTGACCAAAGATCCTTGTCCGAAGCCAATTCGGCGTACAGGCGATGATAGGTGTTCGGCGTGTCGGACACGGCGAGGTTGCACTGCGTCGTGCCAACGCAAGCCACCATGTCGGGCAGCCGTTCAAAGCCTTCGGTGGAATAACCTGCAGCGTGAATTTCCTTCACGAGCGCATCGACCTTCGCATCGGGAACGAAACGGATCTGGATGTTCTGCCGCGCCGTGACCATCGTCGTTCCATCGCCATACTCACGCGACCACTTGGCAAAGAGCTTGGCGCCCTTTCCGCCCAACTCGCCGCGCGGAATCATTGCACGAACGGTGTTGAAACCTTTTTGACGCTGCGCAAAGACGGGCTGTCCGTCGACAAACGCGTCGCCGACGTCGGCGGGTCCGCTTGGGAACTCGATTAGCTCACGTCCTGCGACTCCGCGCTCTTCGAGGATTTCCATCACCTTCTTGCCGAAACCTTCCGCGCCGAACTGATCCACGACGATTTTGAGCCGGGCCAGCGCACGGACGCGACGGTTGCCGTGACGACGATAGACTTCGGCGGCTGCCCGAGTGACAGGCAGCACAAGTTCCTCGGGAACATAGGAGAAGATCAGCTTGGCCATGTAGGGACGCGCACCAAGGCCACCGCCCGCGTAGTACACCCAGCCAGTCTCTTCCTTGCCGTCCTTGCCCTTCCGCTTCACGGGATGCCAGGACTGGCAGTTCATCAGCGTCTGGCCGCAAGCCCTGCCGCAGCCGTTGATGCTCATCTTGTGTTTGCGGGGAAGGTTGCGCTGCTCGTCGCGCATCTCGGGATCTTCCGCGATCGCTTCGATCATCGGTCGCACGTCTTTCACCTCGTGCGGGCAGACGCCTTGCAGCGGGCACGTCACGATGTTGCGGTTCACGTCGCCGCACGCATTCTTGGAATCGAGCCCGACCGTCGCCATGTCTTCGAGAACGCGATACAGGTCTTCCTTGCGCAGCCAGTGGAACTGGAAGGTCATGCGCGTGGTGATGTCCAACTCGGCCTGTCCGTACTTGTTCGCCACCTCGCCAATCATGTCCAACTGGTCCGCGTTCAGCAGGCCACCCGGGATGCGAAGGCGCATCATGAAAAAGCCCTTCTGGAGCTGGTGGTAGATGCCCGTCCACTTGAACATGCCGATTTCGTTCGTCGTGAGATCCTCGAAAGGTCTCGCGGCAATGTCCTTCTTAAAGTCAAAATCCGGGTCGATCAGCAGCTTATCGCGCTCGACCTGGGTCAAATCGGGCTTTGCGGGCATGGCACTTCCTTTTATCTACTAACTCTATTGGTATGCTAGGGAATGCGTAGTGTCAACCAGTTCTGCAAGGCACTTGACAAGGGGTGCAATGCCGTCTATGTCTATCGGCATAGTATTCATTGTGCACCCATGATATCGAACAAATGCTACTACGGGCTGAAGGCGATGCTTGAGCTCGCGCTTCGCGAAGGAACAGGTCCCGTTACTATCGGAGACATCGCCGAATCGCAAGCGATTCCCGTGCGCTTTCTCGAAGCGATCCTGCGTCAGTTGAAGCAGGCCGGCTTCGCGGATTCCGCCCGCGGCAAGGAAGGCGGCTATTTCCTCGCCCGTCCGCCGCAGAGCATCAAGGCCGGCGAGATCATCCGATTGTTCGAGGGCACGCTCATTGCCGTGAGCAACTCGGCGCAATCGGCCGCGGCGGATGGATCGACGCAGCGCTGCGTCTTTGAAGGACTTTGGAAAGAAGCGGAAGCAGAAGTAAATCGGATTTTTGATGGCGTGACGCTGGCCACCCTTGTCGAAAGGGAGCGCGCACGCTCGGCGACGTTGGCGACGAGCTTTACCATATGAACAATACAGAGAACCCCGCGGCAACCCTCGGGCCGGAGTGGAACGGGATAGACCTGACTTCTCCTCAAGCGGTGCTCAAGGCCGCCTTGGACAAGTATGGCCAGAAGGTTGCGCTGGCATCCAGTTTCAGCATCGAAGATGCCGTGCTGATCGACATGATGATGAAGATCCGCAAGGACGCGCGTGTATTTGCCCTGGATACCGGCCGTCTGAATCCTGAGACGTACGAATGCGCAGAAGCCTTGCGCCGCCGTTACGGTGTCCAGATCGAATGGTATTTCCCCAGGCACGAGGCCGTTGAGGCCCTCGAGCGTGGCAAGGGACTCTTCTCGTTCCGTGAGAGCGTGGACAACCGGAAGGAGTGCTGCGGCGTCCGGAAGGTGGAACCGCTCAAGCGCGCGCTTTCGGAACTATCCGGTTGGATCACGGGCCTGCGCCGGGAATCCAGCGTGACGCGCACAGCCATTTCACCGGTCGAAATCGACGCATCGCACGGCGGGATCCTGAAACTGAATCCCCTCGCAGCGTGGACGCTCAACGACACCTGGGAATACGTGCGGAAGCACAAGATCCCCTACAACAAACTTTATGATCAGGGCTATACCTCCATCGGATGCGCGCCTTGCACCCGGGCCATCGAACCCGGCGAAGACGAGCGCGCGGGGCGCTGGTGGTGGGAGAATCCCGAGCATAAAGAGTGCGGTCTCCACATCAATATGAAGACATGGAGCCCGCAGATCTAGGTCGTGGTCCCATCGTTGGGTTGCGCGCCTTTTCACCATGTAGTATTGCTCGCGGTTTATCTTTGGACGGTATCGAATGCACAATTACAGCTTAAGTCATCTGCAAGTCCTTGAATCAGAATCCATTCACATGCTCCGGGAGGTCGCGGCGGAGTTTCAGCGCCCCGTTCTCCTGTTTTCGGGCGGCAAGGATTCCATCTGTATGCTCCGCCTGGCCGAGAAAGCGTTCCGGCCGGCGCGGTTCCCCTTCCCCCTCATGCATATCGACACGGGACACAACTTCCCCGAGCTGATTGACTTCCGCGATCGTCGCGCCACACAGCTCGGTGAAAAGCTGATCGTCCGTACGGTCGAGGACGCAATCAAGTCCGGCATCGCCCGCGAGACGCCCGGCGAGTCGAGCCGCAACCGGCTCCAGATCCCCACCCTTCTCGCGGCGCTGGAAGAGTTCAAGTTCGACTGTGCGCTCGGCGGCGCACGGCGCGACGAGGAAAAGGCCCGCGCGAAGGAGCGTGTGTTCTCGTTCCGTGATGCCTTCGGGCAGTGGGACCCCAAGAACCAGCGGCCTGAACTTTGGAATCTCTACAACGGTCGCCTCAACCCCGGGGAACACATGCGCGTGTTCCCGCTCAGCAATTGGACTGAGATGGACGTCTGGCAATACATCGAGAAGGAACAGCTTGAAATCCCTTCGATCTACTTCTCGCACAGCCGCGAGGTGGTGCGACGCGACGGACAGTGGCTGCCCGTTAGCGACCTGATCACACTCAAGCCGAAGGAGAGCCGTCACACGTTGAACGTGCGTGTGCGCACGATCGGCGATATCTCCTGCACGGGCTGCATTGAATCACCGGCCTCCACCGTGGCCGACATCATCACGGAAATCGCCGCCGCCCGGGTGACCGAGCGCGGCAGCCGCGCGGACGACAAACGTTCCGAGACGGCGATGGAAGATCGCAAGCGCGAGGGCTACTTCTAATGACCACAGTATCCGCAACGCAAACAGGCGAACGCACCGAACTCCTGCGCTTTGCCACGGCAGGCAGCGTCGACGACGGAAAGAGCACGCTCATCGGTCGCCTTCTCTACGACACCAAGCTCATCTTTGAAGACCAGCTCGAAGCGTTGCAACGATCGAGCGACATCACAGGCGAAGGCACGATCAACCTCGCGAACCTGACCGACGGACTTCGTGCCGAGCGCGAGCAGGGCATCACGATCGACGTGGCCTATCGCTATTTCGCCACGCCGCGCCGCAAGTTCATCGTCGCCGACACCCCCGGCCACGTGCAGTACACGCGCAATATGGTGACCGGGGCCTCCACCGCCAACCTGGCCATCATCCTGATCGACGCGCGCCAGGGCGTGGTGGCCCAGACCAAGCGCCACTCCTACATCGCCTCCCTGCTCCGCCTGGGCCACCTGGCCGTGTGCGTGAACAAGATGGACCTGGTGGATTTTTCCGAGGAGGTCTTCAACCGCATCAAGGCCGAGTACCTCGACTTCGCCACCCAGCTGCACATCAAGGACATTACCTTCATCCCGGTCAGCGCCCTGCACGGCGACAACATCGTGGACAAGTCGGACCGCATGCCGTGGTACCTCGGCCCGCCCCTGCTGCGCCACCTCGAGGAAGTCTTCATCGGAACGGATGTGGACCTCAGCGATCCCCGCTTTCCCGTGCAGTACGTGGTGCGTCCCCGCGACGATCAGCACCATGACTTTCGCGGCTTCGCCGGCCAGGTGGCCGGCGGCGTCTTCCGGGTGGGCGACGAAGTCATGGTCCTGCCCTCCGGCAAACGCTCCCGCATCACCGGCATCCACACCTACGACGGCCCCGTGCCGGAGGCGTTCACCCCCATGTCGGTGAGCCTGCTGCTGGCCGACGACGTGGACATCAGCCGCGGCGACATGCTGGTGAAACCCGACAACCTGCCCTATCTGGCCCAGGAATTTGAGGCGCAAGTATGCTGGATGTCCGAGGAACCGCTGCGTTTGAACGGCAAATATGCCATCAAACACACCACCCGCTCCGCGCGTGCCATGGTCACCAACCTGGTGCACCGGGTGAACATCGAAACCCTCACCCCGGACCGCGAGGCCAAGACCCTCGGTCTGAACGATCTCGGCCGCATCAAGCTGAAGACCACGGTGCCCCTGGCCTTCGATGCCTACCGCCGCAACCGGCTCACCGGCAGCTTCATCCTGGTGGATGAAGCCACCAACGCCACCGTGGCCGCGGGCATGATATGCGAACCGCCCAAAAACATTCCGGGCGGCGAAGAAGCGGAATACACGATCTGAGCCTGCGACCACGGAAAACGCGCGCAATGGCTGCGCCGGTAGCGGAGGATATCAACCGCGACGGAGAACCGATTATCGCCTCCGCCGAGCGTGGTGACGATCAGCCATACGTGGCGCGGCCACGCTGGACGGCCGCGCGGATGGCCTCCAACCAGGGCGACCCGGGGCACCAGGTTTCGCCCAGGGCGAGCATGCGCGACCAGTTCACTACGTTGTGAGCGTCCTCCAGATCAAGGTTGCGCACCAGCTCCGGGGTGAAGGGTCCCGGGAACGGGGTGGCATCCGGACAGCCCAGCAACGTCAACAAGGTTCGCACGTACATGCATTTGTAGCAGGACCCGCAATTGCCTTCCGATCGCGGCCATTGCCAGCACACCCGCATATGGGCCAGACCTTCCGGCCAGGCGACCAGCGCCTTCAGCTTGGTGGCCCGATCATGGCCTGCACCAAAATGAAAAATCGTCATGTCACCGCTGCCCAGCAGGGGATCGGTCAGAGACGTGGAACCCCAGGGGACGTGCAGGTTATCGCAGACGTAGGTCGAGGACAGCACCCCGAGATCAAACCGATCCTGGAACAGAAGCAGAAGGGCGGCGGTGGCGGTGCCGTGAAAGTGAATGCCCCACTTGAGCCCCAGGATTCCGGACATCCACATGCAGTTGTTCCGCACGGCAAACAAGTTGATGTCGCGGGACGACAGGGCCGCCTGACCCTCCGATAATTGACGGGCAAAAAAGGCGTGTTCGTCCTGCCCGACATCGAACCCGTGGGCCATGACGGCCCAGGACAGGCGGCTGTGGCGGCGCTCGGGCTGGGTCCAGCTCCAGGCCGAGAACATGCTGTCCGTGCCGCCGGAGAAAGCCAGCAGGGGCCGGGGATGACGCGGAGGACGACGCGGCCGGACCACGTCATCAGCCTGAATGTCCACCGTCCGCAACAGGTCCGGGTGCCAGCGTGCAACCAACCGCTGGTATTCTGCCAACTGTTCCAGCGTCCGCGCGGTGACCGCGCCCCGCACCCGCACCGGGGCGCCCAGCTTCATCATGGCCTGGATGAATCCCACCACAAACGGATCGGCCCGCCGGGTAACCCAGCGCGCCTGGGCGCGGGGGACCTCGAAGAACAGTACAAATTCCTCGCCCACCGGCGAACGCAGCACGCCTTCCACGCGCAAGCCACCCCCGCCCATGCGTCGACGACGCAGGGAAAGTTCAGTGATCACGGGTGATGTGCACGGTGAGGGGTCGACCAGACAGCTTCCCATGGCGCGAGAGTGCCACACGTTCCGAATCACGACAAGCCTGCCAACCCCATCGGGACCCGAAGCTACTTCGGCCACAACACGGCCAGGTAGGCCCCGTAGAGAGCCAGGAAAAGCAGGCCCTCGTAGCGGTTCAGGCGCAAGCCCCAGCGCATGAGGGGCAGAAGAATGATCGAGGTGCCCAGCATGAAGATGAAGTTCATGGGCGTTACGCCACCGGCCGTGAAGGGATGAACCAAACCCGACACCCCAAGGATGGCCAGGATGTTGAAAATGTTGGAGCCGACAATATTCCCGATGGCGATGTCTTCCTGCTTGCGGAAGGCGGCCACCATGGAGGTGGCCAGTTCGGGCATGCTGGTGCCCGCCGATACGATGGTCAGACCGATGACCGCTTCGCTCACGCCCCATACGTGGGCCAAATCCACCGCGCCCAGCACAAAGAAGCGCGCGCCCACGATCAACAGCCCCAGCCCGCCCAGCACAAAAACCGCGTCCAGCCAGACCGACTTGCTGGTGTGCGGGGTGCCTTCTTCGAATTCCTTGTTCAGCACCGCACTGTGTTCGCGACGGGCCATACGGACCACCACGGTGGTGTATGCCAAAACACCGACAAAGAGGATCAAGGCCTCGCCCCGACTGATGGCGTCGTCCCGAAACATGAAACAGGCCAGCAAACTCACCGCGATCATCACCGGCATATCGAACCGGATCAGCTGCACGTTGACCTTGAGCGGACGAACGAGGGCGGAGAGCCCGAGGATGACGGCGATGTTAAAAATATTGGAGCCCACCACGTTGCCGAGGGCGATGGAGCCCTGACCAAGAAAAGCGGCCTTGGTGCTGACCACCATCTCCG
>CAZCZZ010000030.1:0-26146 GCA_964503335.1 uncultured Verrucomicrobiota bacterium
ACTACCTGCGCTTTATTGATCCGAAGAACGACAAGATGGCAATCGATCCGGTGAAGGAAAAATACTGGATGCCGGTGGACCTGTATGTCGGCGGCGCCGAACACGCCGTGCTGCATCTGCTCTACGCGCGCTTCTGGCACAAGGTGCTCTACGATGCGGGCGTGGTCTCGACGAAGGAGCCATTCCAGAAGCTCGTGAACCAAGGAATGATCCTGGGCGAGAACAACCAGAAGATGAGCAAGTCGCTGGGCAACGTGATCAATCCCGACGATGTCGTGAAGCAGTACGGCGCGGATTCGCTTCGCCTGTATGAGATGTTCATGGGACCTCTCGAAGCCGTGAAGCCCTGGAGCATGCGCGGCGTTGAAGGCGTCTACCGCTTCCTGAACCGCGCCTACCGCCTGATCTTTACTGCAGCCGGGGGCGCCGACCCCGGATCGGATGAGCAATACATCCTCGCCCAAGAAGTCGTCGACGAACCACCCACCCGCGAACAGCTCGTCGTCCTTCACAAGACCATCCGCAAGGTCACTGAAGACCTCGACGGAATGCGTTACAACACCGCGATTGCCGCGATGATGGAATTCGTGAATGAGGCGACATCGTGGGGGAAGCGCCCCAAGAGTATCCTCGAAACGTTCATCCTCCTGCTGAGTCCTTTCTCGCCGCATGTCGCCGAGGAGTTATGGGCCAGCTTGGGACACGGGAAAACGCTCGCATACGAGCCGTGGCCTTCCTTTGATCCTTCCTTGCTCGTCCAGTCGTCGATCGAACTCGCCGTGCAGGTGAACGGCAAGGTGCGCGGACGTGTGATCGTGCCGGTCGATGCCGATCAGGCGACGGTGCTCGCCGCTGCGAAGGCCGACGCGGGCGTTCAATCGCATATCTCGGGCAAGACGATCCGCAAGGAAATCGTCGTGCCCGGCAAACTGGTAAACATTGTCGTCGGGTGAAGATCTTCAAACCAATCATCCCGTCCCGATATCGCCCCCGCGGACTGGAAATCATCCATGAGGACCGGGATATCCTGGTGGTCGTGAAGGAATCCGGGTTGCTGACGATGAGTTATCGGCGCGACGAGACGCGGACCGCCGAGAAGATTCTCACGAGCTATCTGCGGAAGGGTGATCCGAAGTCACGCCTGCGCGCCCACGTCGTTCATCGGCTTGACCGCGACACCTCCGGCCTCCTGCTCTTTGCGAAGACGGAGGATGTGCAGCAGCGGCTGAAAAACGACTGGCCGCGGACGGAGAAATTCTATCTCGCCGTCGTGCATGGTCATCCGGAACCCGCGGAGGGCGTGATCTCCAGCTACCTCGCGGAGGATGACGACCAGTTTGTCCATACCTTGAAGGGGGAGGGGCAGGGGCGGCTTTCCCACACGGCCTATGGGACGATCAAGGTGGTGAAGGGGTTCGGATTCCTCAAGATCAACCTGCTCACGGGCCGGAAGAACCAGATTCGCGTCCACCTCAAGGAGAAGGGGTGCCCGGTGGTGGGTGACCTTAAGTATGGGCGGAAGGACACGTCGAAGGCCCGGCTGATGCTCCATGCCAAGACACTCGCATTTCACCATCCCCATCGCGGCGAGCGTGTCCTCTTCAACACCCCCGTTCCGGAAGTCTTCTCGAAGCTGGCTGGCGGGCTGGATGAGACCGAATGGCTACGAACAAGCTGTCCGTCGTCCATTCCCCGATAGCCTGCTAAGGGATTGTAAGCCAATGTTTAGGGTTGTTTATGGCCTGCCGGACGGGTAGAAAGCGACCCGTCATTCAACCGGCATCAGGCTTTACCGCACGGGTGCCGCGCTACGGAAGCCAATAAAAAGGGTGGTATTGCATGAAGTCATCACGACTGCTGTCGCTCCTGTTTGTTCTCGTCCTCTTCATCCTGTCCGGTCCGACAGGCGTCCTCGCGGGTGAAGCCGATATCAAGATCCCCGACCTGAGTACGGTCCATTTCGACCTCTTCGGCAGTTCCGTCACCGGCGTCGCCCTGATGTATGCCGGATTGGTCATCTGCCTGATCGGAGCCGCCTTCGGCCTCGTCCAATACAAGCAGACGAAAGCGCTGCCTGTGCACTCTTCGATGGCCACGGTCTCCAACACGATCTGGGAGACCTGCAAGACCTACCTGTTCACGCAGGGCAAGTTCCTCGCGATCCTCTGGGTCCTGATTGCCGCATGCATGGCCTACTATTTCCTCGGCCTGCAGCATGAGGAAATGCACAAGGTGGTCATCATCCTCCTGTGCTCGATCCTCGGCATCCTCGGTTCGTATGGCGTGGCATGGTTCGGCATCCGCATCAATACGGTCTCCAACTCCCGCACGGCCTTCTCCGCCCTGAAGGGTGACCCCCTCGCGACACTCGGCATCCCGCTCCGCTCCGGCATGAGCGTCGGCATGTTGCTCGTGGCCGTGGAACTGTTCTTCATGATCTGCATTTTGGTGTTCCTCGGCGACATGGCCGGCCCGTGCTTCATCGGTTTCGCCATCGGCGAGTCGCTCGGCGCCTCGGTGCTCCGTATCTGCGGCGGTATCTTCACGAAGATCGCCGACATCGGGTCCGACCTGATGAAGATCGTCTTCAAGCTGCCCGAAGACGATCCCAAGAACCCCGGCGTCATCGCGGATTGCACGGGCGATAACGCGGGCGACAGCGTCGGCCCGACTGCGGACGGCTTTGAAACCTATGGCGTCACTGGCGTGGCCCTGATCGCCTTCCTCGCCCTTGCACTCGTCAACAGCCCCGCTATCTGCGCCACGCTCATCGTCTGGCTCTTCGTCATGCGCGCGCTGATGATCGTCACCTCTTTGGCGTCCTACTTCATCAATGAAGTCCTGAGCAAGGCCATGTTCGGCGGCAAGAAAGACTTCGACTACGAAGCCCCGCTTACGCACCTCGTCTGGATCACGTCGGCCGTCTCGATCGGTATCACCTTCGTTGCCAGCAAGATGCTGCTTGGCAACTTTGTCGATGCTTCCGGTGTCGCGCAGCCCGCCCTTTGGTGGGTCCTTTCCGCCATCATCAGCTGCGGCACGGTGGCTGGCGCGCTGATCCCCGAGTTCACCAAGGTCTTCACGAGCACGAATTCACGCCACGTCCGCGAAGTCACCAACTGCTCCAAGCACGGCGGCGCTTCACTGAACATCCTGTCGGGCTTTGTCGCGGGTAACTTCTCCGCGTTCTGGATGGGCCTCGTCATCCTGCTCCTGATGTTCCTCGCCTGGCAGTTCTCGCTTCAGTCGGCGCTGATGTCGATCATGCCGGCCCAGTTTGCCTTTGCCGCGCCGATTTTCGCCTTCGGCCTCGTGGCCTTCGGCTTCCTCGGCATGGGCCCGGTGACGATCGCCGTGGACAGCTATGGTCCCGTCACGGACAACGCGCAGTCGGTCTATGAGCTTAGCCAGATTGAAGGCCGCCCGGGCATCGCTGCTGAGATCAAGAAGGACTTCGGCTTCGACGCCGACTTCGAAAACGCCAAGTACCAGCTCGAGAAGGGCGACGGAGCCGGCAACACGTTCAAGGCCACGGCCAAGCCGGTGCTGATCGGAACTGCCGTCGTGGGCGCCACGACGATGGTGTTCGGCATCATCATGCTGCTCGAGAATATGTTCGGCGATGTCGTGACGAAGCTCAGCATCGTGCAGCCCGAAGTCATCCTCGGCCTCATCATGGGCGGCTCGGTGATCTACTGGTTCACCGGCGCCTCCTGCCAGGCCGTCGTCACGGGCGCTTATCGCGCCGTGGTGTACATCAAGGAGAACATGAAGCTGGATGCGAAGACGGCGTCCGACAAGGACAGCAAGGAAGTGGTCCGCATCTGCACGGAGTATGCGCAGAAGGGCATGTGGAATATCTTCATCGTCATCTTCTGCTTCGCGCTCGCGCTTCCGTTCTTTGATCCCTTCTTCTTCATCGGCTACCTCATCGCCATCGCCTTCTTCGGCCTCTTCCAAGCCATCTTTATGGCGAACGCGGGCGGCGCGTGGGACAACGCCAAGAAGATCGTGGAAGTGGACCTGCGCCAGAAGGGCACGGATCTGCATGCCGCGACCGTGGTCGGCGACACCGTCGGCGATCCCTTCAAGGACACGTCATCGGTCGCCCTGAACCCCGTCATCAAGTTCACGACCCTCTTCGGCCTCCTCGCCGTCGAGATCGCCGTAACGATGCAGGACAAGAACATGAAGGTGGGCATCGGCGCCTTCTTCTTCATCATCGCCCTGATCTTCGTCTACCGCTCCTTCTACTGCATGCGCATCCCCGAAGAAGATGCGGTCTGATGCGTTTCACCGCGGAGACGCGGAGAGCGCAGAGGTGTAACAATTGAATCGAGGCCCGGCCCCAAAAGCCGGGCCTTGTTCATTATCTCGGTAGGGACGGCACTCCGTGCCGTACTTCCTGGGTGTCTGCTGTAGCTGGCCGAGGTGAGGCCGGCTCCGCTGCGGGGTCGGCGCCCCCCAGCTACAGCAAGTTCGTTACATCGTGCAGGTAGCGCGTCGCAGAGTGCCCTTGTCGAAAATGACCATTTTCCCTATGGTCTGATAACTCTGGCTGCAAGCCATCACGTGGAAATCAGAAGTGTCCGGAGGTAGAGCGGAGGGATGGCAGAGCGGTTTAATGCACCTGACTTGAAATCAGGAGTGGGCGCAAGCTCACCGGGGGTTCGAATCCCTCTCCCTCCGCTCTGCCGCCGGGCTTATGCTCAAGCGTATGCTCGGGAAAGTCGTAACGAAATCCTGAAGTGACAGGTCGAAATGCCAAGAGTCACGCTGCCAAAGAATACGGGAACATTTCGGGTCGCGACCGCGCGAGCGGGCAACTTCATTGTCATCAACAACAAGACCGGAAAGAATAAGGTCATTGTCCCATGTCGCGACATGGCAGAGGCAAATCAACTCTGTGATCGACTGAATAGCGGAAAACACCCGGGACAGATCTGGAAATAGAAAGCCCGAACAACGGGCCGCGGGTCACTACCCGCGCCGTCATCAACTGACCTTGGCCGATACCTCTCGCAACAAACGTGCAGCCTGCTCGGGCGTCATGTCACGCTGTGGTTCGCCGAGCATTTCGTAGCCTACCATGAATTTGCGCACGGTGGCTGAGCGCAACAGTGGCGGATAGAAATGCGCGTGCAACCACCAGGGGGCCGGGTCGCTGCCGTCGGTCGGTGCGCCGTGCCAGCCCATGGAGTAGGGGAACGGCGTGTCAAAAAGCAGGTCATAGGTGCGGAGAAGCCGCCGGAGGATTTCACCGAGGGTAGTCCTCTCCTCGTCACACAGGAAGGGCAGGTGCGCGGTGTGACGCTTCGGCACCAGCAGGGTCTCGTAGGGCCAAACCGCCCAGTAGGGAACCACGACCGCCCAGTGCGCGTTCTCCATCACGACACGCTCCCGTTCGCTCATCTCGATGGCGAGGTAGTCGCCCACGAGCGGTGTGCCGTGTTGTGCAAAGTGCTCCCTCTGCCGCGCGTCCTCTTTGGCCGGCTCGTTGGGAAGGGTATCGCTGGCCCAGATCTGCCCGTGAGGATGGGGATTGGAGCAGCCCATAAGTTCACCCTTGTTCTCGAAGACCTGCACCCAGCGGTAGCGGCGGCCAAGGTCGGTCACCTGGTCCGCCCAGGTGTCGACCACGGAGCGAATGCCTTCCAGCGTCATGTTGGCGAGGGTCAGGTCGTGCCGCGGTGAAAAGCAGATGACGCGGCATTCGCCTGCGACCGGTGCGGATTCCAGAAGCGGATGGACTCCTGACTGCACCGGTGATTCAGGAAGCAACGCAGAGAAGTCGTTCCTGAACACATACGTGGATTCGTATGCGGGATTCCGTTCCCCGTTCGCCCTTGCGTTGCCCGGACACAGGTAGCAGCGCTCGTCATACGCCGGGCGGGTGGCGGCAGGCGGGGTTTCCTCGCGTCCCTGCCACGGCCTTTGTGTCCGCTGCGGAGAAACGAGAAGCCAGTCGCCGGTCAGCGCGTTTTTGCGACGGTGGGGAAAGAAGGCATTCATGATGTCGCTCGCTCCGTCACGGAGGCGGATGTTTCGACCGCAGCGCCCCGGGAGGCCTTGCATACGTAAACGGCCGGTGTCAGCGATGTCCTCGAAGCGTACCGGCGGGTCACGCTCTCAGCAAAGTCCGCGGCGTGCGCCGACTCGACGAGCGCCATGGCGCATCCGCCGAAGCCTGCTCCGGTCATGCGTGCCCCGAAGCAGCCTGCAGTTTCGCTCGCGATCTCGACCATGATGTTGAGCGCGTCGTTCGTAACCTCGAAATCCCGTCGCAGGCTATCATGGCTTTGATTCATGAGCCCGCCAAGGGTAGCGGCATCGCCCGCCTTCATGGCCGCTGCAGCCTGCAGGGTGCGCGCATTCTCCGTGATCACGTGGCGCGCCCGGCGCATGGTCACCGGATCGAGCCGACCTTTGTCCAGCTCGAACCGGTCGGACGTCACGTCGCGCAGCGACGAGCAACCCAACAAGGCCGCGGCGTGCTCGCACTGTTGCCGCCGCTCGTTGTAGGCGGATGTCGCAAGCTCCCGGCGCGTCCCGGTGTCCAGGACCACGACCGACGTCCCGTCGATCATGGGAACTGCGGTCGTCACGAGGCTGCGGCAGTCGATGAGCATGGCATGGTCCTCGCGGCCAACAGCCGAAATCAACTGGTCCATGATGCCGCAATTCACGCCAACCCACTGGCTCTCCGCGCGGTGGCAGACCAAGGCCATGGCCGGGGCATCCCACGCGAATCCGGACACGGACGCAAAGGCGCGCGCCACGGCGAGTTCGAAAGAAGCCGATGAGGAAAGACCCGAGCCCATCGGCACGTCGCAGGCGCTGACGCCGGTCCAGCCCTTCACGGGATAGCCCGCATCGCGCAGCGCGACGGCGACGCCCTTCGGATACTCCTGCCATGAGGCAGGCCCCCGCTGCGGGTCGGCGACGGGAAACTCCATATCCGCATTTTGATCCAGAGAGTGCAGCGCAACGCGGCCATCTTTCGCAGGGCTCAAGGCGATCCACGTGGCCCGGTCGATAGCCATCGGCAGCACAAAACCGTCGTTATAGTCCGTGTGCTCGCCGATGAGGTTCACGCGTCCGGGAGCCCTGACGATATGCGCCGGTTCGGAACCGAAACGGGTGCGAAACCCCGCCAACACTCGATGATACATGCTGTTAGGGAACATCATAGAGCATCTTCTGGTAGGTTTGCACAGCGCGTTGCCACTGGAATTGCGACAGCATCTTCCAGCCGTTGAAGATCATGGCCGCGTACTGGGGCTGATCACCATAGACGCGGATCGCGAGTTGAAGGCCTGCGGATGCGCAGCGGGCCATCTCCTGGAAAAGCAGGATGCGCTTGCGCTCTTCGATCCGGTCGCCCTTCGGGTTGTGCTCCCAGTACCCGCAGTCCACGATCTCGCGCCACCCTTCCACTTCGTTTGCGAAGGACACCTGCTCGCGGAAGAGAATTCCGGTCGGCTCGCGTTGCGTGGGATGGTGCTGCCGGACGAGCAGACGTCCGAAGGGGCTGAGGAGGTCCTCCCGCTTCATGCATTCCGCGTGAGGCACGACCTGTTGGACCAATCCCCCGGTTGCACGCGCGACGACGGGCATGCCGGTCAGGTAACCTTCATTCGCTGCCCCGAAAGGTTCATACAGCGATCCCATCACCAGATACGAGCTGCCCTGCCGCAACGCAGCGAAAACACTCTTCTCGAGGCGAAACGGGAAGACGCAGACTTCATCCGGTCTCTCCAACGCAAGTCGCTTCATGAACTCAAGCCCGAGCAAGCCTTCATCACCGGGCATTACGGCGAAGATGTACCGGGCGGCGCCGCGCGGCTGCGCACGAATCGCCTCCACCATCACGTCGAAGCCCTTTTGCCGGGGGTCGTCCCGGCCCAGCATAAAGAAGACGGGCACCGAGGGATCGTCCAGATCAAGCGGTCCTCCCCAGAACACATTCTTTGCGGACTTCGTCAGCTGCTGCTGGTAGTCGCGCATGACCCCGGCAAGCTGCGTGCGTCGCTCCCGCTTCTCGTCCCGCAATGTCGTGAAGTCGCCCTTCTGCGCCTCCGCCAACGCCGGATCGGAAAAGGGGAAGGTGGGTGAACCGAAAATGCCGTTGTCGATGCCCACCAGCCCTTTGCTCTTGAACGCCTTCTGCAGGTGCGAGCAGAAGACCTGGGTATAAAGCACCTCGTTGCGCAACTCGTGCGCGAAGCTGGCCGACACAGTCGACACCGGGGCATCCAGCAGAGGAATGACCTGCTCGAGGATGGAACGGTGCATCTCGAAACCGAGGTGCGCGGCGAAGTCGCAGACGCGCTGCGAATTCAGAAGATGCAGGGGCTTGTCGTACGGGTTGTGAATGGTGAGGACGCAGCGAATCGATCGAAGGGCGGGGGAGGTGTGGGTTCGCTGGACAGCCTGCGCAACGGCGGCGGTCTCCCAGTCCTGCAGGTGGAGGATGACATCCTGTGCCTTGATGTGTCCGGCCTTGCACAGCTCGGTGAGCGCGGTCGGCACGGCAATGGAGAAGAAGAGCGAATCCTCCGTGAGCTTCTCCCCGTTGACCGGGTTGCGATAGGGATCCGACGGAATCGCGGGGTTGCTCGGGTTCACATACGGGTTGTCGGGGGCGTTGAAAAATTCGCCGGATGACAGGAAGTAGTGCTTCAAACCGTCGCGATGGACGATCTCGATCACTTCCACCGGGTAGGAACTT
This sequence comes from uncultured Verrucomicrobiota bacterium, assembly GCA_964503335.1. GTDB lineage: Bacteria > Verrucomicrobiota > Kiritimatiellia > CAIVKH01 > CAIVKH01 > CAZCZZ01. The sequence goes on from CAZCZZ010000030.1 coordinate 8,732, forward strand.
CCCCTCACGAGGACGTAGAAGGTGAAAAGCGCTGACACCTTCTGGATGGCTCGGTCCTGTTTCAGCTTCTCGAGGTCGATCAGCTTCCCAAAGAATGGCGAGAATACAGCACAGCGGTCGGGCCCCAGTTCCCGCGGCAGCAGCTTCATCACCGCTCCCAGCCCGCCGTACGACGAGTACTCCGTTTCGAACGTTACAAAAATTATCATAAAATTCCTGGGAGAACTCCTTGCGCTTCGGATTTTGCACCGTAAGTGTAAAGGACTGTTACCGGTAGTGCAAATGGATCGATCGATGCTTGGCCGACTGCGCAGCTTGCGTGACGCGAAGAAATGTTCCGCCCCAACTCCACGGCGGCCTGTTGCGAGGCATTAGCCGGGTCGACCGTCTGCTCGCGGGGCGCAGAGCATCTGCGTGTATTCGACCAGATAAAGGCTGAAGGCGACGATCCATGCGGATGCCGAAAGTATGAGCCACAGCAGGTAATTCTGCGGGGCGAACCAGGGAAAGGCGACGCGCAGGATCACGGCGAGATTGACCAGAACGAAGGCTGCGGTAATCAGGGGTGGCGGTTTGAGGGCGCGACCGGTGTGGCCGAGCGCGACGCGGCTGATCATGCCGAGAACAACTACGCCAATGGCTCCGGCTGTGAGGGCGTGGCGGAAGATGAGTGGGGGAACGACACCCAAGAGACCGCCGGCTTTCAAGAACATTCCAATGACCAGCCAACCGTAACCGATATGGAGAATCCAAAGAAGGGGAACGCGCCAGAGTTCCCGGGTATTCCAATCAGCGAGGCGAATGGCATGCGTGATGCCTGCGGCGAGACAGAGACCGGCGATCAACTGGTATGGAGCGGCAAGCAGGTCGGCCGGGATCAGGGCGAGCAGCGAGCCTATCGCGAGCTTGTCCACGGCGGGCCTCACCCTGGTTGTGCCCTCTGGGAACTGACCAATGGTAAAGCCGGGAATGACGCGTCCGCCCATCAGGACGATCATCATCAGAACGAGATAGAGCATCAACTCGGTGCCAACAGCGACGCCCAGCCGGTTGCGAATGCCCAAGTGCGCGAGAACGTTGGCGGCGGTCATTCCAAGCAGCACGGTCGGGAAGACCATATTAGGTCGTTGTAGTGGTAGTCCCCTGAGAGTCAGAAAAACCGTCAATCCAAGCGCGGGCAAGAACGCGACGTCCACGAGCATGATGATCCAGCCGGGCAGGTAAGCCGGGAAGAAGAGCGCAATCCGTCCTGCCAGCCAGAGCGCGGCAAGAACGGCGAGTTTCCCTCCGGCGGGCATTGGCCGGCGAGTCCAGTTGCCGGGCGCAGTCAGGAGGAAACCGGCGATGATTGCGGTGGCGAAACCGAAGAGCATCTCGTGGGCGTGCCATTGGATGAGGTCAAAGCGATTGGGAAACGAAAACCCGAACGCGTACACGCCGATCCATGCGAGCACGAGAGCTATGGCAGATGTAGCGCCAAGAAGGAAAAAGATCCTGAAGCCCAGCCTAAACACCGCGATTCCATGAGGTGGCACGCTCGCCGGTTTGCGCATTCGGTGCGCCGGAATCTCAACGTCGACTCGAATGCCTGGTGTGAGCTGATTCATTGTGATCTGTCTCCGGTACGCGTCTTTGGCGTCACTGCTTGCGCCGGGGTCTGCGAAGCCTCGCATTCATGTCATCGAACCAGTTCGTGCAACGCGATTCGGCTGCACCATCCACCCAATCCTTCAAGGTCGTGTCGGCAAATAGAATGTACACGCGCGCGCGTTGCGCGATCCATCTGTCCCGCAGAGGGCAGGGTGGATCCTCTGCGCAGCCCTGTCGGCCAATCGGACACACTTGCAGCAGTTCTGCGTCTTGCAACACGCAGACCACGTCCAGGAGCGAGATATCCTCCGCCGGCCTGGCGAGTGCGACTCCTCCGCCGGGCCCTCTATGGGAGCGCAGGACCCCCGCAGCCGTCATCGTGTGCATGACCTTGGCAAGGTGCTGGGGTGGCAGATGCAAAGAGGACGCGATAGTCCGCGTCGGGACGTAGGTACCGGAGGACGAGCGTCGTGCAATAAACATGCATGCGACCAGGGCTTCAGCCGCTCGTTTTGAGAGCAAAGGCATATAGAAGAGTATTTTGTCGGCAATGGTGGAGGCTTGTCAATAAGCCTGATTGCGCTTTTAGATAAATGTGACTTGACCACTAAAACAGATAACATAGTCTTAAATCATGAAACGTCGCTTCCCTTCTCTTTTCATGGGGGTGACCCTTGCCGGGGCCGCCTCTCTTCCGGCGGCGGACGAGCCTGCTGGTCGCCTCGTGTATGAACTTCATTGTGCCGCCTGTCATGGTGTGACGGGTGACGGAAAAGGACCCGCCTCGGTGTGGCTGTTTCCCAAACCGCGGAATTTCAGTGCCGGCTTGTTCAAGATCCAGTCCACGCCCTTCGGGTCGCTTCCCACGGACGAGGATCTGTTCCAGACTGTCTCGCGCGGGATGCCGGGAAGCTCGATGCCCAGCTTTTCGTACCTCTCCGAAGAGGAGAGGCGTGATGCAGTAAAATTTGTCAAATACCTCACTGCGATCACCGATGCACAGGGCAGGCGCGTCAACAAGTTCGAGGAGGTGTCCCGCGGGGAAGCGGTCACGACGCCGGTTGTTGTACCGCCCGAGCCCGTGGATCTTGTAGCAAGCATCTCGAAGGGCAAGGAGTTGTTCGTGCGGAGCGGTTGTTTCGCATGCCACGGCGAGACCGGCGCCGGGAATGGGCCCGCGGCGATGGCGCTTCGCGATGCAGAAGGGATCCCTGTATTCGCGCGCGATTTTAATAGCGGCTCCTTCCGGGGTGGTTCGACGGGGCGCGACTTGTATCTGCGTATCCACAACGGCATGGCTGGGACACCGATGCCTGCGTACGGGGAGGCGGCGATGAAGCCCGAGGATCGCTGGGCGCTTGTGCACTATATCCAGTCTCTGCGGCGCAAGGATGTAGAGGTCAACGACCTGCTTGCTTCGGTTGATGGGGTCATTCATATGCTGCAGGTCCCAGCGATTCCCGGGAATCCCGCCGATCCGGCGTGGGAGTCATTCGATCCTGTGCGCGTTCCGCTCAACCCCCTTTGGCCTGAGCCGCAGCCCATTTCGGCGGTCGCCGTGATTGCTGTGCACGACGGCAAGACGGCGGCTTTTCACCTGACATGGCGTGATCCGAGCAAGAATGGCGAATCGGTTCGCGTGCAGGAGTTCCAGGACGAAGTGGCAGTGCAGTTCTCCTTGAATGGTTCGACGCCCTTCATCGGCATGGGAGACAAGGACAACCCCGTGAACCTCTGGCTGTGGCGAGCGAGCTGGCAGCAGGAAATCGAGGGCGTGCGCCCCGATATGCGGGACGAGTATCCATCCATGCACGTGGACACCTATATGGACACGAACGACCTCTATCTGACAGCCGTCAAGGCCGGGAATCCGATCTCGCGCCAGCATGCATCGGCGGTCGAGGACGCAAATGCAAGGGGGTTTGGCACGCTTACATCGCAGCCCGTTGAGCGTCAGAATGTCGAGGGACGGGGGATATGGTTTGACGGATCGTGGAGTGTCGTCATCACGCGTCCGCTGGATTCCAAGGAAGAGGACGATGTCCGGTTCTTGCCCGGCGAAGAGGTCCCGGTGGCGTTCGCCGTCTGGAATGGAGAGCAGCGCGATCGAAACGGACGAAAGGTGATCAGTAACTGGCTCAAGGTGACGATGGAGAAGGGTTCCCGGACCGCCGCCACCGACCGCGAAGAACGTGCAACTGGAGAAACCCTATGAACTTCGTCGATTTGTCCCGGCGCGACTTTGTCAAACGGAGCGGCCTCGTGGGCGCAGGCATCACCGCGGCCCAATTCCTGCCGCTCAAGCACTTGCAGGCGGCGGAAGCCGGTGATATGGCCAACCCGTTGGCGCACTATCCCAACCGAGGTTGGGAGTCCATCTACCGCAACCAGTACGCCTACGACCGCGCTTTTTCCTGGGTGTGCGCGCCCAACGACACGCACAACTGTCGCATCACGGCCCATGTGCGCAACGACGTGATTGTCCGCATGGGCGAGCAATACGATGTCGGGTCCTATGCCGACCTTTATGGCAACAAGGCGTCCACGAGCTGGGGCAACCGGCATTGCGCCAAGGGGTACACCTTCCATCGAATCCTCTACGGACCTTATCGCCTGAAGCATCCGATCATCCGACGCGGGTGGAAGCGCTGGGCGGATGACGGGTTCCCGGCTCTGACCGCGGAAGTGAAGGCCAAATACAAGTTTGATTCACGCGGCACGGACAAGTTCGAGCGCGTCACATGGGACGCGGCATATAGCTACATAGCCGACGCCATGAAGGCCATCGCCACGCGCTACAGCGGCGAAGAGGGCGCCAAGCTGCTCGAATCGCAGGGCTACCCAAAGGAAATGATCGAAGACATGGGGGGTGCCGGGACGCGTACCATCAAGATGCGCGGCGGCATGGGCCTTCTGGGTGTGCTGGGCAAGTACGGCATGTACCGTCTCTGCAATTCACTGGCGCTGCTCGACGTGCATGTGCGCGGTGTGAAGCCGGAAGACGCGAAAGCGGGACGAATCTGGTCGAACTACACGTGGCACGGCGATCAGGCTCCCGGGCATCCCTGGGTGCATGGGCTCCAGAACAGCGAGACGGATTTTAACGATCTCCGCAATTCAAAGTTGATCATCATGAACGGCAAGAATCTTGTCGAAAACAAGATGGCGGATGCCCACTGGTTCGTTGAGGCGATGGAACGCGGGGCGAAGATTGTCGTGATCGCGCCCGAATACGGCGCGCCTTCCACCAAGGCCGACTATTGGGTTCCGATCCGGCCCGCGACGGACGCGGCGCTCTGGCTCGGCGTTACACGGGTCATGATCGACAACAAGTGGTACGACGAGACGTTCGTGAAGCAGTTCACGGACTTCCCACTGCTGATCCGGACGGACAATCTCAAGCGCCTCCGTGCCACCGAGGTGTTCCCGGGCTATGCCAGCACGCTGTCTGCGGACGGGCCGAGCAAGAAGGTTCAGAATATCACGGACGAACAGCACCAGAAGCTGGGCGACTATGTGGTGTGGGATCAGGCGACCAACGCACCGAAGGCGCTGACGCGCGACATGGTTGGCGCGACCCTGGCGGCGAGCGGTATCGACCCGCGCATCGAATTCAAGGGCATGGTCAAGCTCGCGGATGGAACGGAAGTTGAAGTCGCGACCGCCTGGACGCTATACCAGGTTCACCTGCAGGACTACGACCTGCAGAGCGTCTCGGAGATCACGGCTACGCCGAGGGAGCTCATCGAGCAGCTCGCGAAAGACATCGCGACGATCAAGCCGTGTTCAATTCACCAGGGCGAGGGAATCAACCACTGGTTCCACGCCACAGAAGCGAATCGTGCGGCATATCTGCCCCTCATGCTTACCGGCAACATTGGCAAGCCCGGGGCGGGGTGCCATGGCTGGGCCGGCAACTACAAGGCCGCGATCTTCCAAGGCAGCAAATTGACGGGACCGGGCTTCAAAGGCTGGGTCGCGGAAGATCCGTTCGAGCTGAATCTGAATCCCAAGGCGCACGGTCGCGATGTGCATGCGCACGGCTACACCAAGGACGAGGAGCCGGCCTATTGGAACCACGGCGACCGTCCTCTCATCGTCGATACGCCTGCGGAAGGGCGCAAGGTCTTCACCGGGAAGTCTCATATGCCCTCGCCGACGAAGGCCATCTTCACGACCAACGTAAACCTGATCAACAACGCCAAATGGGCCTACGGCATGATCAAGAACGTCAACCCCAACGTGGAACTGATCGTCACGATGGACACGCAGATGACCGCATCGGTGGAATACTCCGACTTCGGTCTGCCCGCCAACTCCTGGGTCGAGTTCGAAGATCTTGAGATCACGGCCAGCTGCTCGAACCCGTTCCTGCAGATCTGGAAGGGCGGAATCAAGCCCCTGTACGATTCCAAGGACGACCTCTCGATCCTGGCCGGCATCGCGGAGGCGCTGGGCAAGGTCACGGGCGACAAGCGATTTCACGATCACTTCCACTTCGAGCACGCAGGCCAGCGCGGCGTATACATCCAGCGACTACTGGACACATGCACCACGACGGCGGGTTACCAGTTGTCCGACATCATGGCGGGAAAATACGGTCCGCCGGGTGGAGCACTGCTGCTCTTCCGCTCCTATCCGCGCGTGCCATTCTACGAGCAGATCCACGATGCGTATCCGTTCTATACCGACACCGGAAGGCTGCATTCTTACAGCGATGATCCGACGGCTGTCAGCTGCGGCGAGAATTTCATCGTGCATCGCGAAGGCCCGGAGGCCTCGCCGTACCTGCCGAACGTGATCGTGAGCTCGAATCCGTTGGTGCGACCCAACGACTACGGCATCCCGCTGGATGCGGAGCATTGGGATGACCGCACCGTGCGGAACGTCAAGCTTCCGTGGAACCAGGTGAAAACGAGTAAGAACTTCCTGTGGGAGAAGGGATTCAGCTTCTATTGCCTGACGCCGAAATCGCGCCACAGCGTTCACTCCTCGTGGGCGAATGTAGACTGGCACCTGATCTGGAATTCCAACTTCGGCAATCCGTATCGTATCGACAAGCGTCTTCCCAATGTCAGCGAGCATCAGATCCATCTCAACCCGCAGGCGGCGCAGGATCTGGGCATCAAGGACGGCGACTATGTCTATGTGGATGCCAATCCCGCCGACCGGCCGTACCTGGGTGCGACACCATCGGACCCGTTCTACAAGGTTAGCCGCCTGATGCTGCGCGCCACGTACAACCGCGCGTATCCGTACCACGTGGTCATGATGAAGCACGGTTCCTTCATCGCCACGGAGAAGACCGTGCGCGCCCAGCAGACCCGGGCCGACGGTCTGTCCCTCACGGACGAAGGCTATATTTCGAACTTCCGTTTTGGTTCGCAGCAGTCGGTCACGCGCAACTGGCACATGCCGATGCACCAGACGGACACGCTGTTCCACAAGACGAAGGCGAACATGTCCTTCATCTTCGGCGGTGAGGCCGACAACCACGCAGTCAATACGGTGCCCAAGGAATGCCTCGTGCGCATCACGAAGGCTGAAGATGGCGGATTGGGCGCCAGCGGCCCCTGGAAACCCGGAACCGAAGGCACATCGCCCGGTGGGGAGAACGACGCCATGAACAAGTATATGGCCGGCGGAATGACGACGGTGCCGGGCGCTTCGACCTGAGGAACATCGCATGCCTAAAGATGAAGTAGATCCTGAAGATCCTCTGGAGTTGTCCGGCATGGCGCTGCTCACCCACGAGGATACGAGCATCGCGATGACGGAGTGCTTCATCGAGGAATTCATGCGCATGGGGCATTCGCCGGCGCAGATCTTCCGGTATTTCCGGAACCCGTTCTACCTGGCCATGAACATGGTGCTGCAGAAGCGGGGAGAGGCCTGGGTGCGCGCCCGGGTCATCGAGGTGTTCGGCCGTTGGGGCCGTCCTGTGGATGACGCTGACCTGACTCCGGTGAGGAATGTGATTCCGAAGTAAATCGACCACTTGTCCGCAAAGGAAAACGAGCATGAACAAAGTCTACAACTGGCAGCTTGGCCGCGAGATGGAGTATCCCTACGAGGCGGCCTATCCGGATCACCAGTTCGCATTCATCTTCAATATCAACAGGTGCATCGGTTGCCAGAGTTGCACCATGGCTTGCAAGTCGACCTGGACGTTTGCGAAGGGCCAGGAGGCTATGTGGTGGAACAACGTCGAGACCAAGCCTTATGGAGGATTCCCGCACGGGTGGGACGTCAAAACGTTGGACCTTCTGGAAAAGGCCAATCCCGGAGGACAAAAGTGGGAGGGTTCGTTCAAGGACGTGGAGGCGCCGTACGGAGAATTCAAGGGAAAGACAATTTTCGAGGCCGCGAAAGATAGCATCAGTTCTGAAGGCGCAAACCGGGCGGTCGGATACCTGCCCACAGATGAAGAGTGGGCGTCGCCGAATCGGTTTGAGGACAATCCCGCCGGCACGCAGAAGACGAAGGTTGGGGAGTACTTTACAGGTGGCGAAGCATTGCCCCAACACAAGACGTGGTTTTTCTATCTGGCTCGCATCTGCAACCACTGTTCGTATCCAGCGTGCCTGGCCGCTTGCCCACGCAACGCGATCTATAAGCGGCCCGAAGACGGGATCGTGCTGATCGACCAAGAACGTTGCCGCGGCTACCGCAAGTGCATGGAAGCGTGCCCCTACAAGAAGACGTTCTATCGCGGCACAACACGAACCAGCGAGAAGTGCATCGGCTGCTTCCCACGCGTGGAGGGTAAGGATCCACAATACGGCGGCCTGCCCATGCAGACGCGTTGCATGGCGGCGTGTATCGGACAGATCCGCCTGCAAGGCCTTGTCGAACTCGAGAAGGACGGGAAATGGAAAGAGGATCGTTATAACCCTCTCTATTACCTCATCCATGTTGCCAAAGTCGCGCTGCCGCTCTATCCGCAGTTTGGAACCGAGCCCAATGGCTATTATATTCCTCCGCGCTGGGTTCCGCGTCCGTACCTGCGCCAGATGTTCGGCCCCGGCGTGGATGCCGCGATCGAAAAATATAGTGCGCCGGACCGAGAGCTTCTGGCCGTCCTGCAGCTTTTCGGCAAGGATTCGCGCATCTGCTACCGCTACGAAATCAAGGAAGGTCCGAAGGTTTTCGAGACTACGATTCGAGGCAAGAAGTTCGAGTTGTTCGACGACACGATCATCGGGTTTGCCAAGGACGGTTCGAAGATCCTGGAAATCAAAGTGGAGGAGCCCTTCCATGTCCGCGACGCCAAGCACGCCAATTCCATCTGATGCTGCCGGTCGCGACTGGTCAGCCCACGAGTCCGGTCCCCGTCGATCCATCTTCGGGAACTACCGCGGTTCAGCTGCCACAGACGCGCCCGCTGCACCTGCCACATTGGTGCCTGGGAGCCGGACCAGTGATGTTGCCATAGCCCGCTCGTTCATCTACCGGCACCTTGCGCTGGCCTTTGAATACCCATCGCGTGAAAGCTGGAAGCATCTTTCCGGTTCCGAGCAAGCCAGGGCGCTGAAGTTCGCCACGGCGGAGATGGAAGACCCCCGCATTGCGGAAGCCACGGACGATGTGCGCGACCACCTGCAGTCTGCGACGTGGGAAACCTATCATGATGTGTATGTGGCCGCCTTTGGTCACGCTGCCCGCGGCTCGGTGCCGATGAATGAAATAGAATTCGGCGAGCCAAGGGCTGACGCGCTCTACCAGCCACATCGTCTCGCGGACCTCGCGGCCTTTTATCGCGCCTACGGTTTGGACATTCCCCCGGACGCCGGGGAGCGACAGGATCACCTCTGCGTGGAACTGGAGTTCATGAGCGTCCTCGCGGCGAAAGAAGCGTTCGCCATGAAGGGCAACACAGATGCCGACGCACTTGTGGCTTGCCGGGAAAGTCAGGTCGGCTTCCTGCGCGAGCATCTTGGACGCTGGGCTCCCGCATTCGCCCGCATGCTGATTACGCAGGTCGGGCCCGGAGTGCCCGCGGCCTTCGCGTCTCTCCTTCGCTCTTTCATCGAGGTAGATTGCGCACGGTTTGGAGTTGCCGCAGGCGCGGAGCACTTGGTCGTTCGACCGGCAGATGAAACGGCCGAACGTCTGTGTGACGGCTGCGGTTTGCAGAATCTTCCCCCCGGGGCCGTGGCGGAAGCGTGAGGTCTGCGATATGAAAATCGAATACCACGCCGACTTTCTCGAAGCAGCCATCGACTGCTGTCTTTCCGGCCGCCGCAAGGGCCTTCCCGCGCTCATGATTTCGCGCTTCCATGTGGAACGCGAACGCGTGTATCGCCTCTCGGACGTTGAGGGCCGTGAGGATGCATTTCAGCAACTGCATCTGAAATGGTTCCGGGAATGGGGGCTCGAAGATACGCTGAAAAGACTTTCGGATGGCCTCGACCGGTTTGCCCCCCTCCTTCGTGCTCTCACTTACCGGAAAGCCCACGGGCGCAAAGATGAGGGGGCTGAACTTTACGCGGATGCGCAGGGCATCCGGCGCGCCGTTGTCGCGTTGCGCGGAGAGCGCTTCGAGGACGAAAAGGATTTGGCGGTCTTTATGCGCCATGAGTTGTCACACGTGTGCGACATGCTCGACCCGGATTTCGGATACCAGCCGGAGTTGGTGCTGCCAGGATTCACGGTTACCCAGCAGCGTCTGGCCATGGAGCGTTACCGTGTCCTCTGGGACGCTGCCATCGACGGGCGTCTCACACGTTCGGGCCATGGGACCGGGACCACGCGTGAGAAGTATCAGGCTCTTGTTGACCAGGCATTCTCCTTCTGGCCGCAGGAACGCAGGACGGACATGCTGTCCCGCGTCTGGGATGGGCGGGGCGTCACGCACGCCATGCTGGCCGAACAGGCATCCGACCCGCGTGCGCGGGATGCACACGGGCCCGCGCCCGGCCAACCATGTCCACTCTGCGGAATGCCGACCTTCGAGTGGGCGCCCTTGGACTCGCTAAATCCCGTGGTTGAGTTGATTCATAGTGAGTTTCGTCACTGGATGCCGGAACAGGGCGCCTGCGGGCGCTGCGTGGAGGTCTACGGTGCGGCGCTGGCGCTAAAAAAGGATTCAAAAGGATGGTAGGACGGAGACGAGTGTAAGGAAGTCACTGCCGCCCCGCTGGCGACCACGATGATCAGGTTTTCCAACATGATGCGCGCAATGACATGGGTGGATGATGTCCTTGAACCTCAAGACTGTGAACATGGTTGAATCATCACGAATGCTTGCCGGTGCGGTGGTGCGACACCTCTACGTGTCCCCCGGTCACAACTATCGTGGCCACTACGGCGGTCCGGCAGGCCGGCACCCGATTGTCCAGGTGCCGGAGATCCATTGCGTGGCTGGAAGGGGGATCGAGGGCGATCGCTATTTCGATCACAAGGAGAACTACAAGGGACAAATCACCTTCTTTGCCTGGGAGATCTATCAGGAGCTATGCCGGACGATGAACGTGACCGACCGGGGGCCGGAAGTCTTTCGGCGCAATGTGATCATCGAGGGTGTGGATCTTAACGCGCTGGTCGGGCAGATCTTTGAACTTCAAGGCGTTTGCTTTGAGGGAACCTGCGAGTGCTCGCCATGCGCGTGGATGGAGCAGGCCTTCGCGCAGGGTGCCGAAGCGGCGCTGAAGAACCGGGGCGGTTTGCGTGCCCGTATTCTTACTAGCGGAATCCTGCGAGCCCATGGCGATTGATCAATACCAGCGTGTGATCAATTACCTGCGCGTTTCAGTCACCGAGGCGTGCAATCTACGCTGCGTCTACTGTATGCCGGAGAAAATGACGTTTCGCCCTGGTCCGGCCTTGTTGCAGGACGACGAGATCGTCGCGCTGATCGGGATATTCGCAGAACTTGGCTTCGAGAAAATTCGCTTCACAGGTGGCGAACCGACCGTGCGCTCAGGCATTGTCGGGTTGGTCAAGGCGTCCGCCGAGACGCCGGGAATTCGCAGAGTGGCTCTTACCACGAATGGAATTCTACTCGGCAAGTTGGCTTGGTCGCTGCGGATGGCTGGACTCTCACAGGTCAATGTGAGTTTGGATACGCTGGACGCGAATCGCTACCGGCAGATTACCCGGTGGGGCAACTTAAGTGACGTCAGGTCAGGGTTGTGTGCCGCAGACCGGGTCGGCATGCGCGTGAAGCTGAATGTCGTCGTCGTACGTGGGCTGAATGATGGTGCAGACATCGTCGAGCTAGCCCGCCTCACGATGGATCACTTCTGGCAGGTTCGCTTTATCGAGATGATGCCCTTTGGAGGACTTCCCGAATTTCAATTGTCACACACCGTTGCGGACGAGGAAATCCGCGGCAGGATTTCGGCTGCACTAGGCCCGCTCGAATCGACAAACCTAGGTGAACTCGACGGCGAGGCGCGGATGTACAGATTGCGCGGGTCAAAAGGGTCCGTGGGCTTCATCAGCCCTGTTTCGAATCCGTTTTGTGCCGGCTGCAATCGCGCCCGGCTCATGGCTGACGGTATGTTGCGCATGTGCCTCTTGCGTGAGCGTGAGGTGGATCTCAAGCAGGCAATGAGAAGCGGCCTCGGAAGAGAGGCGATCAAGAAGTTGATCAAGGACAGTGTCTACTTGAAACCATGGGGTCACGGACTGGCTGATCACCAATTCGCGACGAATCGGACGATGTCTGAAATCGGTGGTTGATCAAAATAACAAGCAAAGAGAAGGGCGTAATAGTTTCTACGGCTGCAACCGGTTGCACAACCACGGGGTTGTGGAGTAACCTCTGTCGTCATAGCGGACACAGAAAGACCGGAAGCATGAAGCAGGCAAAGAAGACACTCACATTGCAAGAGATCGCGATATTGGCGCGGACGACGAAAAGCACGGTCAGCCGCGTGCTTTCGAATGACTCACGAATCTCGGACAAAACCAAGGCGCGCGTGGAAGCGGTGGTCAGGAAACATTCGTTTCGACCCAACCAGCTCGCGCAAGCGCTCGCGCGGGGACGCACCGGTACCATGGGCGTTCTTACGAGCAACATCAGCAGCGGCTTCTTTGCCGAAGTCATTCGCGGCATCGATATCGCAGCCGGCAAAAGCAAGGGACACCTTCATGTCTCGATTGCGCACGGTATCGAAGATTACTTCAGGCTCTTTACCGATCTCAGCGTCTCGGGTCAGGTTGATGGCATCGTACTGATCGATCCACCGCTGGCTCTCTTCGGCCAGGTCCTCGCGGATGATCATATCCCGCTCGTGCTCTGCGCGAGCCGTGCACAGGAACAAGCGCACACATGGCGGAATGTGGACAGCGTCACCGTCGACAATTCACACGTCATGGCTCGCATCGTCGAGCATCTGGTCGAACAAGGCTGCCGCGACATCGTCCATCTCGCAGGCCCGCCGGATATCTACGACGCGCAGCAACGGCGCACGGCTTTTGAACAAACCGCGCAGCGACTCAATGTTCCGCAGATGCGTATTCTGGACCGGCTCCTGATCCAGAGCGATGGACGCGATATTATGATGCGCGAGTTCCGTGACCCGTCCCGCCTGCCCGACGCCTTTGTGGCCTTTAACGACTCGGTCGCTTTCGGTGTCATGGAGCAGCTGCCAAAAGACCTGCTCGGAAGTGGAAGGATTGCCCTGACCGGTTGGGACAATTCGCCGTCATCCGTGGTGCTTGGATTGACGTCCACGGAAATGCCCCTCACGAGTCTTGGAGAGATGTCCGCACGCATGCTTCTCGATCGCGTGGAGGGACATATCAAAGCCGATGAGCCCGCCCGGCACATCGACCTCGATATGGAACTACACGTGCGCAATTCTTCTCGCCTTATGTCCTCAGCGGAAAGGATCAACTGACCCATGGCGTCGATCCGGCAGAGGCTTCATTGGTGCGTGGTTGTGGGTTGTATCGCGGCGACAATCCCGGCGACTGCCGGTGACTTGCGCGCCGTCTTCGATCAACTGGCCGTGGTCGTGACTCCAGCCGGCCAGGACATCTACAAATGTACGGTCTCGCCGCGCATGGACCGCTTCACACCCGGAGCAGATACCGATGTCTGTCGCAGCGAAGGCGGAACCACCGAGATGCGGGTCAACAATGGATGGCTCGAAGCGCGTCGTGTGGACGACCAGACGGGACCTTCGCTCTGGCGCGGACGTGTTTCCCCGATCGGTGCCTTTGGCCGTGCAAGTATTCCGGGATCACGCCTTGAATGGAACGCACCTCCCGGCGAGGCGATTTATGGATTGGGCCAGCGCTTCAATGGCTTGAACCAGGCTGGCAAGTTTGTCGAGATGTGGATTCGTGACGAGCCGGGGCAGGGGGCTGAAGGCAAGGCCAGCTACTTCTGCACACCCGTCCTCTTCAGCAGCGCAGGCTACGCCGTGTTCGCGGCGGACAATCCGGAAGGGGAATTCTCCCTGAATCCGCTGGGCGAAGGCTTGAACCGGTACCTGCGTGGCGGACAGGCGTGGACATTCTATGTCGCGCTCGGTCCAACGCTGCGCGATCTCGTCCAGAAACGCATCGGTATTCAGGGACCGATCCGCGGCGTTCCGGACTGGGCGTGGGGTCCATGGATCAGCCGCAACAGCTACGAGCACCAGGGCGAGGCCGAGGATGCTATTCGCGGCATGGTGGATCGCGACATTCCCGTGGCGGTCATCGTGCAGGAGGCCTGGAAAGGGTCGAGCCATACTGGTGACTTCAACAATTTCTCCGGTGACCGCTGGCCCGACGTGAGTGGCTTCTTCGCCCTTTGCGGGAAACACGGCATTCGCAATGTGCTGTGGCAGGTGCCTATCATTCATCCGACTTCGCCGGACTTTTCCGACGCAGAGCGACAAGGCTTCTTCGTGCGCAAGCCCGACGGTTCCGTGAGCTGGCGTCGCGAATGGCTTGAAGGGTTCGCCAACCTGGACTTCACGCGTCCCGAAGCCGTGCGCTGGTGGCAGGACCAGATGCGCGACGAGGTGCGGCTCGGCGTGCGCGGTTTCAAGAATGACGATGGTGAAGACATCAAGCCGGACGACGTTTTCGCGGACGGACGTCGCGGGTGGCAGATGCACAACGAGTTTTCCGTGCTCTACGCGAAAGCGCTCTTCGCCCTCTTCGACCAGGAGAAGGTCGATGGCATGCTGTGGGGACGCAGCGCGAGTCTCGGTTGCGAACAAACCCCTGCGTTGTGGGCGGGTGATCAGTACGCCACATGGGCGCAATACCGGTCCTTGCTTCCTGCCGGGCTTTCATCGGGTCTCAGCGGCGCGCCGTTCTGGGGACACGATATCGGCGGCTACATCGACCAGCCGACGCCCGAACTCTACATTCGCTGGCTGCAGTTCGGCGCGTTCAGTCCGATGATGCAGTACCACGGGGTGCTGAAGCGCGAGCCATGGGAATTCGGGAAGGAGGCCGAGAGGGCTTACAAGCTTCTGGCGGGCATTCGCATGAACCTGCGTCCGACGTTGAAAGCGCTCGGTCGCGAGGCGGTGCGGACCGGGCTCCCGATCATGCGTCCCATGGCGATGGAGTTTCCGGACGACCCGCGGTTCCGCGACGAGGATTCGCAGTACATGCTGGGTTCCGATCTTCTCGTGGCCCCCGTGCTCGAGGAAGGCGCTACCGGTCGCCGCATCAAGTTCCCCGCAGGCCGCTGGCAGCATCTGCTCCTTCCCGTTGCGTACAGCGGACCCTCCGACGTGGAGGTGCCCCTCGATCTGGTTTCGGCTCCCGCATTTGTGCGCGAAGGTTCTGCCCTCATGGTGGAACTCGCTGAAGGGAAGGAGCTTGGATCGTGGAAGGATGGCGTTACGGAACGGGCACTCCTCTTCGATGCTTCACGCGCCGTGCTCTCGGATGTGTCGTTCCCGCTATCGGGCAGCACGCTGACCGGCAGGGCGACGATCACGTTTCGCGTGAACACGAACAGCGTCAGAGAACTTTCCGTATTCGCCGCGCCCCGGGGCAAGCCGGACCGGCGTTCGCCGCTTCCGCTGGTCATCGATGGCGATAAGGCCACGGTGGAACTGAACTACAAGGGCACGCACGAGGCCGACTTCGTCATCACGGTGCAGGGTGGGGGAAGCCATCTCTTTGCGGGTACGATGCGATGGCAGTCACCCGTTACCATCGACACGGAGGTGGCGGGCTCGCGGTTTGTCAGCGGCGGGGAACGCAAGATTCGCGCGCGTCTCGTCAATCATTCCGACGATGCCCTGAAGATTGATCTTTCCGCCACGGCGAGCGGCGACATCACAATCGGCGACTCCACGAGGGCCATCGAGATTCAGCCTCGCGGGGATTGGTCCGGCGAATGGTCGCTGGATATCGGCACGGCAGATGGAATATCCGATGCTGTTGTGCGCCTCGTCGCGCGGGCCGACGATCGAATCCTCGGTGAAGAGTCGGTGCACTTTGCCCGGCCACTTCGCATGGCTGTCGCGGGTCCATTTCCTGCCCGCGAGAAGGAAGCTTTCACTGCGCCGTTTCCGCCGGAATGGGAACTGTCACCGGACGCCCGGTTCAGCACGGCGGAAGGTATCGTGCGGTGGACGACCCTGCCGGCGGATCATCATGATCACCATGATGGGATCGACTTCGAGGCGTTGTGGGGCGAGCGCGACCATGCAGCCGGCTATGCCGTGGCGAAGATCCGGTCCCGAACTTCGCGCGACGCGGAGCTTCGGGTGGGGGCCGACGATACGCTTTCCGTCTGGCTGAACGGGAATCTGATCTTCGCGAAGGAAGTGTACCGCCTCGCCGCGTGGGACCAGGAGGTGATTCCTCTGAAGCTGCCGGCCGGTGATAGCACCCTCGTTTTCAAAGTCGCCCAGGATCGCAACCCCTGGCGATTGCTTGTCCATCTGACGGGTCCGCAGGGATCCGCGCTCGATGGCGTGTCAGACATCTTTGATGCCGCGGCCTATTCGTCGGGCCGTCGAGACGACGGACCCGTTGTCGAATCGCCACGTCCCATCGCGTGGCAGCTCGCGGGTCCGTTCCCGCTGGAGAATCGCGACGACAAAGCGTCGCCGGGACGTTTGGACGCGCTCGCCTCAGCGCCGAAGCCATGGCCCGCTGATATCACCTGGCGCTCGGCAAGCGAAGTGTCGGACTACTCCGGCACGTTCGATCTGAACGCATTCTACGGGAACCAGCTCTACGTCGATGCCTACGCGTACGCGGAGTGGAATGTATCGAAGCCGACGCCTATTGTACTGCAGTGCGGATCAGACGACGGGTTGGTCCTCTGGTTGAACGGACGGCGAATTCATACCGCGAACAAATGGCGCGGCTTCAAGCGTGCGGAAGAAACCGTAAAGGCCACGCTGCAGCCGGGACGCAATGTGCTCTTCTGCAGGATCCGCCAGGGTGATGGAGCCTGGAAATTCCGTATCGATGCCTGGGATGTGTCGTCCAAACCTTATCGTCCGCTTCAATGAACAGACTCGCTATAGCTGCGTTCTTTGCGTTGCTCTGCGTGCGTGATGCAAACGCCGTGCTCGACTGGGTGGGTCACGTCTATCACCGCCCCATAAACGGCACGATCGAATCCACCAACGATGTGTGGATCAACGTGGAAGCGACGCATGCCGGTGCCGCCACGTATGCACGCGTCGTCTATTCGACCAACAACGGCACATCGTGGATCTCTTCCGACATGTCGAAGAACGGCCAGATGGGTGTTCACGACTGGTGGCATGTGAATATCGGCACGTTCCCAGCGGGCACGACCGTTCGATATGCCTGCGAAGTGAGAGATGGAGGCGGCGCGAGCCTTTGGGACAACAACGGGGGATCGGACTACTTCCTCACGGTGAACGGTGGCGCGGG
>CAZCZZ010000030.1:26246-45700 GCA_964503335.1 uncultured Verrucomicrobiota bacterium
ACGAACAGCGGCGCCGCATGGATCTCAACTCCGATGAACGCCAATGGCACAGACGGGGACAAGAATCTGTGGCATGTGAACCTCGGGGCGTTTCCCGTCGGCACGACGAATCGATTTGCAGTCGAGGCCACGTTCACGGGCGGTGAGTTGGTCTGGGATACGGCAGGCGGCACGGACTTTTGGGTCGTCGTGAATTCGCCGAAACATATCAGGGCCGCGCGAGAATCCTATTCATGGCCGAACTACGGTGACATTGATCCGGGTGAAAGCATCTGGCTCAACACGGAGACAGAGCCCGCAGGCGCTGCGACGAATGTCCAGGCGATCTACACCACGGATGGCGGCGGAACATGGAACTGGGTGACGATGGTCACAAATGGCTCCCAGAACGGACGATCGAAGTGGCACGTGAACATCGGCTCGCTGCCTGCCGGCACGATCCTGCGTTTCGCGGTACGGGCCGTCGACGCGTATGGCGCGGAAGTGTGGGACAACAATCAAGGCGAGGACTTTTACACCCGCGTGAACTCGATGATTCGCGATCTCTACACGGACAAGGCGCGCTACAACCCGGGCGACACCGTCCAGATCAAGGCCGAGCTCTTCAACGCCGGCGGATCGACCTTCAACGGAATCGCGCGTTTCCGCATTACGCATCTTTTCGACACGGTGCTGGAAATCACCAGCAACGTCGTGCTTGGTGCGGCCTCGGGAACAACGCTGACGGTCCCGTGGATTTCGCGGGGGGACGATTTCCGCGGCTACGGGATCGATCTGGACATCCTTGATGGATCGACGACGAACGACCGCAGATCGTCCGCGATCGACATCAGCACAGACTGGACGCGCTTCCCGCGCTACGGCTTCTTCTCCGATTTCTACGAAGGGGAACAGGCGTGGGACTCTAATGCGAAGGCCCATGAGCTGAACAAGTACCACATCAACGCGGTCCAGTTTTACGATTGGATGTCGGAGCACGACCGCCTGATTCGTTACGGCGATAACGGCCAGATCTTGGATCTCTACGAGCAGTTCGACGGACGCGTCCAGTCGCTCAAGACCGTGTCGAACAAGGTGATCGCGGCGAAGGCGCACAACATGTTCACGATGGCGTACGATCTCCTCTACGGAGACAGCGGTGTCGGCGTCGAACCCGAGCATGTCGAGTGGGCTGCTTTCACCAAGCCGTGGTCGACGCTTCCGATCGACATCAAGCAGCACCAGCTGATCGGCTACTCACCGCCCCGGGCGATCTGGGTGATGGACTGCTCGAATGCGGAATGGAAGAAGTGGGTGAACAACCAGTTCCTGGATGCGATGCTGAAGCTGGGCTTCGAAGGCATCCACCTCGACAACCTCGGCGGCTCCTGGAACTACCGCTTCAATTCCAGCCACGGGATTCCAGAGTGGGATGAGTTCCCCCGCTTCATCAACGAATGCCGAAACGCGCTCAAGATTGTGAACCCGTCCGCGCGCATCATCCACAATGACGTTGCGGCCAACTACATGGACAGCATCGCGGCCTCGGATGTGGACGTGTACTACTGCGAAGTGTGGGGCAACGAGTCCTATTCGGATATCCGTAACCTGATCGGTCGGGCCAAGGACCGGTCGCGCGGCAAGCAGGTGGTGCTTGCGGCGTACATGAATCTTTTCGATTACACCAACACGCTCAGCGAAGCGTCGGTGCGCCTCATGGATGCGGCCGTGTTTGCCAACGGGGCTTACCACCTTGAACTGGGCGAAGGTGTGGAAATGCTTTCGAATCACTACTTCCCGATGCACTGGCCGCCGATGACACCGACGCTGCGGCGGGCGATGCGCGACTACTATGACTTCATTGTGAAGTACGAGAACCTGCTCTTCTTCAATACGCTCGGGAACGTGGTGGATGGAACGGGTGGGGCCAACATCTCGAGCACGACGGACACACTGAGCAAGGACGCGAGTCCGGGATCGATCTGGACCGTCGTGAAGTTGTGGCGTGATGAATTCGACACCATCAGCCTGATCAATCTCCACGGCGTGGACTGGTCTTGGCGCAATCGCAGCGCGAGGCCGACTGAGCAGCTCAATGTTCATCTGAAGTACTACGTGGACAAGGCCGTGCAGCATGTCTATGTCGCAACGCCTGATGACGCGCTGGGGCGTCCCCTGGAACTGCCCTTCACCGACGGCGTGGATGGCGGTGGACGTTACGTCGAGTTCACTGTACCCAAGCTCGAGTATTGGGATCTGGTCGTTCTCGACAAGCGAACTGACATCAAGGTGGACGGCTGGCCGGGTGAGTGGGGAGGCGCGCCGTCTCCCTTCGTACATGAAGTCGCAATCGATGAGGGTGAGTGGATCTATACCGGTGATGTGAACGACCATCGCACATTCGGCGGCGCGACTTCCGATGAAGACATCACCGAAGTGCGGGTCACGTGCGATGAAACGTATGCGTACTTCCTCGTCCGGTTCCAGGACGTCACGAACGCAGGACTACCCGCCATCGGTATCGCCTGGAACTCGCACCTTCTGAATCCGGGTCAGGGGTTCCCGTGGCTTGGCGACGCATCAACGCCGTCGGGATCCATAGACCTTGCGAACCAGGACCAATATGCCACGCGACAGATCATGGTCTATACGGCTGGCGGAACACCCAAGGTGCGCCTGTACAATGGCAGTGGTTGGTACGTCCCGAACGCGCAGGACTCGTCCGTGGCGGTGAGCACAGACAACAACTGCATGGAGTTCCGGATTAATCGCAACGACCTCGACCTGTTCCTCCCCCAGAAGGTGACGATGTCGCTGGCGTCGTTCCGAAGCAGCGGGAGCGACGCAGGAAGCGACGCGACGTTTGATTCACCCGACGGCAACAACGACGCAGTGGATGTCATGGGTGGCGTGGCGGGCGTATCGGAGAACGCCTGGGGCAGGGACCTGCAGGACAACGTGATCGGTCATCACTACCCGATCATCTTCAACCAGCAGGGCGCGGATGCGACCGTTCGCATCGCGTGGCCGAACTTCGACGGTCAGGTCATCGACGTCAGGACGAACGAGGCCTATACCGTCGTTGCACAATTCAGCGAGTCGCTTCCGGCCGCGGCAGGCTACTTCTTTTTCACCGTCAACGGGCAGACGCAGAATCCGGGTAGCTACTTCCTGCAGGACGAGGTTCCCGGTGATCTCATGAACGAAGTGCGGTTCCCGTGGACGGACAACGGAACCGGTGTCCGCACGATTGAAGTCTTCTACGCTGCATCCGGCTTTGAGTTCACCGCGAGCCGCGTGGTCACGTTGAACTATGATACGGACAACGACGGGATGCCGAACGCGTGGGAGCTGGATAGTGGTCTGAATCCGTGGGATGGAACCGGAAGCAACGGCGGTTCTGGCGATCCGGATGGTGACGGAATGCCGAACCACGAAGAGCTTAGGGCGGGGACCGCTCCGCAGAATGGCGCGTCATACCTGAGACTCGACTCCATCCTCAACGAATTGGGCGGTGTTCGCGAAATGACCTGGTGGGGTGTGTCGGGCAGGACGTACCGGATATTCGGTGCATCATCGCCAGGAGATGCGTATCTGCCAGTCAGTGGCGATGTGACACCCGGCTCGACGAGCGTGGGCTTGTCGTTCCAGGACACGAATGCGGCGGCGATGCGAATCTATCAGCTACGCGTCGTGGGACAGCCCTGACGGGACGGGCACGCGCAGCGTGCCCCTCCGGAGTGATGACTCACACGTGCTTGTCGACGAAGTGTTCCTTGATGTACTTGCAGGCCGTTTCCAGGTTCGGAAGGATCTTCGTGCAGAAGCGAACCATCCACGGGCTGCAGTCCTGGAAGGTGAAGGGCGAAAAGGCGACGACGAACTTCTTCAAGTCGTGCGACGCATAGAAGACTTCCATCGACGTGCCCACCGAAGTCTTGCCGTAGTTTACGAGCACGATGTCGGCATCGCGGATATCCTGCAGGTCGAACTCGACGATCTCGTTGGCGCTATCGACTTCGCGATCCTTGAAATCGCGGCGCATCGGATCGAGGAGGATGAAGTTCTTGGATAGTAGCTTCTTGGCCTTCTCGCGCCATTCGCGCGCGTGCCCGTCCACTTCGTCCATGATCGGTCCGCAGAGATAGATCTTCTTTTTCATTGGAATCCCCGTTGTTGAAAACGTCATCGCTTTATGATCAAGGCGTGAGCCGAGAGCAATCAAATCCTTCTCATCGCGCCTGTCCGGCCGCCGACTTCAGGACGAGGTCGAGACCGTCCTGAACCCGTTGGAACCGCGGATCCACGCGGAGATTGTCCAATTGTGTGTCGCCAAGTGAGGCAAAAGTCGAGATCGGGTCAGACTCCGCCGCCCGCGTGAGCGCCGCGAACGCGGGGTCGGGATCATTCCGCAGGCTATGGATGCAGGCCAGGTTGAAGTAGACGCTGAAGATGAGGCCCGGATCGAACTCCAGGGCAAGGTTGATCCGGCCAAGGAGCTGCTCCGCCTCATCAAGCTGGCCGAGCGTCAAAAGTGCCGCGGCAAGGTTCGAAGCGAGGCGTGGATCGGAGGGGCGGTTGGCGATCGCCAGCTTCATGTACTCAGAGGCCTCCTGCATCTTGTTTGCGCGGAATAGGTAGTGACCGAGGCGTCCGTACAACGTTGCCTTGTGTTCGGGACTGCGGATCTGGGGGAGTGCGCCGAGAAGGAGTCCTTCGGCTTCCTCGGTATCACCCGAGCGGGAGAGGCGGTCTGCCTCACGCACCAACGCCCGGACATCCTCGGTCTCGGCAGCCTGCTGATACGCAACCGCGACATCGCCCTCGTCGGGTTCGAGCAGGTAGATGCGGGTGGGCGACAGGGCCGTGTTCGTGTCCGTCAGAAGGCTAACGTGAAAGGGTTCGTCCAGTTCACGCAGGGCGAGCTTGTATGGATCGACAGGGACGGGCTGGAAGTGGGGGCGATTCGTGGCGGCTATGCTGTAGATGGGCGCCCTGCTCCAGGGCACATCACCCGTCTGGGCGCATACGCTCCACGGGCTGAGCAAGGTGACCGCGAGCATGGCGGAGCGTGAGAGCATTCCTCTCATCATGGATTGTCACCGCGCCCTTTTGCAAGTTCCGGACGGCGTGGGCGGGGGGGCATCGCAGCTTGCGCAGGAGGCTATTTCCCGTTATCAATCGCCGCTTTGCCGGATAAGCCGGACGATGAAAGGCTGGGTAGTGAAGTGCTTTGGTCGAAACAATTGATCCCGACGTTACGCGAAGTGCCCCAGGAAGCGGAAATCCAGAGCCACCAGCTCATGCTGCGCGCCGGATTGATCCGCAAGCTGGCGGCAGGGCTCTACACCTTTCTACCCCTCGGTGTCCGCGCGCTGAAGAAGGTCGAACGCATCGTGCGCGAGGAAATGGACCGGGCGGGAGCGCTCGAAGTCCTCATGCCGGCCCTGCAGCCGCCTGAGATCTGGGAGCAGAGCGGACGCTATAAAGCCGCCGCCGATGTGCTCTTCAAGGTCAAGGATCGCGCCAACCGCGAGTGGGTTCTCGGCCCGACGCACGAGGAAGTCGTCACGCTTCTCGCCGCGGGCGAGATCAACTCCTACAAGCAGCTTCCGAAGAACTTCTACCAGATCCAGGTGAAGTTCCGTGATGAGATCCGCCCGCGCTTCGGCCTGATGCGCGCCAAGGAATTCATCATGAAGGACGCCTATAGCTTCGATGCGACGGACGAGGGTGCGCAGGCGAGCTATCGCGCGATGTACGATGCCTACTCGCGCATCTTCCACCGCTGCGGGCTCAAGACGCTCCCCGTCGAAGCCGATACCGGCGTGATGGGCGGGAAGTTTTCACACGAGTTCATGGTTCCGTCGGAGACGGGCGAAAACGAAGTGGTTTACGCTGAAAGCGGCTCCTACGCCGCGAATGCGGAGAAGGCGGCGAGTCGCGGGCCAGCCATCCCGACGCCATCCACAGATACCGGCCCGGCTCCCGAGAAGTTCCCGACGCCCGGCGTCAACACCATCGAGTCCCTGGTAAAGCCGCCGTTCAACGTCCCGGCGCATGAGCAGATCAAGACGCTGGTCTACATTGTTGAAGACAAGCCCGTGATCGCGCTGCTTCGCGGTGACGACCAGTTGAACGAAGCGAAGTTTGTCGCTGCCCTTGGCACCGGCACGTTTCGCCCGGCGACCCCGGACGAGTGCCGGGACACCATGGGCGCTTATCCGGGAAGCCTCGGTGGCGTGGGCGTTACGACGATTCCGATCTATGCCGACCTGCTCTTGAAGGGCGCGAAGGGCATGACCACGGGTGCGAACGAGAACAAGCATCACCTTCGGCACGTGAACATCGAACGCGATATCAAGGTCACGACCTGGTCCGACCTGCGCAGTGTGCGCGCGGGCGAGTTGGACGTCGCGACCGGTGAGCCGTTGAAAATACGACGCGCGATCGAGGTGGGCCACGTGTTCAAGCTCGGCACCAAATACAGCATCTCCATGGGAGCACAGTTCCTGGATGCCGACGGCAAGCAGCAGCCCTGCATCATGGGCTGCTACGGCATCGGGGTGACCCGCACGTTGCAGGCCGTGATCGAACAGTCATGGGACAAGGACGGAATCATCTGGCCCTTGTCCGTCGCGCCATATGCCGTCGAGGTTCTTCCGATCAACGTCCAGCATCCGGAGACGATGCAGGTCACACAGGATCTCGTGGCGAAGCTCGAAGCGGCGGGTCTTGATGTGCTGGTCGATGACCGCGATGAACGCGCGGGCGTAAAGTTCAAGGACGGCGACCTCGTCGGGTGCCCGATCCGGATCAGCATCGGCGAACGTTCCCTTGCGAAGGGACAAATCGAAGTTAAGTTGCGCAAGACCGGGGCGGTGACGCTCGTGAACGTGTCTGATGCCGCGGACGCGATCCTTGGCATCGCGGCTTCAATGCGATCCGAACTCACGCCGGCTTGACGCGGGGAAGATGATCTGATGGCGAGACAATTCAAGATAGAGGGCACGAAGAGTTTCCTCGGATGGGCGATAGGGCTGCTCGTTCTGGGATTGTGGTGCGTGAAGGACGGCTGGTTCCCGTCCCCGTCCGTGCTCTTGAAGCATCCCTTGAACGATCCCGCTCACTCGAACTTCTATCTCTTCAACAAAAGCCTCGCCACGATTTCCCTGATCGCATCCGCGATCTGCGCCTACATTCACCGCATCGTGCGCTGAGCACTATTTCCTGCGGGTTAACGCCGACCTGCTCTGCTCTACTCTACCTTCTCCAATCCTTGGAACTCGGCCATGCGGGGATGTCCAAGGATTGGAAGCGGTCCGTTTGTAGTGAGCGACACCGGGCATCTTGGCCCAAGTCGCGGGAGCCCCCCGGCACTAGCTCCGCGGCGTGCCTGACTACGAACAGGCAGCTTCGCAGAGGTCCCGCGACACTCAAGTCCACAACCTGACCACAAAAGACTCCGTTACGGATTTGATCGCTCCAAAAGCCTGCCTCACGCCCCAAACACAACACGCCAGATCGACACAACGTCCTGCCATCGAATGAATGGCAGAACACCCATCAATCGCATTGCGCCGAGGTGCGACACCCGGAAAATCGGAAAGGAATGCAGTCGTGGTCCGGTAAACCAAGACTGTTCGACGATAGATGAAACTATGGAATTCATCGGAATAGTAATCCTGATTGTAATCGGTCTCGGTCTCCCCCTTTTGTCGGGGCCAAGAGTCTGCCGTCACTCCATGGGGGCAGAATGCTTCGCGACTACATCCAGGCGGAGAGGCTCTGCAGGCAAATGCAGATAACTCCTTGGTTTGTGAATGCGTTCAGAGTCTCTATTGCATTGGCAATTGTGATTTTCATCCTGGCGGCGAGGTTTCGTTAAGAACGAGGATAATAAGCGTCGAACCAGCGCCTCCCGCCTGCTCGGCTGCCGGGGCCGCAGCCTCGCGACACGGCCGCGACGTTAGCGGAAAAGACCATTGACCGGGCAGTTGCTGAGTGTATATTCATAGTATAAACAGGGGCCTCCGCAATGATTGCTACAGTTCAAAAATGGGGTAACAGTCTTGGTGTTCGAATACCCAAGCCGCTGGCACAAGACGCTTCGCTCAAAGAGGGTGTTGCCGTGGAGATGATGGTTCAAAATGGCCGCCTTGTCGTGCAGGCAAGGAAAGCACCCCGGTATCATTTGTCTAATTTACTAAATGCCATCAATCGCAAGAATCTGCACAGGGAAATTGATGCCGGCAGTTCGGTCGGGAACGAGGCTTGGTAATCAATGTCATACGTCCCGGATCGCGGCGATATTGTCTGGATTCAGATGAATCCTCAAGCGGGTCGAGAACAAGCCGGTCACCGGCCGGCATTTATTGTTTCGCCCAAAGTGTATAACGGAAAAGTTGGGTTGGCCTTGATGTGCCCCATCACAAGCAAGCAAAAGGGTTACCCATTTGAAGTGAAGGTAGATGGTCATACCACCAAGGGCGTTGTTTTGGCCGATCAGGTCAAGAGCCTGGATTGGCGTGCGCGTGGTGCGCGATTTGAAGAACGTGCTGATGACAATACAATTGCTGAAGTATTGGCAAAAATTGACGTTTTGATCAGGGTCTGATCCGCTACCATGACCGGCGAGCAGCACGCCCGAAGCGGGTGGCTCTGCGGCTTATCGTTCTCCGCCGCGCGCGACCCTCTGACTTTCACCACAAGCTGAAAGCAAATGCTTCATGACCGACGTTATACCTGCCGTCTGGTGAGCTTGGTTTGATACCTGTAGCCGACGCCGTGGACGGTGAGGATGGTGCGCGGTTCTTCAGGCTCTTTTTCGATCTTCTTCCGGAGTTGGACGATATGCTGGTCGAGCGTGCGGGTCGTGCCGCCGTAGTCGATTCCCCAGACCTCATTCAGCAGGTCGTCACGGCTCAAGACCTCGTCGGGCTTGCGGGCAAAGGCATCGATGAGTTTCATTTCCCGCGCCGTGAGCGTGAAGCTTGCGCGGCCGAGCGACCCTTCGAAGGACTTGCGATTGATACGGGCGTCGCCGAAGGTGATCTCGGAGGGAAGCGGGTCGGGTGCTCCGTCTTTCGCGCGGCTTCGCCGCAGCGCCGCCGCTACGCGGGCGAGCAATTCCCGGACACCGAAGGGCTTGGTCACGTAATCATCCGCGCCCAGCTCAAGGCCCACCACCTTGTCCACTTCCTCGCCTTTGGCGGTGAGCATGATGACAGGTGTGGTCGCGTCCTTCTTCCGGATCTCGCGGCAGACGTCGTAGCCGCTCAGGCCCGGCATCATGATGTCCAATACGATCAGGTCGAAGCGCTGCTGGCGGGCGATGGAGAGACCCTGCTTGCCGTCCGCTGCCGGCACGGCGACGTAGCCCTCGCTCTCCAGGACATCCACGAGTCCATTGCGAATGTGGTTGTCATCCTCCACAACGAGAATCGTTCCGCGGCTCATGATGTGACCTCCGTTGCGCAGGGCAGGGTGATGGTAAATCGCGCTCCGTTCGAGGACGACGGCTCGAAGGTGAGGGTTCCACCGTGGTCTTCAATCAGTCGACGCGAGATGCACAGCCCCAGGCCGAAGCCGGGCGTCTTCGCGGTAAGCGAGTCGTCGGCCCGATGAAATTGCTGGAATAGTTTGGCGCGCTGCGCCGCGGGAATGCCCGGGCCGGCGTCCTCGACAACGATCATGCACTGAGCGTCTTTTCGAGTGAGTTCGACCCGAACACGGCCGCCTCCGGCTGCGTACTTCACGGCATTGTCGAGAAGGTTGAGAACCGCCTGCTCAAGGGCGTCGCGGTCGCAGACGACGTGCACGGATTCTTCGGGCAGGATCGTTTCAAGGTGCAGTCCGGATTCGCGCAGGCGGTCGGTCTGTCCCTCCAGGATCAAGCGCAGGACCGACGTCGCGTCGAGACGCTCCGCGCGATACTGCTTTCGTCCCTGTTCGAGGCGGCTGAAGTCGAGGACGTTGTTGACGAGCCGTGTGAGTCGCTCGCTTTCCCTCGTGATGACTTCGAGGTATTGCGTCCTTTTCGCGTCCTCTTTGACCCGTCCCTCCGCCAGCATTTCGGAGTACATGCGGATCGTCGTCAGTGGCGTTTTCAACTCGTGCGAGACATTCGAAACAAAGTTCGTCCGCTGTCTCGCTTCCAGCGCGCTGCGCCTCGCCTGCCAGAGGAGCAGGGAGCCCGCGGACAGGATGGCGAGCATGAGCACGCCGGCGATCGATCCCGCGGCCACGCCGAGCGATGTATTTCCGATTGCGGGGCCTCCGGATGTCTCATAGATCGCGAAGCTCCAGTGCGGCAGGGTGGGGCCCAGACTCGCCATCGCCAGAGGATTCAGGTCGGGCGTGACTTCAACTTCTCCCCGCTGTGCGAAGGCAAATCCGTTCGCATCCAGGAGAGCGTACATCTCGCCAGCCGGCGGCGAGGGCAGCGCGGTGACCAGGCGGGAGAGAAGGGCGGACATTTCAAGCTCGGCGCCAAAACGCGTCGTTCCGTCACCCGTGCTCACCCAGCCCAGGAGGTACAGTTGATCCTGCCAGAACCAGGTGATCCATCCCCGTGAGCCGCTTCCTGCGGGGGAGGCGCTTGCCAGTTGTCTAACTTCCATCCGCGACGATTTGGCAGGGCGTGAGAACGCCTGCTCCTGTGGCGCCGTCACGGGCCACGATTGGTCGCCGGTGAGAATGCGGTCGTAACGCTGTCGGAACCCCTGCTGTTCGGCGGTGAGTCCTTGAGCCGAGTCGGGCAGGATCAAACCGCGTTCACGTGACCAGATGTATACATTGCGGACGAGCGGATTGCTTCGCTCAAGGTCGGTAAGGTAGCCGGGAAGGTCACCGGCGGGCGCAGCATCGAGTCGCGCCATCAAGCCATCCTTCGCCTCCTCAACGATCAAGCGCACGTCGTCGGCCACGGATTGCGCACTCTGCTGTCGGGCGGCCATGCGTGTCGCTGCGATCCGTTGCTCTTCATGCTGAAGCAGGCGAAAGATCCAAAGTCCCGTCACCACTGTGGCTGCCAGAAGAATGAGCCAGTACAATATGAGTGAGCGGGACTTCATGGATCTCGTGCTTTACTCCTTATATTGCTGCTGGGAACGGATATTTGCGCTGGAAGTCTTGGCCTTCTTGCGCCCGGGGGCGTCGTAACCGCCGCTGCTGACCTGTCCGGCCTCGAGGTCAAGTTTATCCGCTTCCTGCTTCAGCTCCAAGTCGCGTTGGATATACCCGTCGTATTGGGCGGCAGGTGCCGCCAGGGCGGCTGCGGCTTCTTCGCGCATCCCCTTGTCGTCAAACTCAACGGCCCGCTCACGCGCATCGGCGATCTCGTTCAGGATGACAACCTTCATAACCGGCTCATTGACGGATTTCTGAACCTCTGCGTCCGTGGGGCTAAACGTGACTTCGACGGACGAAGACGACTGGGCGCGGACGGACGTGATGGCGTTGTCGTAGTCGACTTTCGCGAAAGCGACCTGGCGGGTGCGTGAGCTTTCCGTGGCGGGGACTTCGACTTCGACGAGGGCGTATTTCTGCTGTCCGCCGTAGAGCTGATTCAGGCGGAGTTCGACCTTGTTCCCGCGGATGACGCCGTCGCGGCCGATGATGCGGATCGGGCGGACGCCGTCGGGGCATTCAATTTCGAGCAGGACATCGCGCGCGGCGACGCTGAGCACATCGCCGAGTTCCGCTGCGAAGATGCGGGGGAGGTCGGAGCTATCCCGGACGAAGTACGTATTGCCGTCGCTGCTCTGTGCGAGGCGTGTCATCAGGTCCTCGTTGTAGTCGTTGCCGAGACCGATGGTCGTGACGGAAATGCCTTCCTTCATGAGCGATGTGCCCATGCGGCCGAGTTCGTCAGGCGAACTGGGACCTACGTTTGCGATGCCGTCGGATACGAGAATGATGCGGGAAACGAAACGGCGATCCGTGTTCTTGCGGATTTCAGACGCGCCCTGGCTGACGCCGCCATACAGCGCCGTGTTGCCTCCGGTCTGGATCTGCCGGATGCGTGCCTCGATCCATTCGATATTGGCGGCCGATTGCGCCGGCACGATCGTTTCAACCTCGTGGTCGTAGATGACGAGAGAAACGATGTCGGATGCGCTGAGGCGACGGACGGCTTCAATGGCGGCCTCTTTGGCTCGTTCCATCTTGTCGCCCGACATGGAACCTGAGCGGTCGAGGACGAGGCACAGGTTGACGGGCGGGCGATCGGAGCGGCTGACCTCCGGCGCTTCGAGGGTGACCTTGACCACCGCTCTTTCGTTTTGCCCTGCCGGCAACACACCGCGATCGAGTTCCACGCGGCAAACGACATCGGGTGACGGCACTTTTGCGTCCACCGGCGCGGCCCATGCCGCCGCTGCGACCACGATCATCGAGACGATACGTTTCATGACTTCCTCCGTGATGTTAGCAGGGGAATCCTGCTTTGTTGAATCCATTCGAGCACGGAGGGAGCTTCGATGTGTCACAGCACGGTGCCGGAGTTGTCAAAGATATGTCATGAGCCGGGCGTGACTCACGACTGGTCGAGCGCGTCGCGGACGATCTTCGCGAGGGATTCGCGCGTATAGGGCTTCATGAGCAGCTTCTGCGATTCCTGGCTGACGCCGCGGAGGATGAGTTGATCCTCGGTGAAGCCGGACATGTACACCACGTGGGAGCGGTCCCCGAGTTTCTCGATTGCCTCCACGACCTCGCGCCCGTTCATGCGCGGCATGATGACGTCGGTCAGGATCAGGTCGAATGGCGAGCCGCGACGCATGCGCTGCTCGATGGCCTCTTCACCGCAGGACGCTTCCGCAATGTCATAGCCGAGGGACATGAGGATGCGGACTGCGAGCCGTCGAACCATGGGCTCGTCCTCGACCACGAGAATGGATTCCTTGCCGCCGTCGATGTTCGCGCGTTTGGGTGCAGCGATGTCGGCGGGCGCCGTCTTGACCCGCGGGAAGAAGATCTGGAACTCCGTGCCGTAGCCGACCGCGCTCTCAAGGTGTATGAAGCCGCGGCACTGCTGGACGATCCCGTAAACAATCGAAAGACCAAGCCCGGTTCCCTTGCCCTCGGTCTTGGTGGTGTAGAAGGGCTCAAAGGCCTTTTCGCGGACGTCGGCTGACATGCCTGTCCCCGTGTCACGCACAGAAAGCTTCACGTAGTCGCCCGCTGACGCCATCGGGTACTTGAGCGCGTTCTCGAGCGTCAGCGTGACGTTGCTTGTGGAAAGCAACAAGCGCCCGCCTTGCTCCATGGCGTCGCGCGCATTCAGCGAGAGGTTCATGATGACCTGCTCGATGTGGACCGGATCGGCCTGGATCCAGCCCAGGTCGGGCTGAAGTCGCGTCTCGAGTTCCACATCTTCGCCGATCGTCCTGCGGAGGAACCGGTCCATGTCCAGCACGACGGAATTCAGAACCAGGGGCTTGACCTGCGAGATCTGCTTGCGGCCGAAGGCGAGGAGTTGGCGGGTCAGGTTCGAGGCGCGCTCCGCCGCTCGCACGATCTCCTCGGCGAACGGTCGAATCGACTCATGGGTCGTGTCCGAATCCTGGATAAGCCGACCGTAGCCTAGGATCGGCGTCAGCAGGTTGTTGAAGTCGTGGGCCACGCCGCCGGCGAGCCGTCCGATCGCCTCCAGCTTCTGGACGTTCCGGAGCTGCTCGTCCCGCTCGCGCAGCGTGTCCTCGGCGCGACGACGGTCGGTGATATCCTGCATGAAGCCGCGCAGGAACATGAGGCGCCCGTTTTCGTTCCGCACGAACAGCGCATCGTCATGGAACCACATCACGCGACCGTCCGGCGCGATCATCCGATACTCGGCACGGAAGGGGATGCCCTCGTCCCGCGCCGCGGCGAACTCCTTCGCGATGCGTTCGCGGTCCTCGGGGTGCATGTACTTGCTCCAGATGAGGCGGCACTCCGCGGGATCGAGGCCGAACACGGCTTTGATCTGTGGACTCATGTAGAAGACGGTTCGTGACTCGTCGGTAGAGGAAATGTAGGTGATGGCGGGAATCTGCTCCACGAGTTCGCGGAAGCGCTGCTCCGATGTACGAAGGGCTTCCTCGGCCGCAAGCCGGGCACGACGGCTGTCGCCTTCCCGTATCTCGCGCTCCACAGCGGGAATCAGCCGGACCATCTGGTCGCGCGTCACGTAGTCGCAAGCACCCGCCTTCAGTACCCGCTGGGCCACGTCTTCGTGGATGCTGTCCGTGACCACCACGAACGGTATATCGAGCTCCAGGAGCCGCAGGAGTTTGAGTGCTGCGAACGAGTCGATGGCAGGTGGCCTGTGGTCGGACAGGATGACATCCCATTTCTCGTTGAGCAGGGCATCCTTCAGTGCTTCGAGATGGGTAACGCTGGAAAGCGTGACTTGGTAGCCTGTTGCTTGAAGGAGCGACGTCAGGAGGCCGCTGTCCGTCCCGGAATCCTCGATCAGGAGGACGCGAAGGCTTCGACGCGTGACGGGTAAATCGTCGACGCGAGGTCGCTCCGTCTCTTCGCTCATGACCCCTTGACCCCCATAACCCCGTTGGCCCCGGAAGATTTCGAGTGCGGACCTGGATCGTAGCAGGATTGAGCCTGTAGCGTGCCACAATCCATCTACGAAAGCGCCGGAAGTATGCTCCCCGAATCTTTTCGTCTGCAAGTGGAAAGGCGGGTCCAGATTGCAGGTTGCGAGGGTGTTTTCGCACAGAAAGACCATCATTTCGTCGTCTGTCGCGAATTTTAGAAAAAAAGACTTCACGGGTTTGGGCTCGGCTCGTAGTCTTTAGGGGAACAGCTAACACGTCTTGCCAGCTCAGGGAGGTCTCGTATGCGATCGGCCTGTCGTCTTCTTCTCGTCCTGCTCATTTCAACGCACATAGCCCTCGGGAATCCGGTGAATGAGCTCGATTATCAGGGACGTGTCCTCGTCAACGACCTGCCGTTCCAGGGCAACGGCTTCTTCAAGTTTGCGATCACGGATCAGACGGGCGCGACCAACTACTGGTCCAATGACGGCACCGGCGCGGGGCAGCCCGTCGCGCACCTGACGAACGCGGTGTTCAACGGTGTCTTCAGCTCGGTCCTTGGCGCTCCGCCCATGGCGGCGATGAATCCGGCCATCTTCAACAATGGCAGCAACCTCTTTCTCCGCGTGTGGTTTGGTGTGGCCACGAACAGCTTCAGCGAAATGCTGCCGGCGCAGCGCATTGTCAGTTCCGCCTACGCGATCAATGCCGGGTTGGTTGGCGGGCTTTCAGCTACGCAGATACAGGCTGCGGCGGTAAGCGTGGCCACGAATTCCATCACGCTGGCCGGAGACATCGTCGGTTCGCCCCACGCAAACAGCATTGCGGCGGGTGCCATTGTGAATGCAGATGTCAGCACGACGGCAGCGATCGCGGCTTCAAAGATCGCCAACACGGCCCTCGTTACCACGGCTACCTTCGCGGGTGATGTTGCTGGCACCTTCGGGAACCTTCAACTCGGCGCAGGCGTGGTCTTTGACGCAGAAGTAAATGCGCTGGCCAACATTGCGGGTACAAAACTTCAGCAGGCTACGACGTCGAACGTCGGCGCCGCCCAGTTTGCCGTAGGTGCCGTGGCACCGCTGCGGGCGATCGATGACAGCGACGCGCGATTGAACGCGTTCGGTATAGTGAATACCCACACTGCAAGCGCGCCGAACAGCGCATTCTCCATCACAGGCGGCTCCGGGATTGCCGTGTCGAATATGCCGGGGAATGTGGTCCACATTTCTATCGCCGGACCCTCGGGGATCCCCCTGCAGAACGTCTATTTCGTGGCGACGAACGGCCTGCCGGGCAATACGGGGACGATCAGCAGTCCGCTGGATGATCCACAGGCCGCGTACAGCCTCGCCGCTGCGGGCGGACTGCCGGCCGCAGTGGTCATCGCCGCCGGAAACTTCGGCGCAAGCAATCTCCAACTGACCAACGGCGACGTTCACGTCATTGGCTTCGGCCGCCCCGAGCTGGGCAGCTTGACGGTAAGCGCGACGCCCTCGGCCTCGACCGGAAAGCAGCGCGTCGAGGGAATCGTCTTCCTCGGCAATTCCGCCATCGACGCCAATGGCGACCGCACGAAGCTCTTCAACTGCAACTTCCTGGACGGACTCTTTGTGGATGCGGACGGTGTCGAAATCCAGAGCTGTCACTTCGCGCGGCCCCAGTCGTCCGGGTCGGCGCTCGTCATCGGCCAAATTGCATCGTGCGACAGCGTCGGACTCTACCAGAGCTCAATCCAGAACAATGACTTCGGCGCCGCGGCGCTGAACATCGGAACCGTGGGTGCGCTTGAGGTGATCGGCTGCGAGATCGTGAATGAAGAGGGTGCCTCAGGTGCGGCGATTTCCGACCAGACGGTCGCGACTCCGGTCCTGCACCAGTACTCGTACAATTACATCAAGGGGCCCACTCCGGGCGCGGGAAGTCCTGCGGTTGTTGATCCTGTCGGCCTGCTCGTGCCCACGATTCTGTTTACCCACAACACGGTGTATGGGGATGTGGGGGTTCCCCAGGTGCTTCCGCCCTCCGCGAATTTGCAGTACTTCGCAAACAACGTCGTCTTCGGACAAATCAACTACACCGGCGGCCAGGTGGGTTGGTTTCAAGCCGTCACTCCGAACTTCGACGCCGCGAACAATTCCGAGTATCCGGGCCCGGCGCCTGTATTACCCAGCCATTGGGACGACTGATGAAACGATCCCATATCCTCTTGCCTCTCCTGGTCGCGATGATGGCTCACGCGGGCTCGCGTGTGGGCGGTCCCTTCGACATCGAGTATGAGAGCCTGAACAGCGGCGGCACGGCACAGGCGACGAACGCGAACGTCAAGATGGGCGGAACACTGGGCCAGAGCGGACTCGTGTTCTTCCGGACGAATGCGCTCGCGGCGGATTCACAGGACGGATTCTGGAAAGCCTACTCGGGCTGCGAGCTTTACCCCATCGCGTTGACCAACATAGCCCTTGCGACCAACAACATCCGGCTGATCTTCACCACAGTGCCGAGCAACACGTACTCCGTGGCCTACCTTGCCGTGGAAGGGAATGGACTTCGCGGCGTGCAGTCGTGGACGAATATCGTGGCAGGGCCCTTCGTGGGAACAGGAGCCATCGGGAACACGACGACGGTTTACGTGGACGCGAGCGCGGTGACGAACCAGGGCCGTTTCTTCGTCATCCGGTGTGAGTAGCACCGACGTCGAGTTTCAGCTCATAGCCGAGCATCGCGTCGCCGTCGAATAGGAATCGACCGGTGAACGGCCGCCGCTCGAGCAGGTAGGGGAACCACACGCGATCGTCCGACCACATCCGGTCGAACGGGACCGCATCAAGCGGCGTCCAAAGCGGGACAGCTTCGTTCGTCTCCTGCGCTTCGCCTTCGCAGCCATCGGCGCGAAAGACATAGCCCTGCAGCGAGAAGCCATCGGCAAACTGAAAGAGCAGCTCCCCTGCGTACGTGACCCCTGTCGGTGTGACGAGCAGTTCCTCCTGCACTTCGCGGATCGCGCACGCCTCGGGTGTCTCCCCGGGATCAATGCGGCCGCCGGGTCCGTTGACCTTACCGGCGCCAAGACCGCGCTTCTTCAGGATCAGCAGCACCTGTCCGTCGCGGATCACAAACATCAACGTGGCCCGCTGGACGGGTTGCCAGGTGTTCCAGTCAATCTCTTCAAATCGGGTGTACTTGACGCTCATGGTGGTCGGACGTACGGTGACTCATACAGAAACGGACCCACCCTGACAATGACTGTAGTCGCCTATGTCGTCGTAACACTCGTGATCCTGGTCCTCTGCGGACTGGGACTCTCCATCGGCCTGATCCTGCGAGGCAAATCCCTCCAGAAGTGCGGACGTGTACCCGGCGCGGACGGCGACGGCGGTTGTCCCACCTGCGGCTCGGGCGTGTGCAAGAAGGAAAAGAAGGCCTGACCGTAGCTGCGGGAGTCGGTCACCGGGCACGAAGCCGGATAGATTCAGCAAGAAACCGCGAATTGACGCGAATTTGGCGGTTGTACCCCCGTGATTTCTGAATCCACAAACACCCACCTTGCGGTGAGCTCAAAGCATTGCCGTTCAGATGCTTCATGCTCCTGTCCGAATTGGCGAAAAATCGCGTACATTCGCGGTTCTACTGCATCGTTCAGGCTAAGGGGATGGGAAACCGCCGCTTTCCACTTCCGTGTATCCACCGGTCGGTGAGCGCATGAGGAAGTACGCTTCTGTTCCCGGCCAGTTGGTGAGGAGCGGGATGCCGTCCGCGGGTCCGATCACGAACAGCGTTGTGGCAAGGGCATCCGCGAGGGCGCAGCTCGGCGCCAGGACGGACACGCTGGCGACATGGCTTGTGGCCGGTCGTCCCGTGCGGGTGTCGAAGATGTGGCTGAAGACTGCGCCGGACTCGTTTGTGAAGTAATTCCGGTAATCGCCGGAAGTGGCGAGGGCGTGGCCTGAAAGCGGTACGATGCGTTCGATGTCCGTGCCCACCGCCTGGTCGAAATCCGGGCGTTCGATTCCAACGCGCCATGGTTGCCCGTGCAGGTTGTTTCCGAATGCGATCGTTTCGCCGCCGACATCGACGTAGATATGCGCGAACCGCTTCCGGATAAGGGACTCCGCGATCTGGTCGGCGGCATAGCCTGGGCAGATGGCATTGAGGACCACCTGCAGGCCGGGCACGGCCTTGCGAATGGAGACGGAGCTGCTGATCGACAGATTGGAGTAGCCGCAGGATCGTTGAGTTTCCGCGATGGCGGCGTCGGAGGGGACGTGCTTCGGCCCCGACTTCCCGAAGCCCCACAGGTCGAACATCGGCCCGTACGTCACATCGAACGCGCCGCCAGACCGTTCGCTGATCTCGAGGCTTGTGCGGAGCAGGCTGGCGAGCGAAGCCGAGACCGTGAAGGGCTCCGTCGAGGTGGATGCGTTGAAGCGCGAAAGCGTGCTGCGGGGGAGCCACGTCGACATTTCGTTGTTGATGCCTTCGAGGATGGATTCGACTTCGGCCTGGATTGCCGCGAAACGCCCTTCGGTCAGGTGCGCATCCACGATCTGCACCGTGTAGGTGGACCCCATCGTTTCGCCGGACCACCGCCAGAGCCGCGGCGGTTTGTCGCGATGCGATGTGTAGAGATAGAAACCGGCGAGTACAGCCAACACCCAGGCCGCCTTGCGGGGGTCGAAGCGGCGGGGTTGGAGGAGTGTGACCACAGAAGAAGAGATGGTGGAGGGTTAATGGTTGATGGGGGAAGGTTCGGAAACCATCAACCATCCAACCATAAACCATGCTTTAGAATTCGTCGTACGCGATCATCTCTTTTTCGACGCCGAGGTCGTAGAGCATCTTGTTCACGGCGGCGATCATCGGGGGCGGGCCGCAGAGGTAGTACTCGATCTCCGTGGGGTCGGGATGATTCTTCAGGTACTGCTCCAGCACCACGGT